>NZ_JBEXVD010000020.1:0-151858 GCF_040638655.1 Streptomyces sp. NPDC005963 | reverse complement strand
CATCAAACAGCACGATCTCCACTGCAGAAGGACCCGGATGCGCCATATCATCAAGGTACCGACTAACACTGGGGATTTCAGGCGCATCACACTAGAGGGGGTGTCCGCCCTGGGCGCGGCCCCGGAAATCCGCTCGGCCCGAGCGGCGGGAAACGGAACGGCGGCGCGCCGCTACCGATGCACCACGGCGGGCTTGCGCAGCCTGGGGCGGATTCGCGCGGTCGATGAGGCCACGCCCGGTGCCGGGTGCCACAGAGCGCGGTGGTCCGGTCGGGTCCTGGGCATGGCGCGGGGTAAAGGCGCCGTTCTCCAGGGGCAGTTGGGAGAAGTCGCACGAAAGGCTGCCGGGACCTGGTACGGGGCCGTCGGGGCGCTGCGGGTCGGATACGGTGCAGGTGTGCTGATCACGGGAGGAAACACGGGGACGCTGGGAACAGCGCTGCTGATCGCTGCCGCGCCGGTGGGCAAGGGGCGTCTGGTGGACGCGAGTTCGGTACTGCCCGCGTTGGCCGCCGTTCCTCCGAGCGCTCTGACGGGTACGCGGGTCGCCACGGTGATCGAGCTGGCGGATCCGCTCGATCCACAGACCGTGTTGACCCGCGTCCGCGCGGTTGCCGCCACCGACGGACCCCTCTTCCTCTACATCGCCGGACAGTTGCAACTCGACCGCAAGCAACGGCTGCCGCATCTCGCGCTCGCCCGTAGCGCTCCTTCGACCTTGCGGTACACGGGGCTGCCCTGGCACTGGCTCGCGGCCGAACTGACGGGAAGGCCCCGGGGCACCACCACGGTCATCGTCGATCTGGTCGCTGATACCGACGCCTGGGCGCGACTCGCCGACACCGGTGTGGATCTGGGTCCGGGCGTTCGGCTGTACGGGAGGGTCGCGCCGTCCGCACGCAGGGAGCAGGCAGTGCCCACCTATCTCGGGGCGTACGCATCGGTCTGGCGTGGCGGATCACGTCCGGATCTGGCCACCTTGCACGAACAGGCGGCGATCCAGGCCGGGATGGAGGGCGCGTTGCTGTTGGCGCACGTTCCTTCGGCCGACGGCGCCGAGCCGGCCGGCGACGGCCCGCGCCCTGTCGGGTCGGCACCCGGTCAGGTGGCGTCGGCGCCCGCCGCGACACGGGAAGGGGCAGGGGCTCCGCCGGCACGGCGCGACATCCCCACGGTCGCCCTGCCGATCGCTGCGGTGCCGGCCCCGAAGGCTCAGGGCACGAGGGCTCAGGGCACGGCGAACGGCTCGGGTGCCCCTGCTGCCCCCGCCGGCGCGACGGCCTTCGGCACGGTCTCCGCAGCGCCGCGCGCCGGTGGTGTGCCGCCACTGCCGAGAACAGCGGCGGCTTCGGTGCCGCACGACCCCCACCCGGCGATCCTCGCCGCCGCACGGGCCGGGCGCCACGGTGAGGCTGCCGCTGCGGCAGCAGCCTGGGAGCAGCAGGAACTCAGGACGCACGGACCGCACTCCCTCCAGGCCATCCACTGGCTGGAGGTCCGCGCGGATCTGGCCCGGCTGGCGCAGCGGCCCGGACTCAGCTGCGAGTTGTGGATGACGGTGGCGGACGCCCGGCTGGCGCGGCAGCAGGCGGCGGACGAGTCGGATGTCGAAGGTGCCGTGGACCGCGCCCACCACCAGTGGGAGCAGATCGAGGATCCGGCGAGGGCTCGGGAGCTCGCTCCGCGGCTGGTCGCCCTGCGCCGCGCGGTGCCGGGGCGTCAGCGAGGTGCGCTGCGGGTGCTCCAGCGGCGTTTGGAGAAGCTGCAATCAGGGTCGACCGCGTAGGGCCTGTCCTTCGGATCGTGCTGGGCTCTCGTGCTCTGGGACCCCGCGTGGCCGGTGCGCCGGCTCGGTCCTTCGGTGTGCCGTCCGGGCGCCGTGCGTCAGGTCCCGTTGCCGCGTAGGAGCCCCTTGGACTCCAGATAGGTGCGTGCCACGTCTTCGGGCAGTCGACGCCAACTGTCGACCTGTTCGTTGAGGGAGGCGAGGTCGGCGGTGGTCAGCACGGTGTTCACGGCGCCGAGCGCATCGGTCACCCCCGTACTGCCGGCTCGGGCCCGGTTCACCACGGGCACGATGTAGTCGGCGTTCTGGAGGTGTTTGTCGTCGGCCAGGATCACCAGGCCGAACTCGTTGAGGGTCGCGTCGGTGGTGGTGGTCAGCACCATCTGGTCCTGACCGCTCTGGACCGCCTGCTTGGCCTGGGTGGTTCCGACGCCCTTGGGGTCGACGGCCGTGATGTCGATCCCGTACGTCTTCCTGAGCCCCGGTTCGCAGTAGGGGCGTTGGACGCATTCGTCGCCTGCTGCGAGGCGTACGGGCAGTTTAGATCGGCCCAGATCGCTGAGCGTCTTCAGTCCGTGCTTCTTGGCGTACGCCTTGGACACGGCGAAGGCGTTCTGGTCGACGGCCCTGCCCGGGGCGAGGACCTCAAGGCCCCGGGGGGTGGCGAGCCGCCGCAGGGCGGTCATGGTGGTGGTGAGGTCGGGTGAGCCGACCGGGGGTGCCTTCTCCCCGTTGACCTTGGCGTTCAGCCAGTCCGCGAAGGTCGCGGCGTACTCGGGTACGACGTCGATCTGGCCGTTCTCCAGCGCGGGCTCGTAGATCTCCCGGTTGGTGACGGAGAGGATGTCGGTGCGGTAGCCGGCTTGTCGGAGCAGGAGCCCGTACATCTGGGCCAGCAGATCGCTCTCGGTGAAGCCGGCCGAGCCGATCGTCAACTGTTTGCTGTCGCCGGGTGATCCGGTGACTTCGCCCTGGTGTTCCAGAGAGGGGCCGGACGTGCAGGAGGCGAGCGCGACGAGGACGGCCAGCAGCACGGGGACGACGGCCACTCCGGTGGGCTTCATGTGCCGCCCCGGGCCCAGGAGGGCGAGAGCCGCTGGCCGAGCTCGCAGACGCCCTCGACGACGAGGGCGAAGAGTGCGACCAGAACCGCCCCTGCGACCACCATGGGGGTGGAGGCGAGGTTGAACCCGGCGGTGATGATCCGTCCGAGTCCCCCTCCGCCCGCGAGTGCCGCGATGGTCGCCGTGGCAACCAGTTGCACGGCCGCGATCCGTACGCCCGTGAGCACCAGCGGCAGGGCCAGCGGGACTTCCACTCCCCACAGCACCTGGCGGCCGGTCATGCCCATCCCGCGTGCGGCCCGTACGACGTCCTGGTCGACGCCGCGCATCCCCACATAGGCGTTGGTGAGCAGGGGCGGTACGGCGAAGAGGACCAGAGCGATGATCGTCGGCCAGGAACCGTAGCTTCCGATCGGGCTCAGGAGCAGGAGGACAAGGACCGCGAAGGTCGGGACGGCACGGCCGATGTTGGAGATGTTGACAGCGAGGGCACCGCCCTTGCCGAGATGGCCGAGGACCAGGGCCACGGGGAGGGCGATCAGACAGCTCAGTCCGAGGCAGACGGCGGTCAGGAAGAGGTGTTCGAGGAGTCGGTTCCCGATGCCGTTGTCCCCGGCCCAGTGAGAGGCGGTGGTGAGCCAGTCCCAGGTGTCGGCGATGGTGTTCACGGTTGCACCGCCCGGGTCCAGGGGGTCGCGAAGCGCTGGATGAGCAGCAACAGGAGATCCGCGACGATGGCGATCACCACACAGAGGACGGATGCGGTGAGGACCTGTGCTTTGAAGTAGGTGTTCATTCCGGAGTAGATGAGGTTGCCGAGGCCGCCGTGTCCCACGATGGCCCCGATCGTGACGAGGGAGACCGCGGAGACCGTGGCGATGCGCAGTCCGGCCATGGCGGCGGGCAGTGCCAGGGGGAGTTCGACGGCGAGGAGCAGTCGTACGGGTCCATAGCCCATGCCGCGTGCGGCTTGCCTCGTTTCATCGGGGACGGCGCGCAGCCCGGCGAGGATGTTGCGCACCAGCAGGGTGAGCGAGTACAGCACGAGCCCTGCGATGACCAGGGAGGCGGACAGTCCGTAGACGGGCAGGAGCAGGGAGAACATGGCGAGTGACGGGATCGTGTAGAGGATCGTCGTCACGCCGAGTACCGGGCCGGCGGCCCAGTTCCAGCGCCGGGCGGCGAGGGCCAGGGGGACCGCGAGGGCGAGGGCGATCAGTACGGAGACCGCCGTGAGCTGGAGGTGCTGTTGCACCGAGTCCCACAGGATCTGACTGCGCGTCGAGAGGTACTCGCCGCAGATCCAGTCGTTGCGCGCGAGACAGTCGTCGGGGGGCGCGGTCACCCGTCCATTGCAGCCCCGGGCGGCGGGGAGCGCGCGTCGTGCTGCCCCGTTCGGGTGTGCGTTCCGTGTGGGCGGTCGGGTCGAAGCGCTTTCGGGTCGCGCTTACGTGGCGGGCAGAAAGCCCTGCGCATAGTTCTCGGCCGGCGGGATCTCGGTGATCACGTCGATCAGTACGCCGCTGGGGTCGCAGACGATGAAGTGGCGCTGACCGAACTCTTCGCTGCGGATGGCCAGCCGGGGGGCGAGCCCCTCACGGACCACGAGCCGTTCCCATTCGGCGTCGACGTCGTCGACCTCGAAGTTCAGCAGAAGGCCCTGGACCTTGTTGCGGTGGCCCTCCGGGATGGTGGGGTGGGTGTGGTCGAGGACCGCCAGTTCGTAGCGGAGGTCGTCCTGACGGCGCAGGCTGACGTACCAGTCCGCTTCGAAGGTGACCTCGAAGCCCATCAGCCCGGTGTAGAAGTCCACCGTCTCTCGGAGGCGGTCCGTGGCGATCACCGGATAGAAGCTGCTCAGCATGGCGAGTACCTCCATTCACATTCCATCGGTATGCGAGATACAGTATTGACGTACCTTCGGTATGTCAAACGATGGGAGCACCATGGGGCACATGACCAGGGCCCAGCAGCGGGAGCAGACCCGCGCGACCCTCCTCAAGGAGAGCCGCCGGCTGTTCGCGACGGTGGGTTACGCGGCGGTGGGGCTCACGGAGATCGTTCAGTCGGCGGGGGTCACCAAGGGCGCGCTCTACCACCACTTCTCCAGCAAGGCGGAGCTGTTCCGGGCCGTGCTGGAAGAGGTCCAGGAGGAAGTGGCGGACCAGGTGGCGCGGGCGGCGGATGCCGAGGACGACCCCTGGACCGCGCTCCTCGCCGGCTGCCAGGAATTCATCAACGCGGCCACCGACCCCGATCGGCAACGGATCATGCTCATCGACGGCCCTGCCGTGCTGGGGTGGAACGCATGGCGGGCGCTCGACGAACGGTCGTCGGCGCGCCATCTGGCCGAGGCGCTGACCGATCTGATCGAACGCGGAATCCTCACGCGCCAGCCGGTCGCCCCCCTCGCCCATCTGCTCTCCGGAGCGATGAACGAAGCGGCCCTCTGGCTCGCCTCATCGGGCCGTCCCGGAGATCTGGCGGACACCGGGGCAGCGCTGAGGGGGATCTTGGAAGCGCTCCGAACGCGCTGATCCGTTCGGTGCGACCGACTCGCTCGCACCGAACGGATCGTTCTGTTCCGGGTACCCGACCCGCCCGGAACGGAACGGTCACACGATCGTTCAGACGAAGACGCTGACCACTGCCGAGCGGAGCTGTCCGCTGGAACCCGAGAATCCGGGGTCCCACTCGTCGTCGGAAGCGGCGGCGGTGTTGATAAGCGGGCGATGACCCTGCGCAAGGTCTCGCGGCTGGCTGTTCGACCGGGTGTACGACTGACGGTGGTCCATATCCGTGTCTCCCTGAGTCACGTTGGTGCAGTGGCGGTGAGGCGCGCCCGCTCCGAAACGGTGTCTGTCCCTTCGCCCCGATCCCTGCCGTGTCGACGATTCGACGGCGCGGGCCGTGGCTCCGCACGCGCCCCCGGCAGCACGCGGCCGGTGCTGCAGAGGGTTCATGCGATCTCCTTCAGAGGTGGAACAAAGCCGCCGCCGCACCCGTGCGCCGATGCGACGCGAACGGTGCGGGGAGGCCGGGGTGTGCCTCTCACCAGTGATTCCACCGGTTTCCGCATTGTTAGGCACCCCCCTTCCAGCAGCGAAACAATGGCCTGAGGTGATCTTCCACCGCCCGTCGCCCTCCGCTTAGCGTGACCACGGACCAGTGCGGGACGCGGGATACGGGGGCGAAGATGGCAGGGCGTCGGGAAGCACCCATCGACCCCGGCTCGGGACCCGTCCAGGAGTTCGCGTCCCACCTGCGAGCGCTCCGGCGCGAAGCAGGCGGCCTGACCTACCGGGTGATGGCGAAGAGCGCGGGCTACTCGGTCACGACGCTCTCCCGGGCAGCGTCCGGGGAGCAACTACCGTCACTGCCTGTGGCCCTCGCCTATGCGCGCGCCTGCGGTGGGGATCCGACGGAGTGGGAAGCCCGCTGGCGAGACGCGGCGGAGGAGGAGGCCGCCCGCCGTACCCGGCAGTGCGCCCATGCTGAGCCGCCGTACCGCGGTCTGGCCAGGTTCGAGCCCGACGACGCGAGCCGGTTCTTCGGGCGCGTCGCGCAGACCCGTGATCTCACCGCGCTCGTCGCCACCCATCGGATCGTGGCCGTCGTCGGCAGCTCGGGCAGCGGCAAGTCCTCGCTGCTCCGAGCGGGGCTCGTACCGAGACTGCGGGCGGCGGATCGTGACGGCCCCCGCCCTTCGGCGATCAGGATCCTCACACCCGGCAGCCGGCCGACCCGCACCCATGCCCAGGTGCTCACCCCCGCAGAAGGCGAAGGGGACACGGTCGTCATCGTCGATCAGTTCGAGGAGATCTTCACCCTCTGCGTCGACGCCGACGAACGGAATCGTTTCATCGAACGGCTGTTGACCGCGCTCGCCCCCGCGAGCCGGCTCCGGATCGTCATCGCCGTCCGCGCCGACTTCTACGGGCGCTGCGCCGACGACCGTTCCCTCGCCGACGCCCTGCGGGTGGCGAGTCTGCTCATCGGCCCCATGACCCCCGACGAACTGCGCGAGGCGGTGACCAAACCCGCTCTGGCGGCCGGACTGACCGTGGAGCGCGAACTCACCGCACGGATCATCGACGAGATCGCCGGCGAGCCGGGTGGGCTGCCCCTGATGTCCCATGCCCTTTTGGAGACCTGGCGTGGACGCAAGGGACGCACGCTCACCGTCTCCGCGTACGAGGCCGTGGGCGGAGTGCGGTCCGCGATCGCCACCACCGCCGAGAACGCCTACTCCCGGCTCTCCCCCGCACAGGCCGCCGTCGCCCGGCGCATCCTGTTGCGGCTGATCACCCCCGGCGACGGCACGCCGGACACTCGTCATCCCGTGCAGCGGAGCGAACTGGAGACCGGGCGCCCCGCCCCGCGGGGCAGCACTCGGGGCAGCACGTTCTCCCATGACACGGACGTCGTCCTCGAACGGTTGGCCTCGGCCCGTCTGATCACCCTGGACGGGCAGACGGTCGATCTCGCGCACGAGGCCCTGATCACCGCCTGGCCCCGGCTCAACGGTTGGATCGGCGAGGCGCGGCACGTGCTGCGGGTGCATCGCCGACTGACCGAGGCGGCAGCGGCCTGGAACGAGTTGCACCGCGACGAGGGCGCTCTCTACCGGGGGTTGCGGCTCGCCGAAGCAGAAGAGTCCTTCCGCAGCGGTGCACGGTTCACGGAACTCACCGCCTTGGAACGCGACTTCCTCCGAGCGAGCACATCCGCCGTGATGCGACAACGCAGGGGCAGGAGTGCCCTGATCGGTTCGGTGTCCGTCCTGGTGGTGCTGACCCTGGTGGCCATGATGACCGCCTGGCAACGGGACCGCGCGGGCGCGGAGCGCCACGCCGAGTCCACCTCGCGACGCCTCGCCTCGCTGGCGCAGAACCTACGGTACGGCGACCCTCGGACGGCGATGCGGCTCAGCGTCGCGGCCTGGCACATCAGTCCCACCGCGGAGGCGAAGAGCGCCCTCTTCGGTGCGGCCACCCAACGCGAGCAGGACATCTTCGAGATACCGAAGGGTCATGAAGTGATCGCCCCGATCGGCCCCAACAGCCGCTTCGTGTTGACGGCCAAGAACGACCGGGTCCAGGTCTGGGACACGGCCGGTCGCACCACCACCCACCACTTCCAACTCCATGCGACCGAGGAGGTCATGGGCTACTCCGACGACGGCAGCCAACTGCTCCTCTCCACGGCGAACGGGCGGGTCAAACACCGGGACAACACGCTGGGAACCGTGGTGGGGCTGCCCTTCTCCACGGAGGACGTCGTCTCCGTCACCGGCCCCTACCGCCACACGATCGCCACCCGATCGAACACGTCGCTCAGTGTGTGGAACGTCCCCCGCCAACGCCGTTTGTTCCACCGCAGCGGGAAGATCCCGAGGTCGACGCTGAGTGTGGACGGTCAGAGCATCCTGTTCTGCACTCCGTCCGGCACGTTGGAGGTCTGGGGCCTGCGCCCGCTGCGCCGCATCGCCCTGCCCCGCCAGGAAGTCGTCTCCCGCAGCGCCTGCGCCAAGGGAGCGTTGGGCGTCCTCGTCCCGTCCCCCACCAACCGTCTGGTCATGGTCACCGACACCCGGGTGCAGATCTGGGACCTGGCCCGGGGCAAGGCGATGGGGTCGATGAAGCTGCCCGGGCTACGCGAGGCGCAGGTGAGCGAGGACGGGGCTTTCCTCGTCACCGCCGATGACCAGGAGATCCTCGTCTGGCGCCTCGTGGACACCTCGGCACCCATCTACCAGTACGCATTGAGGCACCGGGTGCAGTCGCTGGGTTTCGACCCCTCGAACAGGGTGATCCGATTCATCGAGGAGGAGTCCGAACCGGCCATCCGCACCCTGGTGCTCGGACACTCCCTGGACCCGACGGTCAGGGCCCCGACGGAGCCGGTCCGGTCGGCCTCCCCGTCCAGCGGGAGCCCCACCGCCATGGCCTTCGCCCCGGGCAAGGCAGATCGCATGGCCCTCGGCAGCGCCACCGGGTGGGTGACCATCTGGGACCGGAAGTACGAGCAGCGGTTCGCCACGCTCCAGGCGACCTCCAAGGGCCCCACCCCCGAGCACGCCGAAGCGGTGACGGCACTCGCGTACTCACCCGATGGTCAGGTCCTGGCATCGGGCGGTGACAACGGTTCCGTCCGACTCTGGGACACGGCCTCCGGGGAGCCGTTGGGGATACCGCTGCTCACGGCGGGAGACACGGTCCGCTCCCTGGTCTTCGGCCCCCGGGGCGAGACCCTGACCGTCGACGGGAGTCACAGCCAGCCCAGCACCCACCCGATCGCCCCGAGGCTGGTGGCCGCGCACGTCTGTGAACGGGCGCACGGCGGCCTGTCCCGGAAGGACTGGAGGGCCCACGTGCCGGACCTCCCGTATCGAGACACCTGCTGACCGCGGTTCGGCCGCGTGCCGGTCACGGTGGAGCGAGTCCCACCGGGCGCAGGAATCCGGCCGAAGCCCCGTTCAACCGCACGGCAGTGCCCCTCACACCGTCCCAGCCCCCTGACTCCGGGTTCCAGCGGGCGACCCGCCCCGTAACACCGGCCCACCGCCACCGATCGCTCGACGACAGGAGCGGCACGCGATGACCGCCACACCTCCGGCGCTCCCCACCGCCGAAGCCGACCCACCGACCCGTTCCGTCCTGCGTGACGGCGCCTTCCTGCGTCTCTGGTTCGCAGCCACGGCCTCGGGGCTCGCCACCTGGGCGCTGCCCTTCGTCCTCGGACTCGCGGTCCTCGACCGCGCGGTGCCCGCCACCGAGTTGGGGCTGCTCCTCGCCGTCCGGACGGTCGGCTTCCTGGCGGCGGTGCCCGTCGGCGGGGTGTTGGCCGATCGGCACTCCCGCCGGGGTGTGGTCCTCTGGTCCGGGCTGGCCGCTGCCGCCTCGTCCCCCCTGCTCGCCGCCGGCCTGGGCCGCTCCCTGCCGCTCATGGCCGTCGCCGCGGCGCTGGCCGGAGCCGGCCAGGGAGCCTGCCGACCGGCGTTCCAGGCGCTCACCGCAGAGGTCGTGGACCTCGATCGCAGACAACAGGCCAACGCGGCCATGACCCTGGCCGTACGCGTCACCACCCTCGCCGGCCCCACGCTGACGGCCCTGTTCGCCGTGGTCCTCGGCAGTCGGGCCCTGCTCCTGGGCATCGGACTGCTCTGGCTGATCGCCGCACTGACCCCGGGGCCGGGCTCACCGACTCCCCGTACCCCTGCACGTCGGACCCCCTTCCTGAAGGAGTTCGCCGAGGGGATCCGGGAGGCACGTGCCCATCCGTGGTTCCTGGCCACCCTCGGCGCGCTGACGGCGGTCATCGCCACCGGCTACTCGGCGACGGGCGTCGCACTCCCCTTGATCAGTAGGGACCGCTATGACACCGGTGTGCTGCTCGCCGCGGCGACCACCGCGTATACGGCGGGTGCACTCGGCGGGGCCCTCCTCATCGCCCGCTGGCGCCCCCGCGCCCAGGGGTGGACGGCTCTGGCTGCCCTCGCCGCCTACGGGTTCGCTCCCTTGAGTCTGGTCTTCCCCGTGCATCCGACCGTGGTGGTCGCCGCCTACGCGGTCGCCGGCCTCGGCATCGAACTGTTCAACGTGCCCTGGTTCACGGCGACCCAACGGGAAGTGGCACCCGACAAGCTGGCCCGGGTCTCCTCACTGGACTTCATGCTGTCGTACGGGCTGGCGCCGATCGGTCTCGCCCTGATCGCCCCCGCCATCGATGCCTGGGGTACGCAAGCGGTCCTGGCGGTCTGCGCGCTGATCTGCTTCACCGCGCCCGCCCTGGCCGCCCTCGTACCCAGCGCCCGCGACTTCTCCAATCGGCAACCGCGCGGCCCTGGGGGCTAGCTCAACGTCTCGCCGCCCGGGGGCCGCCGGCTCAGTTGTTCGTCCAACTCGTCGTAGAGCAGCCCCTCACGGCCGACATGGCCGGTGCGGTAGGCGACCCGTGCCACCAGATGGGAGGCAACGGGCCCGGTCAGCAGTTGGAAGAAGCCGATGAGTCCCAACGTACCGAGGTCGATGCCGCTGCGGAGCCTCAGTGCGACCCCCACCAGCACCAACAGCATTCCCAACGCCTGTGGATAGGTGGCCGCATGGCTGCGCGAGAGCACGTCCGGCAGCCGCAACATGCCGATGGCCCCCACCAGGTTGAAGGCGGCGCCGATGAAGAGCAGCACCGCTCCCGCGGTGTCCGCCGTCTGTGCCCAGCCGCTCACCGGTTCTCCTCCCCCGACCGGGGCCGGTCCGGTGCCCGGTCACGGACGGCGATGAAGCGCGCGATGCCGACCGAGCCGGTGAATCCGAGGAACGCCAGGACCAACATGCTGGGGAAGTAGTAGGAGTCCCTGGTGAGCGCGGCCCGGACGCCGATTCCTGCGATCATCAGCGCCGCACAGACGTCGAGGGCCATCGCCCGGTCCAGCATGGAGGGACCCCGCCAGACCCGGAAGAGCACCAGGGCACCGGCGAGGAGGATCATCACCGCGGCGGCGACGAGGAGCACCTGGTCGAGGGTGCGTGGCGCGCTCACCGTCCGCCCTCCCGTCCGGGCGGCGCCAGGCGGACCCGGGCGATCTCGTCCCGGTCACCGAACGCTCGAACCATCAACTCCTCCATGCGCCACACCGAGCGTCGGGCGCGGTCGGCTGCGTCCGCGTGGTCCGCCTCCATGATGTGGACGAACAGGGTGGCGTTGGAACGGCGCACTTCGACGACGGAGCCGTCGGGGACGTTGGAGACCGCGATCGCCGTGGCGGTCAGCATCAGATCGGTGCGACACCGCAGGGGGATCGCCAGCACGGCCGCGCGATAGGGCCGGCTGTCGAGCATCGGGCGGGCGACCCGCAGCCCGGACGTGTACATGTCCCACAGCAGGTGCACGACGAGCCGCACGATGCCCAGCGGATGCAGCCGTAGACCGATGTTGACCACCGGGAGCGGGAAGACCAGGCACACCACCACCGCCACCACCGCGCCCGTGATGAGGTTCGCCCAGGTCAGCGTGCCCCACAGCAGGGTCCAGACGACGGTGAGCCAGGCGATCAGCGGTAGGTCCAGCACACGGCGCCGGCGCCCCACCACCGCACAGCTGAACCGCGGTAGTTCGGGGTCGCGGAAGGACAGGGAGATCATGCGGGCGTCATCGGCCGAGGACCGCCTCGATGTAGGGGGAGCGTTGGAGGAGTTCACCTGCCGTGCGTTCGGCGAGCGAGGTGAACGGATCGCCGAGCAGGGTGTACGCGAGGGACAGCAGCACCAGGGCAGCCGTCGCCCAGGTCATGGTGCGGGGCAACCGGTCGGTGGTGGTGGTGATGGCGCGACCGGAGAGGGTTGCGGTCACCGCCTGCCCGGCCGGCCCCGACGAGGTGGCACCGCCGCTTCCGCCGGGTCCCGCGTCGGTGTCGTCGTCACCCAGGTCGTCGGCGACGTCCTGTTCTTCGAGGACCGTGCCCCGCACCGGTCGATCGGGAGGTTCAGCCCGCCAGAACGCGAGGTTCCATACTTTGGCCATCACATAGAGGGTGAGCAGGCTCGTCAGGGACGCCGCGGCGACCAGGGTGTATGCCCAGGCATCGGCGACTGCGACACCCGCCCGCAGGAGTTGGAGCTTGCCGATGAAACCGGACATCGGTGGGATTCCGGCGAGGTTGAGCGCGGGCAGGAAGAAGAGCGCGGCGAGCGCGGGCGCGCCCTTGGCCAGTCCGCCGATCCGGGTGAGTTCGGTGGTTCCGCTACGTCGTTCGATGAGTCCGGCGACCAGGAACAACGCCGTCTGCACGGTGATGTGGTGGACGACGTAGACGATCGCGCCGCCGATGCCGGCCCGTGAGCCGATCCCGATGCCGAAGACCATATAGCCGATGTGGCTGATCAGGACGAAGGACAGCACCCGTTTGAGGTCGGTCTGGGCGACCGCGCCGAGGACGCCGATCACCAGCGAGGCCAGTGCGACGGCGAGCAGGAGATGGCCCAGCCGGTTGCCGGGGAACAGCAGGGTCTCCGTGCGGAGCATGCAGTACACGCCGACCTTGGTGAGCAGACCCGCGAAGACAGCGGTCACCGGGGCCGGGGCGGTCGGGTAGGAGTCGGGCAGCCAGGCACCGAGCGGGAACACCGCCGCCTTCACGGCGAACACGGTCAGCAGCATCGCTTCGAGCAGGGTCCGCACCCCGATGGAGAGGTCCGCGAGCCGTACGGCGAGTTGAGCGAGATTCACCGTGCCCGCCGCCGCGTAGGTCAGGGCGATCGCGGTGAAGAAGATCATCGAGGAGATCAACGACACCACGACGTAGGTGGAGCCGGCCCTGACCCGGGAGGCCGTTCCACCGAGGGTGAGGAGGACGAAGCTGGAGACCAGCATGATCTCGAAGCCGACGTAGAGGTTGACCAGGTCACCGGCGAGGAAGGTGCAGGAGACCCCTGCCACCAACAACAGATAGGCGGGGTGGAAGACGGCGAGGGGGGTGCGGTCGTCCCGGTCGGCCATGCCCTGGCCCAGGGAGTACAGCAGGACGCAGAGGGTGACGGCCGACGACACCGTGAGCATCAGTCCGGAGAGCCGGTCGGCGACGAGGGTGATCCCAATGGGAGGTGCGAAGTCACCGAGGTGCACCACGATCGGACCGTGGGTCTCGGCCGCGATCAGCAGCGTCACGGAGAGTCCGAGGACGGCGGCGAGAACGACGACGCTGACGATGCGCTGACCGCGGGGGAAGCGCATCCCGAGAGCCAGTTCACCGCCGGACGCCAGCAGGGGCAGGAGTACGGGCAGGGGCACGAGCGCGTTCATCGACGGCCCTCCGCGGCTGTATCGGCGGGTCGGGGAGGGCCTGGGTCGGCTGGGTCCTCGCCGAGGATGTCGTTCCAGAGGTCGCCCGATGCGTCCCTGGCCCTGGCTTGGAAGGCTCGGTCCTCCCTGAGCACTCCGCGCAGTCTGCGGCGTTCGGTGCGGTACTCGGCCCGGTCGCCTTCGGGCCCCCGGCCCCTCGGCCCATGGCGCTCCCTCAGTGCCGCACGCTCCTCCTGCACTTCGGCGCGGAGTGCGACGCGGCGGTCCTCGATGTCGTCCTGGACCTCGTCCGTGCCGCTCACGCGCTGGCTACGGTAGGCCATGGACAACAAGAACGCCGTGGTGGCGAGGGTGATCACGATGGCAGTGAGGGCGATGGCCTGGGGCAGTGGATCGCTGACGTCTGCCAGGGGTACCTGCCGATAGAGCAGGGGGGCCTGGCCGGCGGCACCACTGGAGGCCAGCATCAGGATGTTGATGCCGTTGCTGAGGATCACCGCGCCGATGAGGATGCGGCTGAGGGCGCGCATCAACAGCAGCACACCGCCCGCGGCACACAACACGCCCGCGGTGATCAGGAGGGTGAGGCTGACGGTCATCGGGCCTCCCGTTCGGCGGCTTCGCGCAAGGCGACCTCCCGCTCGATCTGTCGGTCCACCCGGCCGCCCAGCGCCTTGACGACGTCCAACACCACACCGAGGACCAGGAGGTAGACACCGGCGTCGAAGAAGAGGGGGGTGCCGATGTGGAAGTCGCCGAACACCGGAAGGTGTCCTTCATAGGAGAAGGGGTGCAGTGCGGTGCCGTCGACGAGTCCGAGGAAGGCCACTCCGGAGGAGAGCAGGAGCCCGATCCCGGCGAGGAGTCCGGGGTGGCCGGGGGCTGCTTCGGCCAGTTCGTGGCGTCCTCCGGCGAGATAGCGGGCCATCATCGCCACCCCCGCGACGAGCCCGGCGACGAAGCCGCCGCCGGGGAGGTTCTCGGCACAGAACAGCAGGTAGAGGGAGAGGACGAGGATCGGGTGGAACACCAGTCGGGCGACGACCTCGAAGACGACGGACCGGTACTCCGGCGAGAGCGTGCGTCCTGCGGCGAGCCAGGTGCGCTCGGGTGCGGTGTCGGCGGGGTCGGGTACGGGGGTGATGATCCGGGAGCCGATCGTCCAGGCGGTGGGAGCGTCCACCGTCCCGGGCACGGTGCGCGCCTCGTAGGCGAAGTCGTCGGGCGATTCGGTCCGTCGATGAAGGTAGACCAGGCTGGTGACGCCCACCGCGGCGACGGCGAGGACGGCCGATTCGCCGAGCGTGTCCCAAGCCCTGTACTCGACGAGGATCGTCGCCACGACGTCCTTCACCCCGTGTTCGGCGGTCGCCTGGACGAGTGCTCCGCCTGCGGGGTCGGCACGGCGAGCGGTGGCCACCACCCAGAGGACGACCGAGATGGTGGCCGCGGAGGCGAGGGAGAGCGGCACGCGCACCAACAGTCGGCGGCGGGGAATGTTCTCCTGGAAGTACACGGGCATCCGGCGCAGTACGAGAACGAACACCAACAGCGAGACCGTCTCCACGCAGAACTGGGTGAGCGCGAGGTCGGGGGCGCCGTGGACGACGAAGAGCAGTGCGGTGCCGTATCCGGTCATCCCGGCCAGAACCACGGCCTTCATCCGTCGGTGCACGGTCAGGCACAACAGCGCCGCCGCGCAGGTGAGCAGGGCGATCACGGCCTGTACGGGGTCGTCCCACAGCCGTGGGGGCGCGGCGCCGGTCCACGGCTGGTCCACGACGAGAACGGCGAGTTGGCCCACGAGCATGACGAGCAGCACGGTGGCGAGGTAGACCGAAAGCGATCCGCGTTGGAAGAAGCCGGTGACCTGCAAGGAGAGGCGTTCCAGTCCCAACAGGACCAGTCCGTAGGCCCGGTCGGCGGTCGGCCAGGCGACCCTGCGGGCCAGTCGCGCCACGGGCGTCCGTAGCACGAAGAGCGCCGAACCACCTGCCCAAGCGGCCCCCGACAGCAGCAGGGCCAGCCCGAGTCCGTGCCAGATCGAGAGGTGGTAGGGGTGCGCGGGCGCCGGGAAGGCCGCGGCGTACGCGCTGGTCAGCGGGTCGAGCCAGACGACACCCGGCCCGAGGACCGCACAGGCCGCGGCGAGCAGGGCGGGCGGTCCGAGGAAGGCCGGGCCGATCGGTCGTACGGGGGTGTCCGCAAGCCCGGGTTTACGGGCGAAGGCGCCCCAGAGGAAGCGGAGCGTATAGCCGAAGGTGAGCGCCGAGCCGAGGACCACGGCGGCGAGCGCCCAGCGGTCGGCGGCGCTGCCGCTTTCCAGCGCGGTGAACGCCGCTTCCTTCGCTGCGAATCCCAACAGGGGTGGCAATCCGGCCATGGATGCCCCTGCGATGACGGCGACGGCGGCCACGGCCGGTAGCGCCCGCCCCACCCCCGACAACTGCCGCAGGTCACGGGTGCCCGACGCATGTTCGACGATGCCGGTGACCAGGAACAGCGGTGCTTTGAACAGGGCGTGCGCCACGATCATGGTCGCCGCCGCGAGTGCGGCGTCACGGTATCCGGCGCCGGCCAGGACGGTGAGGAAGCCCAGTTGACTGACGGTGCCGTAGGCGAGGACGAGTTTGAGGTCGTTGAGTCTCAGAGCCCGCCAGCCGCCGAGGAGCATCGTCGCGGAGCCCAGTACGAGCAGCACGGGCCGCCAGGGCGGGGTGTCCGCGAACGCGGGTGCCAGGCGCGCGATCAGATAGATGCCCGCCTTCACCATCGCGGCGGCGTGCAGATAGGCGCTCACGGGTGTGGGTGCGGCCATCGCGTTGGGCAGCCACACGCTGAAGGGCCAGATCGCGGATTTGGACAGGGCGCCCAGGAGGACGAGCACGATCGCGGCCGACACGGTCCCGGACGGCTCCGGGGGGTGGGCGACGAGGTCCGAGATCCGGTAGGTGCCGGCGGCCCGTCCCAACATCAGGAAGCCGACGAGCATGGCCAGCCCGCCGAAGGTGGTGACCGTGAGCGCCTGGAGCGCCGATCGACGGTTCTGCTTGCGCTCGCTGCCGTGGCCGATCAGCAGATAGGAGAAGACAGTGGTCAACTCCCAGAAGACGTAGAGGACCACCAGGTCGTCGGCGAGGACGAGCCCGAGCATGGCTCCGGCGAACGCCAGGAGATTGCCCGCGAAGCGCCCCAGGAGCGGGGTGTCATCGGCGAAGTACCGAGCGCAGTAGAGGAGCACCAGCGCGCCGACCCCGGCGGCGAGCACCACCATGAGCAGCCCGAGCGCGTCCCAGCGAAACGCCAGGGACACGTCGTACGCGGGTAGCCACGGCAGTGAGGCGGTTCCGGACCCGCCGGCTGCCGCATCGGGGCAGTGGGCGATGGCCCAGGCCAGAGCGGCGACCGGTGGCACCGCCAGTACAGAGAACGCCCGGGTTCCCAGCCGCGCCACGAGCGGGCCCGCGCAGAGGGCGACGAGGAAGTGGACGAGGATCAACGCTGCCATACGGCTCCGGAGCCCGGCCCGCTGCCGCTGACGGTCACCACGATGAGGACAGAAGGCACGCAATATAGCTATAAGGAGGCACACCGCTTGCCGTTGTCGGCGCGCCGACGATCCGTCGACCGGGCCCGAGGTCTCCCCTGCTGGCCCAGTGCCGTCACCTCCTGGGCGGCGGAGCGGCCGTGCGCGGTCAGCGTGCATCCGTCCGGTGGCAGCAGGGGGCGCGGTGCAGGGGCCAGCCATGGGGAATAGCGCACACCCGATATAGGTTGTTCGTTGCGCAACTAACTAACAACCCTCCGGAGAGCGTTCCCATGGCCTTTGAACTCGGCATTTACCACTTCGGCGAGCTCACGCCGAACCCTTCGACCCAGCAGCCCCCGACCCCGGGCGTTCGCCTGCGTGAGCTGGTGGAGCAGGCACGGGCCGCGGACGAGGCGGGGCTCGATGTGTTTGCGGTCGGCGAGCACCACCGTACGGACTTCGCCGTCTCCAGCCCTGCCGTGGTTCTGGCGGCCATGGCCGAGCACACGCGCACGATCCGACTGTCGAGCGCCGTGACGGTGTTGAGTTCGGACGATCCCGTACGGGTCTTCCAGCAGTTCGCCACCCTCGACCTGCTCTCGGGAGGGCGGGCGGAGATCATCGCCGGCCGCGGGTCCTACATCGAGTCCTTCCCGCTGTTCGGATACGACCTCAACGACTACGCGCACCTCTTCGCGGAGAAGCTGGACCTCCTGCTGCGGTTGCGCGAGGAGAACCCGATCACCTGGCAAGGCTCCTTGCGGCCCTCCCTGATGGAGGGCGACATCACCCCGCGGCCGGAGCGTGAACTCCCGGTCTGGGTCGCCGTGGGCGGCACCCCCGCATCGGTGGTGCGCGCCGGCCGGCTCGGGCTGCCCCTCTCGCTGGCGATCATCGGGGGCAGCTACCGCCAGTTCGCCCCGTTCGTCGAGTTGTACCGGGCCACCGCGGCCGAGGCGGGGCACGACCCCGCACAGTTGAAGGTCTCCATCAACTCACCGGGCTTCGTGGCCCCCACCCACCGGGAGGCCATCGAGGTCTCACACCCGTACTTCCAGGCGGGCTGGATGGCCAACCACCACCAGCGGGGGCAGGGCGTCCCCATGCCGAAGATGGCCTACGAGGCGCAGTCGTCGCCCGCAGGCGCGTTCTTCCTCGGCAGCCCCCAGGAGATCATTGACAAGATCATGGCGCAGTACGAGCTGTTCCAGCACGACCGCATGATGATCCAGCTGGGCTTCGGCGATGTGCCGCAGAAGGAGATGATGCAGGCCATCGAGTTGCTGGGCAGCGAGGTGGCACCGGTGGTCCGTCGGGAGATCGCAGCGCTCCGGTCGTCCGCGCCCACCACGACGGTCGAGGCGGTGGGTCGATGACCGAGACGCTGCGGGTGGTGGCGGTGGTCGGAAGCGTACGTTCCCCGTCGAAGACCACCGCACTGGTGGAGCTGATGCTCCAGACGCTGGCGGCACGTACCGAGATCGAGTCGCAGCTGATCGAGCTGCACGCGCTCGGGCCCGGATTCACGGACGCCGCCGAACGGGACGACGCCGGTGGTGACGTGGAGAAGGCGCTCCGGGCGGTGGAGGAAGCGGACCTGGTCATTGCGGCGACCCCGGTCTTCCGGGGTTCGTACACCGGCCTGTTCAAGCACTTCTTCGATCTGGTCGACCAGTACGCACTGGCGGCCAAGCCCGTGCTGTTGGCCGCGACCGGAGGCAGCGACCGGCACGCCCTGGTCATCGAGCACGCCATGCGACCCCTGTTCGGGTTCCTCCAGGCGTGGACCGCGCCCGCGGGCGTCTACCTCAGCTCCGGGGACTTCGACGGCACCACCATCTTGAACCCCGAGGTCTACGAGCGCGTCGAGATGGCCGTGGCCGATGTGGTGCCCGTCGCGAAGGCGCTGACCGCCATCAGGGCCACTAGCGTCGACTGATCCCGCGCACCTCGTTTGACGGGGTGCGCCCACCCTCAATATAGTTAGTTGCTGAACTAATTATATTGAGGGTCGTCGCCGTTCGGACTCCGGTCGACTCCGTGCCCTCCTCACGGCTTCCCCGGCCTGTCGCACACCGACCCGGGGCACCGGACGCCGCGCTCCCCATGCGCCGTCGCCCCGAGCTCTCGGACCGTCGAGTCCGCACCACCAAGGAATGCAGACATGACCGAAACAGCGCACCGCACCCTGCGCACCGCGAGCGGCTCGACTCCACCGCCGCGGAACCGGTCGGCGCTCGCAACGATCCTGCTACCGGTCGTCCTGGCCGTGGCGATCGGATCGGTCTTCATCGGTGTGTACCTCTCCGCCTTCCACGCCCCTGTCCCCCGCGATCTGCCGGTCACCGTGGTCGGCACGGCGACAACGGCACAGACGGTGCAGGATCGCCTCGACGTCCGGAGCCCCGGAGGATTTCGTGTCGAGCCGATGTCGGACGCCGCCACCGCGCGAGAAGCCGTGGAACACGGCGACGCCTTCGCCGCCTACGTACCCGACGGCCCCGGCAGCAGCGGACCGCACCTCCTCCACGCCGGCGCACACGGGCCCGCGGTGAGTTCGATCCTGCTCGACGCCTTCGGGCAGTTGGCCGAGGACGACGGGCGAGAACTGGAGCCGGCCGATCTCGTACCGGCGTCCGCCGATGACACCCGCGGGCTCTCCGTCTTCTACACGACCTTCGGCCTGGTGCTCGCCGGATACCTCTTCGGAATCATGACCTTCCAGCTCGCGCCCGGCATATCGCCGGCCCGACGGCTGGCCGGTCTCGCCGCGTTCGGCGGGGTCGGCGGGGTGGCGGTGGCCTCCATCGTCGCCGCCTTCGGCGCACTACCGGCACCCTTCATCGGAGTGGCGGGATTGGTCGCACTGGTCGCACTGGCGGTCGGAGCCTCCACCATGGTGCTGGTCCGCGGCTGGGGGGTGGTGGGGTCGAGCCTCGCCGCCATCCTCTTCATGACCATCGGCAACGCGACCAGCGGTGGCAGTCTGCCGGCCGAGTTCCTCCCGGAGTGGCTGCACCCCTTCTCCGTCGCACTACCCGTGGGAGTGGGCGTACGGGCCGTCAACGGCCTCGCCTACTTCCACGGGGACGGAGTGGCGTCCGGTGTGGCGATCCTGGTGCTGTGGACCGCGGCGGGCGTCACGGGCCTCCTGCTCGTGGAGCGCGCCCGACAACGACGAAACGCAGCCTGACGGCCCCCTCCACGTGTGACGCCCTCCTCCGGCTGCCCAACGGGGCCGCATGACCCGGTTCAGCAGGCGTTGGCGGTCTCGTCGTAGCCGACCGCCGCCCAGATTCCGGCCAGCGCGGTGAGCTGCTCCGGGGTGAGCTTGTCGAGGAACTCCCGCCGCAGATTGGTCAGATGCACCTTGCGGGCCCGGCGGTACGCCTTCTTGCCCGCGTCCGTCAGTACGGCGTCGAAACCGCGGGCGTCGGTGGGGCACTTGTGCCGTTCGACGAAGCCCTGCCGTTCGAGGTCGTCGACGATGCGGGTGAGTCCGCTCCGGCTGATGAGCAGGGACGCGGCGATGTCCTTCATCCGCAACCGCCCCTCGGGGGCCTCCGCGAGGGTCAGCAGCACCTCGAAGGACGACATCGGAATGCGCTCGGCGGCGACCAGCTCCGCGTCCAGCGTGCGCAGCAGCTTCAGATGGGTGGACAGGAAGCCGAGCCAGACCGCCCGCTCCGTACGGTTCAACGCACGCGAGGGCGAGGCACCGCCCGGCTCGGAACTGCCGGCAGCCTCATGCACATCATTCTCGGTGTTCAGGCTCATGGCCCCTCCACGGTTTGTTTCACAACGAATGATATCGGGCCGGCCACCCCCATGAACGACGGCGGACCCGGCAGAACGGTGTCTGCCGGGCCCGCCGCACACTGAACGTGATCACTCACTCACCGGGCTGGGGGATGAGGGCAATCGGAGATGACGCACTTCCTCTTGAGGGGTGAGGCCGGAACACCCGGCAAGCACACGGACGCTCCCGTTTCGGGACGTGGGCCACTACGCACTGACGCGCAGAACGGGTTTGATCACAGCTCCCGTCCGCGTGTCCGTGACCGCCTCGTTGATCTGGTCGAAGGCGTACGGAGTGACCAGCCGGTCGAAGGGGAAACGACCGGCCCGATAGAGGTCGATGAGTTGGGGGATGAACAGTTGGGGGATGGAGTCGCCCTGGGCGATCCCCCGGACGCGACGCCCGCCGAGGAGGGCGTTCATGTCCACTTCCGCCCGGGCTCCAGCGGGTGCGCCACCGATCAGGGCGGCGGTGCCGAGGGGTGCGAGCGCGTCCACCGCGAGGGTCAGCATCTCGGGGCGTGCGGTGATCTCCAGGACGAAGTCGGCGCCGGAGCCGGTGATCTCGGCGATGCGCGCGGCGACGTCCTCTTCCTTGACGTTCACGGTGTGGGTGGCGCCGAGTTCCGCGGCGAGCGCGAGCCGTTCGGGAACGATGTCGATCGCGATGATCGGGGCCGCACCCGCGACCTTGGCGGCCATCACGGCGGCGAGCCCGACGGTGCCGGTGCCCATCACCACGACGGACGCACCGGCGGGAACCCTCAGCGAGTTGAGGACGGCACCGGCTCCGGTCTGGAGGCCGCAACCGAGGGGAGCCAACAGCTCCAACGGCACGTCGGGGTCGACCTTGACGACATTGCGTTCGGTGGCGAGGGAGTGGGTGGCGAAGGAGGACTGCCCGAAGAAGTGGCCGTGGATCTGCTCACCACCGGTGGCCTCACCCCGGTGCAGTGCGTTGGTCCCGTCCAGGCGGGAGCCGCCGAAGTTGGCGGGGAACGAGACCGCACAGTACGCGGGGCTGCCGCTCAGGCACGGCCGACAGTGGCCGCACGACTGGTAGGACATGACCACGTGGTCGCCCGGCGCGACCGACGTCACTGCGTCACCGACCCGTTCGACGATGCCTGCGCCTTCATGGCCGAGGACGGCGGGCAGCGGTACGGGCAGCGCCTGGTCGCGCACATGGATGTCGGTCTGGCACACCCCGGTCGCCACCACCTTGACCAGCACCTCATCGGGGCGGAGTCGGGTGTCCAGCTCCAGGTCTTCGAAGACGAACGGCCCGCCCTTGTCATGGACCACTGCGGCTTTCACCGCAAGGGACGCGGGGCCGGAGCCTTCGGATGTCTGCGGGGAGGGGGATTCCCCTGCTACCGCCATGATCGATTCTCCCAACCGGATGCGCTCCCCGGGGACAGGGCGGGTGCCACTGGCGGGGGCGGTGACCCATCTGCCGCCGCGGCGGCCTGGAACGGAACGCAGACGAACAGCTGTGGCGGCGGCCTCTGAGGCCCTCCCCCAGCTCTCTCGTTTCCTTGCGCAGCTCTGGATCAACTACGCAATTTAGTTCGTTGCACAACGAAGCATAGACATGCTTTGAGTCAAGGGTCAAGAAGCCCGGGAGTCCACTCACCGAGGGTGGGAATAGCTCCCCGCACTCCGACGCTATGGGTGCTATATTTCGTTGAGAAACGAACTAAATTGACGTGGTACCCCGCCCTGAACAGGAGAGTCAAACCTTCAGGGCAGTGCAGGGGGTGGCCCTTGGTCCCGTGACAACTCCTCGCCCCGGGATTCGGCCCACGCCACCAGATCAGCGTCTCTCCGAACCTCCGGGCACGCATCCCGGGCGGAGCGACCAGCACTCACGGAGATGTCAGAATGCCCAACATCGAGAGTCCCACCCATGCCCGCAACTTCATCGGCGGCGAGTGGGTCGGTTCGTCACAGGTTGCCGAGTCGTTGGATCCCGCGACCGGTGAGGTGATCGGTACCTATGCGGATGGCGGCGCGGACGCAGCGCGGGCGGCGATCGACGCGGCCCGTCGTGCGTTCGCCACCGGTGACTGGTCGCGTGACCGCGATCTACGGGCCACCGCCCTCTTCGAGATGGCCGACCGCATGGCTGCCCGACAGGACGAACTCATCGCCCTCCTCTCCCGCGAAAACGGGAAGATCACTTCGGAAGCCGCCCTCGAAGTGGGACTGACCATCTCCAAGATCCGCTACTACGCAGCGCTCGCCCTCACCGAGTCCGGACGCGCCCTGGAAGTCAAACCCGGCCTCTACTCGATGACCCTGCGCCAAGCCGTCGGAGTCGCCGGCGTCATCGCCCCCTGGAACTCCCCCGTCATCCTCTCCGTCCGCTCCTTCGCCCCGGCCCTCGCCGCCGGCGCCACCGTCGTCCTCAAACTCCCCGGACACACCGCCCTCACCAACGCCCTCCTCTTCGACATCATCGGCAACGCCCCCAGCCTCCCGCCGGGCGTCTTCAACGCCTTCAGCGAGTCCAGCAGCGCCGGAGCGCGACTCATCGTCGCCAGCCCTGACATCGACGTCATCAGCTACACGGGCAGCACCCACGTCGGCCGCAGCATCATGGCCGACGCAGCCCCCACCCTGAAGGGCATGTCACTCGAACTCGGCGGCAAGACGCCCATGATCGTCTTCAATGACGCCGACCTCGACGCAGCCATCCCCGTCCTCACCAAAGCCATCACCACCTTCACCGGACAGTTCTGCATGACCGGTAGCCGCATCCTCGTCCAACGCGACATCGCCGACCAGGTGCGCTCCCGGCTCTCCACCGCCCTCCAAGCCGTACGCGTCGGCCCCTCCAGCGACCCGACCAGCGATATGGGCCCCCTCATCGACCGGGCGAACGCCGAACGAGTCGAGCGCGAAATCACCGACGCAGCCGAATACGCCACCCTCCTGGTCCGCGGCGGACGCATCACCGACGGCCCGCTCGCCAGCGGCGCCTTCGTCCGGCCCAGCCTCATCGAAGTCCAAGACCTCGACCGCCCCATCGTTCAACAGGAAATCTTCGGACCCGTCGCCACCTTCGAAGTCTTCGACGACGAAAACGACGCCATCCACCGCGCCAACGCCACTGAATACGGCCTCGCCGCAAGCATCTGGACCCGCGACGTCGACCGCCCCCTCCGCATCGCCCGCGAACTCGACGCCGGCACCGTCTGGACCAACACCTGGGCCGTCATCGTCGACCAAATCGAAGAGGGCGGCTTCAAACAGAGCGGCATCGGACGACTCAACGGCGAACGCGCCCTCGAAGAATTCCAAGAGATCAAACACATCGTCCACCCCGCCCCCCGCTCCAACTGACCCCGACCGCCAACCGTCCACAACCCCGCCGACGACAGCCCCAGGAGGACACCATGGTCACCGGCCAGCTCGCCCCCGATGCGCAGCAGACCATGCGGGCCTTCCTGACGGCTGCGCGCTTGCTGTCCGAACAACTGGGGCAGGGGCTGCGTCGCGAAAGCGGGATGTCGCAGATCCACTACGAGATCCTGGCCTGGCTCTCCGACTCCCCCGACCAGCGGCTGCGCATGACCGAGCTCGCCCGGCGTACCGGGGTGTCGACGAGCCGCCTCTCCCATCTGGCCGACCGGCTCGAACAGCGGGGCTGGATAGAGCGGCTCAACAGCGTGACAGACGGTCGAGTCCATCTGGCCCGGCTCACCGGGGCGGGTCACGATGCTCTGGAGGAGGCCGCTCCCTGGCACGCCGAGTGTGCGCAGTCGCGGTTGCTGGACCACCTCACCGAAGAACAGCTCCAGCAGTTGCGGCTCATCAGTGAGGTACTCCGAGAACAGCTGACCGGGCGTGATGTGCGGCTTCCCGCACAGGGTCCGCGCCAACCGGTCGGTTGACCGCCCCGCGTCATCCAGCAGTCCGACCGGCCCGCACCACGACGTACAGGAGCAGGACCATGGCCATCCCCACCGGTTCCGTCGGCCTCACCATCGATCCCAACGCTTCAGGGGCGGCATCCGCACACAGGCTCGCCCGACTGGCCGATGAAGGCGGATGGGACTTCGCCGGAGTGCAGGACCATCTACATCACTCGGAGTTCCTGGATGCCTGGACCTTGATAGCCGCCCCGCTTCTGGATCGACACCCTGGTGCGCTATCGCAACGACCTCGGTTGCGACTCCTTCCTCCTCTGGCCCGTCAACGCGGACAGCGAGGACCAGACCGCCCGCTTCGTCGAGCACGTCGCCCCCCATGTCCGCACCGCCACCCCGGAAGGAATCCGGTGAGCACCGCCGCGCCCACCGATGTCCGCGCGACCGGCGCGGTAGACAACGAGACCCGCCCCTTCAGCGAACCCGCTCTCTGACGGGCCCCATCCCCCGGTTGGGAGCCACCGCGCATCCACCGGACAACCCCGCAACAGGAACAAGGAAACGATATGACCAAGATCGCCATCGTCGTCGGCAGCACCCGCCCGGGACGCGTGGGCGACACCGTCGCCCAGTGGGTCCACGACATCGCCAGCCAGCGGGATGACGCCCAGTTCGACATCGTCGATCTCCGTGACGTCCAACTGCCCCTGCTGGACGAGGTCGCCCCGCCGTCGTTCGGGCAGTACGCCAATGACCACACCCGCCAGTGGTCGGCGCTGGTGGACTCGTACGACGGATTTGTCTTCGTCACCCCCGAGTACAACCACTCCACCTCGGGAGCGCTCAAGAACGCCATCGACTTCCTCTACGGCGAGTGGAACAACAAGGCCGCAGGGTTCGTCGGCTACGGCAGCGCGGGCGGCGCGCGGGCCATCGAGCACCTGCGCGGCATCATGGCCGAGGTGCAGGTGGCCACCGTGCGCAATCAGGTGATGCTGTCGCTGTTCACGGACTTCGAGAACTTCACCACCTTCACACCGCAGGCGGTACAGGTCGATGCGGTGGGTCCGATGCTGGACCAGTTGATCGCGTGGAGCAACGCACTGAAGCCGCTGCGCACCGCCGCCCAGGATGCGTCTACGGCCGTGTGACGCCTGATGGTGACGACCGGTCCCCCGACTCATCGGGCGGGCCGGTTCTCGCTGCCGAGGCGGCGGTTTCGGCACTGTCAGCCAGAAAGGCCCACTGGTGTGATCGATGGCCCGACCCCTCGTGCCGGCGGTCGGAACATCTGAAGCGCACCTGGTGATCGTGTGATGACGCATGTACCGATGGTGGTTCAGTGCGGCGCCCGTGCGTGGCAACGCCGATGACGACAGTGGCGCGCGAGGGTCACGAGAGGGCGACCATCAGGACCGCGTACACGGCCAGAGCCGCGATGCCCAGGCCGATGCCCGCCTTCGCGATGCCCACACTGGATCGCGGTGCCTCGCGCAGTGCCAGATATCCGGCCAGTATGGCCAGCGGACCGAGGATGAGGCTGAAGAGGAAGAGTGCGAGGACTCCGCACACCAGGCTGACGATCGCCAGCCCCTGGGCGTAGGAACGGCCGCGAGCGGCGGAGGTACTGCTGAAGCTGTGCATGGCTTCTCCCGTTGGACATGAGGTCGGGGTTCGTACCTTTCTGTGCACGCGTGTTCCCGCACGGTCCCTCCTCAGTCGTCGTCCGCCCAAATTCTCCGCACTCCTGCGCCCACGGGGCTGTGCTACGACTCTTCGACCCGAACGGCTCCCCACACCGAGACCAATGACTGCGGGTCGTCGGCGTGGAATCGGATCGTGTGCGCCGTGCCCCGTTTTCCGAGGGGCCGTACGAAGGGGAGCGGCGCGGCCAGTTCCACCGTCACGGTGGTCTGTCCGCCCACGATGAGATCCAACGACCCGTCATCGCGCGGTTGCACCAGACTCCCCATCGGATAGCGTCGTTCGACACGGGCGCGGACGATGTGTTCCGCGGGTATCCGCAGATCGAACAGCGCGCCGTAGCGAAGACGCAGAGAGCCGTCCGGCGTGACCACATGAGGTCGGGTGACACAGGCCGCGTGCAAAGCGACCATCAGCACCAGTCCGTACACATGGATGGCCAGGGTGGCGGTGTGGAGCAGCGGCCAGGGTGCGAGCAGTACGGCGAACGCCACCGTCTCCACTGTCGATACGCCGATCAATCCCCACATCAGGGCGGTTTGCGGTCCGGTGTACGCAGCGGTGCACCCGCCGGGGACCGTCCCGTTGCGTCGACGCAGTACCCATGTGCCGAGGCTCCACAGGCTCCTCGCTTCGTGTGCCAGGAGCCGGCGCACGACGAGCGGGACCAGGGTGCGTACCGCTGAGACCAGTGCGGTCCGTCGCCGTTCGCCCGACCGGCGGTTCACCCGGTACGCCCGTCGGACGAGGGCCGTCTCCGCGAGGATCACCACGGCGGCCAAGGACGCTCCCCAGCCGATGGGAGTCCAGGGCATTTCGACACCGGTCAGGAGGGCGAGGGCAAGGGTGAGCTCCGCCGCCAGCGCCGTTCGCAGGACGATTCCGGCCGCGTTCACCGTGCAGTGCCCCGTCCGGTCAGCTGGGCCAGCATCGCCCGCACCGCGGCGGCCTGGGCGGGAGCGAAGTCCGCGAGGAACGCATGACCGAAGGTGTCGTCCATCTGGGCGAGGTCGGCGCCTTCCGGATTCATCGAGGACAGCAGTTCATCGGGTACGCAGGCGGCGAGTTCCAGGCCGAGCGGGCCGATGCGCGGGTCATCGACGTCAGCGTCGGCGAGTGCGTCGAGACGTTCGTAGAGCGCCGCGATGCGTTCCTGTAGCTCCGTGTCCTCGGTCCACGGCCGCGGGGCGGCGAAGATCCGCTCTCGATCCGCGGGTGCCAACATGCCGTCGATGAGGGCCATGTGGGTCCGGTCCTTGCTGGCCATGGGCGATTCGGTGGTGCCCAACGCCGTCAGGATTCGTCCGAGTTCCGGGGAGACGGGCCCTTCGGCAGGAAGCAGTCCCTGGGCCGCCCGGTCGACGAGTTCACGGAGTCGGGCCCGCTGTTCTTCCAGGACCTTCTGCTGGCGTGCGAGGTCGGCATCGAGTTCCTCCAGCACTTCGACCAACTCGCGCCCCTCGTCATCGGCGAGTACGTCGCGCACTTCGGCGAGCCCCAGCCCCAACTCGGTCATGCGCCGCACGCGTACCAACGCGATGGCGTGCGCCAGGCGGTAGTCCCGGTATCCGTTGGACAGTCTGCCGGGCTCCGGGACCAGCCCGAGGTGGTGGTAGTGGCGGACGGTACGCGGGGTGACTCCGGCGAGCGCCGCGATCTCTCCGATTCTCATGGCACCAGTGGAAACCATGACCTTGCGGCAAGGTCAACCACCGGCGTCGGGCGCGCCGGGCGGCGTGGATCACCGGCAAGGTCCGCGGTGGCGGTCGCAGTTGGGCACCGCAGGGAAATAGCGAAGTCGATCCTTGGCGTTACCCGGAGGGAAGTGCGACTGGTGCACACCATGAAGGAGGCAGTCGTGGCCGGCGATCGAGCGATCATCCATGTGGCCGCTGGGGCCGGGGGCGCCGTGCGCATCGGGGACGAGAAGTCGGGCACCCATATCGTGGCCGCTTCCTCCGTCGAGGCCGCGGTCGCCCTCGCGGTCGAGTTGGTCGACCGTGGGGTCGAGGACATCGATCTGTGCGGTGCGACCGGATACACCTGGACCGCCGCGGTCGAAGCAGCGGTAGCGGGGCGGGCCCGGGTGAGCACGGTCCTCTTCGGTTTTGAGTCGCTGACCAGCGTTGCCGACTACAAGGAGCGGGCGACTGCGGGTGCCGCCCTGACGGCACTCTTCGTCTTCGTGCAGGAGGGGGTCGGACCGGCGAGGGAGCACTTCGTCCACCACGAGGGCGACTCGCGCTCGGTCTTTGTCGCGGTCTCGCACCCGGATCTGGGGGCGGCGGTGGCGGCCGACTTCGCTGATCGGGTCCAGCTGATCGAGTTGTACGGAGGTTTCACCGCGCCCGATGTGGCAGCCGTGATCGCGGCGGTTGACGGACGGATTCCGGTGGGGGTCGCCGCCCGTTCGTAGGTCCGCGATGCGGCTGTCCCCGGCGTCAGTGGTGGCACTGGGGCATGTCCCCATCGAGGTGTGGGCGTGCAGGGCAGGCGTCCGCGCCATCGAGATTCGAACAGGCGTACCATTTTGGTCATGGCTCTTTCCTCGTTCCCGCGCGACCTCCTCGATGCACAGCTACGACCGCACCAGACACAGCCCGTGCACCCCGTACGCAGCGCGCTGTGCCGCGAGGTCAAGGAGCCGGCGGAGTTCACTCCCACCCACGGCCGCGATCTCCCTCTCCTGGCCGGGCACCGGGGCGGGGCGCCCGAGAGTCGCGACCGAACCTTCCTCGCCGCAGCCTGAATCACCTCACGATGAACGATTCCGAGCGGGCCCGACTCCGGGGCGAACTGGAGATGCTGCGGTTCCTGCGGCGGGTGCAGCTCCAGCAATTGGAGCAGACGGAACGGTGGATCGGGAGGGCCGAGCAGCGTCTGGCACGCAAACGTCCGAACGGTCCGGTCCCCTCCCCGCCGCAACGGTCGCCGCGCTCGACTCCCCACGCACGCTGGGTCCTGGAGCGGAGCATCGCAGGGCCGGTCGCCGTCCACACCGCCGAGTGCTGGATACCCGCCGCAGACAGCCAACCGCTCACGCGCGCCCAGGCCCGCAGCGCCATGGCCGAGGGGGTCACGGCGTGTCCGGGATGCCGCGCGGATACGACGATCGACCTGCCCGGATGATCGCTCAGGCACTCCCCCGGCACCGGACCAGCGATGACGGTCGGCGGGTCCCGATGACGGTCGGCGGCCCCTCGCCCGTGCCCGATCTCAACCTCTTTCGGGGTACCGGGCACCGCGCGTTGACTTCGGTTCGGCGTCTTGCGGAGGTCGACCAGGGCCACATGGGACTTCTTGTAGGTGGCGTAGTAGTCGGTGTCGAGACAGGGGCGCTTGGTGCGGAAGGGAAAGGTGCGCGGGGAGAGCGCCTCAGCGGTTTCCGCGTCGACCACGGTCGACCGGATCTTGGACCGTACGGACTCCGCCACGGTCTCGTTGGCCGCTTACGGCAACGGACGGTTCAGGGCCGGCAGGGCATAGGTAGGCGTGCGTTGGAAGACGGTGAGTTCGGTCGCTCGCTCCGCGTCATTCTCGTCGCAGGCGCGCACTCGGACGGCCAGTGACCGGCGTAGCACACAGCACATACCGATCGCACGAGAGCACCATTTTCAGCCGCGCCCGCCATGCTCCGAGCCCGGACATGTCTGTGCCCCCTGGAGCACGAAGCTCCAGGGGGCGCAGCAGGGGGTGACACCACCCGCCGGACGGGCCCCTTGTCCATCCGGAGGGTGGTGTCACCTGCCCGGTGCCTCCGTTCCATCCCTTGGCGGCGGCGCCGGGCGTACGGGGAACGTCAGCCCTGGTTGCCGCTCGCGGCCTGGTGGCTGGCGGAAACGGCCCCGTAGAAGGGCATCGCCAGGTTGCTGAAGATGTCGGCGGTGCCAGCACCACCGGGGGTCTTCCAGTCACGCAGGAGCTCGGAGACGACACCCACGGTGCTGTTGAGGGTGGCGCCGGCGTTCTGGAGGCGCAGCAGGGACGTCTCACGGGCGAGCTTGTTGGTGGTGCCCGACGCATCGAAGACGGCGTGGACTTCGTAGCCGCGGCCGAGTGCGGAGAGGGACGCGAACATCAAGCAAACGTCGGTGATGACACCCGCGATGATGAGGTTGGGACGGTTCATGGCACGGACCGCGTCATCGAAGTTCGGGTCGTCGAAGGCGTCCACTTCGCCCGTGCGGTGGATGATCGGCGCACCGTCGGGAAGCTCGGCGACCAGTTCGGGCAGGAGCGGCCCGTTGGGTCCCTGGGGCGCCGACGTGGTGGCCACGATGGGAAGACCGAAGACCTTCGCGGTACGGGCCAGGGCCTGGGCGTTGCGACGGACTTCGTTCTGGTCGTGGTCCTGCACGCCGAGGATCAGACCGGTCTGGTGGTCGACCAGCAGGATGCCCGTGTTCTCGGGGGTCAACCGGTTGGTCAGGTAGCTGTTGCTGCTCATGTCGCTGATTCCTTGGGGTGAAGCGACCCTGGGGCCGCGGTTCAGGTGCCAACCACAAGCTTTTTGTTGCTTGCGCATTCATCTTAACCGGCAGCCTTCCGTAGGTATTTCCGTGACCATCCACCTCTTGGTGGTGATCTGGGTCACACAGCCGTATCGCACTCCCGGGCGCCCTCAGCGGTCTGGAGCCCATCGAGGATGCCGCGCAGGGAGAGCAGCTGATCCGCCGAGAGCCGGCTCGCAAAGGACCTCTCGACCACCTCGGCGTTGGTCAGGACGGCCGCCCGCAGCAACCCCCGCCCCTCCTCGGTGAGCTCGATCAGTGCGCCACGACCGTCCTCCTCGATCGGCGTGCGGGTGACCAGCCCGCGCTGCGCGAGTCGATCGCACAGCCGGCTCACCGCGCTCTGCGTCAGCACGATCCGCTCCTTGAGGTCCTTGAGTCGCGCACCGCCCAGGGGGATGTTCACCAGGGCGTCGAATTCGCTCACCGAAAGCCGGTGCCGCTCGGCCAGCTCGCGCTCGATCTCGCGGAGCACCGCGTGGTGGATCTCCATGAAGGACCGCCACACACCGACCCTGAAGGATCGGGACGTCGCGGTGGGGGTGGACTGGGACGTGGACCGGGGTACTGCCTGGGACATTGCCGCCTCCTCGTTGCATGCGTACACAACATTTTCGCAGATCGTGTACGCGGGCGGCTCACACCGGAGAACGCGGGCCCCTACGGCGGTCCAATCAACTGAGCATCCTGGCCGGCGTCCGCCTTAGAGGCGGGAAGCGGTTCGGGTGCTACGGAGAAGCACCACCGGCGGCACGCCCGTCACGAGAAGGCGCGAAACAGCAACCGGAACACACCGAGGACGGTCGCCGTCCACACCACGCCGAAGGCGGCGATCACCAAGGGGTGCGAGCTCGTCACTCCGACGACGAGCAAGGTCATCGACAACACCGCCATCAGCGGCAGCAGCGCCCTTCGCCATCGTGGGCGCACCGGGGCTGCGGCGACGCGGCGCTCAAACCGGCGGTCGCGCCGCAAGGCGCTCTCCAGCTCTGCCCAGGCTTGCTGTTCGCGGTCCGTCAACGGTCTGGCCGACATGGTGACCTCCCAGAAGCGTGAGGGAACCTCTCACTTCACGGCGTCCCTTGGCGCGGGGTTACGACACCCTCGGGTCCATCGGTGTCCGCAGGCGGACACCCCTTCCAATGTCGCTCAGCTCCCGTGGGTCCGCCAGTGCCGGGGCAGGAACACCACCGCGCCCGGCACTCACCGGCCCCGGCGCGGGGGCGACGCCTTCGAGCGGGGTACGACGCACACGGGCCGCGGAACGCGAGCGGCGGTGGCGCCCGCGTCCGTCCGGGGCACCACCGCCGTCATGCGTCGGGGCTTCCTTCCTATCGCACCGACCGTCTATCGCACCGACCGTCCCGCCGGTGCGGCACCGACCGGCTCCGTGGCCGGGTTCGCACCCGCGGCCCCGGGGCGTGGTACGACGGACGACTCCGCCTCCGCACCGGGCTCCGGTGCCGGCTGCCGCAGGCAGAACGTGAGGCCGAGGCCCAGCAGATAGATCGAGGCGATCACCCAGACCGTGGCCTCGATGCCGAGCGGTCCCACCAGACCCGCCATGGCGGACCCGGCGAACTGGCTCAGCCCCGCGCCCAGGTTGAGGATGGCGACCGCGCTGGCTATGTGACGGGGAGCGAGGAGCGGCATGATCGCGGACAGGGGGACGAACGCCCCGAGGGCCAGCCCGTAGAAGATGGCCACGGTCAGGGTGAGACCGAAGTTGGGGCCCACGGCCTCGGGCACGTAGAAGAGTGCGAGCACCGTCACACAACAGCCGAGTCCGCCGACCCAGGCGACCGTGTTGACGCTGCCGATCCAGTCGGCCACATAGCCGGAGAGCAGGTTGGCCACGACGTTGGCCAACAGCATGGTGCCCCAGATGGTCTGCCACTGTGCCGTGGAGAAGCCGACCTCATTGACCATGTGGGTCGTCAGGAAGACCACGAACGCATAGAAGGAGAGGGTGTTGATCAGACGGACCACACCACCGATCCCCACGCGGGGATGCGTCTTGACGATGGTGAGCGCGTTGAACATCTTGGCGACGGATTCCTTCGTCGTCTCCGGGGGCTTGGTGACGACTCGGGCCCGGACCAGGAAGACGATCAGACAGCCGCCGGCGGCGACGAACGCGAGCGAGAGCCAGAGCGTCGCCATCTCGCCGATGACGGGGATGACCGCACCGGCGAAGTAGGAACTGATGACGCCGAGGCCCATCGTGGAGGCGAACCAGTACCAACTCACGGCGCGGCTGAGCTTGTCGCCGGGCGTCTCCATCGCGATCCACACCAGGAAGCCGTAGGCGAAGAAGGGGTAGCCCAGGCCACGGATGCCGAAGGTGAGGAGCATGACCGGGTAGTTCCCCGCGGCAACACCGACGGTCAGGAAGAGGACTTCGAAGACCGCCCAGATGCCGAGGCCCAACAGCATGACGCGGCGCGGTCCCCAGGCTTCGGCGAGGGCCCCGGAGAGCCAGGCCGCAACGGCGACGACGAATCCGTACACCGTCCACAACAGGGTGACCTCGCTGCCGGAGAGCCCCCGGGATTCAAGGTACGGGGACAGGAAGCCGACTTCGATGCCGTCGCCGACCATGAAGAGCATGACGGCGAGGAAGCCGAACGCCAGCGGACGGACGATGCCCTGGCGTTCCAGGAACCCCGGACGGGGCGCGGCGGCTTCGGCCGCGGGATGGGGCGAGGTGGTCATGGGCCCTCCGGCATGCACCACAGATGCGTGAACATCTGATCAATATTCGAACCAAAGTGCATGTAATATGAGTGGCGCCCCTGTGGGTGTCAAGCCTTCCCCGCCACCTTTCAGCGCCAACCGGAAGGCACCCGTCCACCAGGCTTGCGGACCCTTGACCGGCAACTGAGCGGCGGGGCAAGATCCGAACGGAGGATCAATGGACAGAACAAATGGTCATAAGCAGCCGCCCTTGGGCAAGATCGCACGCCTGTACTACGAGCACGGCCTCACCCATCAGGAGATCGCCGACCTCTGCGGGCTCTCCCGGATCAAGGTGACCCGGCTGCTCGCCGAAGCCCGCCGGGTCGGCATCGTCGAGATCACCGTGCACAGCGACGACCATCTGTTCGTCGGGTTGGAATCGGCCCTCGGGCAGGCGTACCCGCTGCGCCAGGCATGGGTCGGTCCCACCTTCGCGGACGAGACGCGAGCGCTCCACTCACTGGGAGCGGTGGCCGCCGACTGCGTCGGCACCTTCCTGGACGAGGGGACGACCGTCGCCGTGGGGTTGTCCGGGTCGGTGGCCGCGATCCCCGGGCACCTGCGCTCCGCCACGGCCCTGAATCTGGGCATCGTGCCCCTCACCGGCAGTAGGGGTGGGATTTCGCGAGCGGCGAGTTCCCATGAACTCGCCCTGGCCTTCGCCGCTGCCGTCGGTGGGCACGCCTACCACCTCCCCGCACCCCTGCTCGCCCGCAACGTCGAGGCCGCGCAGGTGTGGCGGGAGGACCCGGCCGTGCAGGAGACGTTGGAGCGCGCCGCTTCGGCGGACGTCCTGATCGCCGGGATCGGCGGTACGAACTCGGACGCCGGCGTCCTCGTCCAGGGCCTGAGCCCGGCAGAACTGGCCGGCATCCGCGAGCGGGGCGCGGTGGGCGACATCGCGGGGCGCTTCTTCGACGCGGACGGCGCCGCGGTGGCCGGCGAGGTCGACGAACGGCTGATCGGTCTGGACCTCGACCAGCTGCGGGCGGTGCCCGTCCGCATCGGAGTGGCACGCGGCGCCGACAAGCGTCCGGCACTGGACGTCGCGGTGCGCGAGGGACTGATCAATGTGCTGGTGACCGATGTCAGCACCGCCGAAGGGCTGTTGGCGAGCGCCGATGCCCGGACAGAACGGCCGGCGTGAACGGGCCGGCGATCCGACGAGAGGACCTGAAGTGAAGCCGGTACACACCCTTGACGGCCTATGCGAACAGTTGGCGGAGGTCGGGCGGCTCGCCGTGGAGCGCGGGCTGGTCCTCGCCAGCGGCGGCAATCTCTCCGCACGGCTGCCGGGCGGCGATGAGTTCGTCGTCACCGGCGCGGGGACCTGGCTGGACCGGCTGGAGCCCACGGACTTCACCGTGATGACGGTGGCGGGCGAGCGAACCGGGGGCGCGGCCAAGCCGTCGAGCGAGTGGAAGCTGCACCAACGGACCTACGAGGTGCGTCCGGATGTGAACTGCGTCGTGCACCTCCATCCCCAACACGCGGTCCTGCTGGACGCGGTGGGTGAGGAGATCCGTCTGATCACCCTGGACCACGCGTACTACGTCCGCTCCGTGGGCACGGTTGCGTACCATCCCAACGGGTCGGACGAGCTCGCCGACGCTTCGGCCGAGCAGGCGCGCAAGCACGACTGCATGGTGCTCTCGCACCACGGTTGCTCCTCGCTGGGCGCGGACATAGGGATGGCGTTCCGCCGTGCGATGAACTTGGAGGAGGCCGCCGTGGCGACCTATCGGGCCCTGACCCTGGGCAACACCACCGCCTCCTTCCCGGCGTCGGAACTGGCCGCCCTCCACCATGCGTAGGCCCTGACGTCCTCCCCGGCCCCGGGCGGGCACCCCACCATGCACGGGGTGCCCGCCCGTGGATGGTGGGGTGCCCGCCTCCGGGTCCACGGGCCCGAGGGAGCCCCGGCGAGGGGGCAAGCCGATGGCCGACCGGACGCCCAAGGGGCCGGTCGGCCACCGATTTCACCGTGCTGCTGAGCTACTGCCTGCGGTAGGCCCGCATACGAGGGCACATGCGAGGGCACTCCGCCCCCGGCGGCCTGCGCCGTCGTGGACGCCTATGCGCTCGGGGCCGAAGAGGGCGTCACCGTCCCCGGTACGGGGCGCGGCGGGCATGACCTCGGGTGTGCCTGCCGCGCCCGTACCTCTCGCCGTCAAGCCTGGCGTGCGCCGACCGGGAGGTCGGCGGCGTTGGCCACGGCTGCGGGCCGTCCGCCCTCGGCCCAGACGCGCAGGGCCCGTTCCGCAATCCGCGAGTGTTCGGTGATGACATCGTCCGACGCACCCCCGATGTGGGGGGTGAGGGTGACGTTGTCGAGCCGGAACAACTCGTCGTCGGTCGTGGGCGGCTCGCTCCAGAACACATCGAGTCCGGCGCCGGCGATCCGCTTCTCCCGCAGGGCCGAGAGCAGCGCCGCTTCCTCCACCACGGCCGCCCGACCCGCATTGATCAAGTACGCATCCGGGCGCATCAGGGCGATCTCCTCGGCGCCGACCAACCCGACGGTGGACTCATGGAGGGGAACGTGCACGGTGACGACGTCGGAACGGCTCATCAGTACGTCCAAGCCCACCACCTCGGCCTGGTCTCCGAATGCGTCAGCCGCGAGGAAGGGGTCGTACACCAGCACGTCCATCCCGAACGCCAGGGCCCGGCGCATCACTCGACGCCCGATGGCGCCGCCGCCCAGGATCCCCAGGGTGCGACCGCCCAAACCGATTCCGCGGAACCGAGCATAGGGCTCGAAGACGTCGTCGGAGGTCCAGTGGCCCGCCCGCATCCACCGTTCGGCGGCGCTGGTGTGGCGGACCGTGGAGAGGATCAACGCGAAGGCGAGATCGGCGGTGATCTCCGCATTGCGTGCCGGAGTGGTGGCCACCGGTATGCCCCGTCGAGTGCACGCGGGCAGATCCACATTGACCGGACTGGCCCGGCAGGAGACCACGAACTTCAGTGCCGGGGCCGCGTCCAGCGCCTTCTGGTCGACCTCGTCCACTTCGCACACCACGGCGTCCGCCACCGCGAGACGGTCGAGGAGTTCGGGCCTGGCGAGTGAGGCACCGGCCATGGACGGCTCGACCACATCGACATCGAACAGCTCGGCGAGCCGGGTGACAGCCGCGGGGTCGAAGGGGGCGGTGATGAGCAGTCGCGGGCGCGGGGAGGTACGGGCACTGGTCACGAGGACTCCGTTCCGTCGACGTCGGGCGCCGACTCCGGGAAGGGGGACGGGAGGGCTTCGGTCGAGGCCCTCAGTTCACGCAGGGACGGCCACACGGAACGCAGTGCGTCCCTGGCCGCGGCGAAGGCCAGCGCCTGTCGGTCCGCGAGGTCACGCGACGCAGGATCGGGCAGGAACACATCGACGGGACGGGCCAGCGCAGCGAGTGCCGCATCGAGGTCGGTGGCCGTACCACCGCTGACCATGGCCAGCGCGGCGACGCCACGGGCCCCCAACTCGGGTGCGGTGGAGCGCTCGACCGGCCTGCCGACGACATCCGCGAGAATCTGGCAGAGCAGATCGGACGAGGCCGATCCACCGGCGATCCGCAGCACCCCGCCGTCGACCGGCGCCCCCAGACACTCGCGCACGGTGAACGCGATCCCCTCGTAGACGGCGCGCACCAGTTGCCCCGCCGTCGTCCGAATGCTCATCCCCACCCAGGCGGCGGATGCCGCCCGGTCGACGAAGGGTGCGCGCTCGCCGTGGGGCGAGCCGTAGGGGAGGTAGACGACACCGCCGGCGCCCGCGCCTGCTGCCGCGGCGAGTTCTTCGACCTCCGCCCAACCTCTGCCGTCCAGCCCGGTCACCCGGGTGACCCAGTCGAGGTTGGGCGCACCCGCCATCGGGGCGAGGCATTCCAGCACCTGTCGGCCGAGGCCCGTTGCCAATGTGATCGCGGCTTCCGCCCGTGAGGGCCCCTTGCGATCACGGACGGTCGCGGTGAAGGCGGTCGTCCCCACGATGAGATAGGCATCGCCCGGGCGTAGTGCGCCCAGCCCGATGCCGCCGGCCGCGGCGTCCACCAGGCCGGTGGCGACGGGCACCCCCACCGGCAGGCCGGTGGCCGTTGCGGCCTCCGCACGGATCGTGCCGGCGGTGGACCAGGGCGCTCGCACCGGCGCGAGGAGGTGCCTAAAGCGTTGGTGTCCCAGTCCTTCGATCAGTGCGTCCGAGTACGTTCCGGTGGCCACGTCGAGGTAAGTCCGGGACGCTTCGGAGGCATCGGTGGCGATCTCACCGGTCAGCCGGAAGCGGATCCAGTCCTTGCAGTTGAGGTGGTGGGCGGCCTGCTCCAGTCGGGCCGGGTGGTCCTGTTCCAGTTGCTCCAGCAGGACCGGCAGGGCCCCGGGGAACAGAGAGGAGCCTGTGACGTCCCGCACCAGGGCGCCACGGCCGTCCGACTCCCACTCCTCGACCCGGGCCGCAGCGGTGCCGTCCATCCAGATGGCGGCGGGGCCGCAGGGTCGTCCGGTGGCGTCCACCAGCCAAGCCCCGTCCCCCTGGCCGGTCACCCCGACGGCCGTGACATCGATGTCTCCGCCTGCCTGCCGAAGAGCCGCACGCACGGTGCTGCAGACCGCGGACCATGCGGCTTCCATGTCCTGCTCCACCCGGTCGCCCTGGTGCACGACGGCCAAAGGCACCCGCGACCAACCGAGTTGCTCGCCGTCCGGAGCGAGGACCACCGCTTTGACCGCGGTCGTGCCGGCGTCGATGCCGACCACTGCCTGCCGAGCCACTGATGAACCTCCCATCACCACATCATGAACATTGGTTCATCGAACGATCTAAAGTGCAGCAAATTTAGGCGGGCGCGCTGTCACCGTCAACCGTCCCGGGCAACCGTCCGGCGTGAGGCCTCGCCACGCACCCGCACCAGCACTTCCCCACGGACTCCGATCGACCGGGCTCAGGAACGACGACGAACCCCGTGCGCCCGAGGGGGCCGCCCGGCAGCGCGACACGCGAGGGGACCTCGCACGATCCCGAACCCGGCGAGCACCGGGCGCCACCACAGTCGGACCGACGCCCGGACCCACACCGGGAAGCTCCTATCAAGTGACTAGTAGCACTATGTAACTCACATTGATTAAAAATCATCGGCTTCATTCCCTAACTGTCGGGAACCCTGTTCAATAAATATTGAATAAGGGCGGTAGCGTAGCGGGCCATTCTGTCGAAAGAATTTCAGGAATCGCATTTCGTTTCCCGCGCACCGACACCCTTGGCTTTCGAGCACCTCACGATCACGCAATAGATTTTCACCACATACCAATGCCCAACGGCCGCGTTTCACGGGCTGCACTCCTGGGCGATTCACTGTGCTTTCCCCACTCCGTTCTTCATCGATTTCGCTATGCCGTGTCCCTCCCAGAGGAGCCATGGATGGAAGAGTTCAACAGAGCAGCCGACGGAGAGACGACCCCCGCGCGGGAAGCAGCCGGGGAGGGGTCCGTCCGCAGCCCGTCGATGAGCTCGGTGTTGCGACGCGCGGCCTATCCCGCCCTCCTGGTCGGCACCCTGGTGACCGGAGGGGTGGCACTGAGCAGGGAATGGGATCCCACCCGGATCAGTCCCCTCTTCCTCATGGGTGTCCTGCTCTACCTCACCGCCCTCGAAAGGCTGATTCCGTACGACCGCGCTTGGCATCCCAGCCGCAGCGAATGGCGCTGGTACGGCATCTACTTCCTGTTCACCATGGTGGGGAGTGCTCTGGCCCAGGCGCTGGTGAGCACGGCCGTCGCCGCGCTGTCGCCCACGGTGCCCGCGCTCCCCCTGGGTGTGGAGATTCCCAGCGCCCTCCTGTTGGGCTCGCTGGCCAGCTATCTCGTACACCGACTGGGGCACACCCAACCCCTTTTGTGGCGCCTCCACGGTGTGCACCACGTTCCACAGAAGGTGAATGTCGCCAACAATGGGGTCAATCATGTTCTCGATATCGTCCTGGCCCAAGGGTTTGTGCAGTTGGCCCTTGCCCTTGCGGGATTCTCTCGGGAATCAGTCTTCGTCGTGGGCCTCTTCGTGACCGCTCAGGGCTATTTCGTCCATGCCAACATCGACGTGCACATCGGCCGTCTGAACCATTTACTCGCCAGCCCCGAACAGCACCGCCTGCACCACAGCACCGCCCTGTCCGAAGCCGGTCACTACGGGTCCGACCTCTCCGTCTGGGACCACCTCTTCGGCAGCTACACCTGGCGGCCCGGTCGCGCACCCGTCGCGGTCGGCCTCAGCAATCCGGCGTCCTTCCCCGACACCGGCCAGATCGTCGCCAGCCTCCTCCATCCCGCCCGCCGCCCACCACGGGACGGCGGTGACACCCCTGGGAACTGACGGCCGGGCCCCTGCCCTCCGCACCCCTGCGGGACCCACCCACCCCGCACTTCCCCACCGTGTCCCTCCGTGCCACAGCGCCACGACATTGAGGAGTTCGACCATGGCTGACGCGACCCGCAACCCCCTGCGCGGCCGAGTGGCGATCATCGGCATGGGTTGTCGGCTGCCCGGTGGCGCGTCGGACCACCGGGGGTTCTGGCGGAATCTGATAGACGGAAAGGACTGCATCACCCCGACGCCGGCCGATCGGTACGACGTCTCCACACTGGCCAGCCGGTACAAGGACAAGCCGGGACGACTGGTCGGCGGCCGGGGCGGCTACATCGAGGGCTTCGACGAGTTCGACCCCGCGTTCTTCGGTATCAGCCCGCGCGAGGCGGACCATATGGATCCGCAACAGCGCAAGCTCCTGGAAGTGGCCTGGGAGGCGTTGGAGGACGGTGGTCAGCGGCCGTCGGAACTCGCCGGGAGCGACGTCGCCGTCTTCATGGGCGCCTTCACCCTCGACTACAAGATCCTCCAGTTCTCCGACCTCGACTTCGGCTCGCTCGCCGCGCACACCGCCACCGGCACGATGATGACGATGGTGTCGAACCGCATCTCGTACTGCTTCGACTTCCGCGGCCCGAGCCTGTCCATCGACACGGCGTGCAGTTCTTCCCTGGTCGCCGTGCACCTCGCCTGCGAGAGCCTGCTCCGTGGGGAGACGACGCTCGCCCTCGCCGGCGGAGTGCTGCTGCACATGGCTCCGCAGTACACGATCGCCGAGACCAAGGGCGGGTTCCTCTCCCCCGACGGCCGCTCCCGCACCTTCGACGCGGCGGCCAACGGCTACGTACGGGCCGAAGGCGTGGGCGTGGTCGCGCTGAAGCGACTGGAAGACGCCCTGCGCGACGCAGACCCGATCCACGCCGTCGTCCTCGGCAGCGGGGTCAACCAGGACGGCCGTACCAACGGCATCACCGTCCCCAACCCCGACGCACAGGTCGCCCTCATCGAACGCGTCTGCGCCGAAGCCGGCATCACGCCGGGTGACCTGCAGTACATGGAGGCACACGGCACCTCCACCCCGCTCGGCGACCCGATCGAGGCCAATGCATTGGGCCGGGCACTGTCCATCGGACGGGCACCGGGCGCGAAGTGCTACGTCGGGTCGGTCAAGACCAACATCGGCCACACCGAGTCGGCCGCTGGAATCGCCGGACTCATCAAGACAGCCCTGTGCCTGCGCCATCGGCGCATCCCCCCGCACATCAATCTGGATCGGCTCAATCCGGCGATCGACCCGGCATCGCTCCCGTACGCGATCCCCACGGCCGCCGTCGACTGGCCCGAGCACCACGGTCCCGCCCGCGCGGGGGTGAACTCCTTCGGCTTCGGCGGCACCAACGCCCATGTCGTACTGGAGGAGCCACCGCCGCGGCAGGAGGCCGCGACACCCGCCGCGCCCTCGCCCCGCGCCTGGAACATCCTCCCGCTGACCGCCCGCACCGCCGATGCCCTGCCCCAGGTCGCCGAGGGCCTGCACCGTGAACTCGCCGGCGTCCACGGCCCCGTCGCGTCCTTGACCGACATCGGCCATACGCTGGCCCACCGGCGGCAGCACCTGGAGTCGCGCCTCTCGTTCGTCTACTCCTCCCGTGCGTCGCTGGACGAGACCCTCGCGGCCTACCTACGGGGCGAACCCCACCCGGGCGCGGTGCAGGGACGCCTGCTCGACGAGGCGGATCGACGGCTGGTGTGGGTCTTCACCGGAATGGGACCCCAGTGGTGGGGCATGGGCCGTGAACTCCTGGCGACGGAGCCGGTGTTCCGCGACGCGGTCCTGCGCTGTGACCGTGAGATCCGCACGCTCACCGACTGGTCCCTGATCAAGGAGATGACCGCGGACGAGTCCACCTCGCACATGGGCGAGACCTGGCTCGCACAACCCGCGAACTTCGCCCTCCAGATCGGGCTCGCGGCGCTCTGGCGTGCCCACGGGGTACGGCCGGATGCCATCGTTGGCCACAGCACCGGCGAGATCGCCGCCTTCTACGAAGCCGGGGTGTACGACCTCCGGGACGCGGTGCGCATCGCCGTGCACCGCAGCCGCCTCCAGCAGAAGCTCTCGGGCACGGGCACCATGCTCGCCGTCAGCCTCACCGAGGAGGAGGCCGACCGTCGAGTCCTGCCCTACGGGGGCCGGGTGTCCATCGCAGCGGTCAACAGCCCCACCGCCGTCACCCTCGCGGGCGAGGAGGAGGCACTCGCGGCACTCGCGGACGAACTCCGCGCCGAGCAGGTCTTCACCAAGTTCCTGGCCGTGCGGGTGCCCTACCACAGCGCCGGCATGGAGTTGATCAAGGACGAGCTGCTGAGCTCACTCGCCGGGCTGGAGCCCCGACCCGCCCGCGTGCCGCTCTATACCACGGCGTACGAAGGCGTCGCAGACGGTCCGGAACTGGACGGACAGTACTGGTGGCGCAATGTCCGGGACCGGGTGCGCTTCCGTGCCGCGGTGGACCGCATCGCCGACGACGGACACCGCCTGTTCCTGGAGATCGGGCCCCATCCGGTCCTGGGGCACTCCATCCGCGAGTCCCTCGACCAGCGCGAGCTGACCTGCCAGGTCATCCCGTCGATCCGTCGACAGGAGAGGGAAGCCGATCGCTTCGCCGCGTCCCTGGCGACGCTCCACAACGTCGGCGTCCCCATCTCCTGGGATGTCCTCCACCCCGCGGGCTCGCCCGTCCCCCTGCCCCGGTACCCCTGGAAGCGCGACCGTCACTGGACGGAGCCGGCGCCGGTCGCACGGGTACGCCTCGGGGAACACGACCATCCGCTCCTCGGCCGCCGCGCCGACCACCCCGACCCGACCTGGCACGCCGAGATCGACGCCGAGGTGCTGCCCTATCTCGCCGACCACCGGATGCAGGACGCCGTCGTCTTCCCCGCGGCGGGCTATCTGGCGATGGCGGCGGAAGCGGTCCGTACCCTCACGGGCGGTCGGCACGTGGTCCTCGGGGACATCGAACTGCGCCGGGCGCTTTTCCTGCCGGAGAGAGAACGCAAGACCGTGACGCTCTGTCTGTCGGCGGAGAGTGCGGCGTTCACCGTCGCCTCGACACCTGGCGGCCAAGGACACGCCATCGACGATCTGACCGTGCACACCACCGGTGTGGTCCGTACGGGACAGCGTCGGTCCTTCGGCCCGGGCCTGGAGTGGACAGCCGTCGCGGCACGCAGCCAGCGCAGGCTCGACGGTGACGACTGCTACACGGCACTCGCCGCACTCGGCTACCACTACGGTCCGGCGTTCCGGGCCGTCGACGAGGTGTGGATCGGCCCCGACGAGGCCCTGGCGCGGCTGCGACCGCCGGCCGCGATCGACGGGGACGCAGCCGAACACCACATCCATCCCGTCCTGCTCGACGCCTGCTTCCAGACACTGCTCACCCCCCAACTCCTGCCCTCACGGGCCCGACCGCCCGGCAGTGGGATCCGACTGCCGCTCTCCATCGGGGAGGTGAGCCTCGCGCCGGTCGGGGACCGACCCCTGTGGGTGCACGCCACGGTGACGCGCACGGACGGGAACGAACTCGTGGGCGACATCGCCCTCTACGCGGACGATGGCACGGCGCTCGGTCTCGTCTCGGAGTTCCGCGTGGCGGACGTGGAGACGGCTTCCACCACCGTCAGCCGGGGGACGATCGACTCCTGGCTCACCGAAACCGTGTGGATCGAGCGCCCCGCCCTGCCGTCAGAAGAGGCGACGAGCGACCTCGCGCGGGCCTTCGCGGTCGAGGCGTTGGCTCCCGGAACGGAGGCGGACCAGGGCGACTGGCTCGTGTTCGCCGACTCCCGGGGCGTCGGCGCAGCACTGGCCGGCCTGGCAGCCGAACGGGGCGTCCGGTGCCATCTCGTGCACCCCGGCGAGTCCTACCGGGCCGACGACGAGCCCGTGAGGTGCCGCCGCACCGCGGGACGGGAGTTCACCGTCGTTCCCGGGTCGACCGGGCAGCTGGAGCAGGTGTTCTCGGCACTCCGGATGGAGGGTGGAAGTGCCTTCGGCGCAGTGGTCCACCTCTGGAACCTGGACCTTCCGGGCCTCGCGTCGGCTTCGGCCGCGGACCTGGTGACGCACGGCAACACCGGCAGCTATTCGCTCGTGGCACTGGCGCGCGTCCTGCTGTCGGCCGGTGTCGGCGGTCGGCTCCACATCGTCACCGAGGGCGCGCAGGCCGTCCTGCCACAGGACCGGGTCGAACCGTTGGGTGCTCCGGCGTGGGGAGTCGGGCGGGTGTTGTGGCAACAGGAGCTCACCGGACACCGCGGCAAGCTGATCGACCTCGATCCTGTGGATTTCCACGACCCCGCCGACGGGGAACGGCCCGCCGTGCGTCGGGCACACGCCCTGCTGCGGGAGATCATCACCGCGGACGAACAGGAGATCGCGCTCCGCCGTGAACACCGCCTCACCAGCCGGATTCGGCAGGCGGACGGGCTGACCCAGCCGCTTCCACTGCGGTTGCGGCCGGACGGCAGCTATCTGGTGACCGGGGCGTTCGGCGCGCTGGGACGCCTGTTGTGCCGGACCCTCGTCCAGCGCGGGGCCCGTCGGCTGATCCTGCTGGGGCGCACCCGGCTGCCCGACCGCGACCGGTGGCGTCTCATCGATCCGGACACCGCCGAAGGTCGTGCGATCGCCTTTCTGAAGGAGTTGGAGTCGCTGGGGGCACAGCCGATCACGGCCAGGGTCGACATCACCGACGAACAGGCCCTGGTCAACTGGCTCGACGAGTACCGGCGCGGCGATCCGCCGCCGATCCGTGGGGTGTTCCATCTTGCGGCCCAGGTGCGGGACGCACTCGTACCGGAGATGGACCGGGAGACCTTCGACCGGGTGCACGGCCCGAAGGCCATCGGTGCACACCTGCTCCATCGGTATCTGCAGGACGAGCCACTGGAGCACTTCGTGCTCTTCTCGTCGATCGCGTCCCTGTTGACAACGGCGGGCCAGACGAACTACGCCTCGGCCAATGCGTTCGTGGACGCCCTCGCACAGCACCGCAGGGCGCAGGGTCTGCCTGCCCTCAGCATCAACTGGGGTCCGTGGGCGACCGGCATGATCGAGGAACTGGGACTGGTCGACCACTACCTCAACAACCGCGGGATGAGTTCCCTCGCACCGGACGTGGGGATGGCGGTGCTGGAACGCGTCATCGGTCAGGACCGGGCGCAACTGCTCGTGGCCACCGTGGTCGACTGGCCGGTCTTCACCTCCTGGTACGGCACGGCGCCCGATCTGGTGAGCGAGCTCGCCGCTGCGGCCCCGCCGAGCCGGTTGGGCACCGGACACGATCTCGTCGATGCGTTCCGGGCCGCCGAGACGGAGGAGGAGCGTCGCTCCCTGGTGTCCGAGCGCTTCACTGCACTGGCGGCCTCCGTGCTGCGAACCGGGCCGGAGCGGATCGACTCCGCTGCGGGCCTCGGGGTGCTGGGCCTGGACTCCCTGCTGGCGATGGAGTTGCGCGGGCGCATCCAAGCGGACTTCGGGATCGCGCTCCCGGTGGTGGCGCTGCTGAGTGGCACGCCGGTGGTCGATCTTGTCGAGCAGGTGTACGTCGCCCTGGTGGCCGTGGTGGCGAGTGAGACCGCGAGCGACGCTCCGGCCGCGTGGCAGGTATTCGAAGACGAGCACGAGTACCCGCTGACGCAGAACCAACAGGCTTTGTGGTTCCTCAAACAGCTCAATCCCGACGGCTACGCCTACAACATCGGCGGGGCGGTGGAGATCGCCGTCGAACTCGATCCCGAGCTGATGTTCGATGCGGTGCGGCGGACGGTCGCGCGCCACCCCGCGCTACGGACGAACTTCCACCTGGCCGACGGGCACGCCGTCCAGCGCGTCCACGAGGACGTCACCGCGGACGTGCTGTTGTTCGACGTGCAGGGGCAGGCGTGGGAGGACATCCACCGCACGATCGTCAGCGAGTACCGCAAACCGTACGACCTCGCTCATGACCCGCTGTTCCGGTTCCGGCTGTTCAAGCGGGCGCCCGACCGCTGGGTGATGATGAAGGCGGTCCACCACATCGTCTCGGACGCCATCTCGACCTTCACCTTCATCGAGGAACTGCTGGCCGTCTACGAGGGCCTGCGGCGCGATGTGGAACCGCAGCTGCCTGCGGTGTCAGCCCGGTACCTCGACTTCCTCAACGATCAGAACCGCTTCCTGGCCGGCCCGGACGCCGAGCGGATGCTCGACTACTGGCGCTCGCACCTCCCGGAGCGGGTACCACTCCTCGACCTTCCCGTCGACAAGCCCCGTCCTGCCGTGCAGACCCACAACGGCGCTTCGGAGTTCTTCGTCCTGGACGCCGGGCTCAGCGCCCGCGTCCACGAACTGGCTCGTGCCCACCAGGTGACGCCGTTCGTGGTGCTGCTCAGCGCCTACTACATCCTGTTGCACCGCTACTCGGGGCAGGACCACCTGATCGTCGGTAGTCCGGTGACCGGTCGCACCCGGCAGGAGTTCTCGTCCGTGTACGGGTACTTCGTCAATCCCCTCCCCCTCCATGCGGATCTGTCGGGGGAACCGTCGGTCTCCGCCCTGCTGGAGCAGGTCCGCCGGTCCGTGCTGGGCGGGCTGGACAACCAGGAGTACCCGTTCGTGCTGCTGGTCGACAAGCTGGGCCTCCAACACGATCCCAGCAGGTCCGCGGTCTTCCAGGCCATGTTCATCCTCCTCACCCACAAGGTGGCGACGGAGAAGTACGGCTACCGCCTCCAGTACATTGAACTACCGGAGGAGGAGGGTCAGTTCGACCTGACGCTCTCCGCCTACGAGGACGAGGCCGAGCACCGCTTCCACTGCGTGTTCAAGTACAACACCGATCTCTTCCTGCCCCAGACGATGGAGCGGCTGGCATCGCACTACGTCCATCTACTCGACCGGTTGACCCGCGCCGATTCCGATGTGTCCGTCACCGAACTGGACATGTTGGGGAACGCGGAACACGAACGGCTGTCCTATGAGTGGAGCGGTGCACAACGCCTCGCCCTCACCGCCGGCCCCACCGTGGAAGCCGAGCCCACGGTGGCCGTCCACGAACTCATCCGGCAGCGGGCTGCGGAGCGTCCCGGCGCGATCGCCGTACGGGTACCCGCGGCTCCCGGGAGCGAGGGCCGGCAGCTGACGTACGCCGAACTCGACGGCCGATCCGATCGACTGGCCACGCGGTTGGTCGACCTCGGAGTGGGCCCCGGCGCGGTGGTCGCCCTCTGCCTCGACAAGTCGCCCGAGCTGATCGTCGCCTTGGTGGGGGTGTTGAAGGCCGGCGGTGCGTATCTGCCGATCCAGCCCGATCATCCGGTGGAGCGGATCGCCCAGATGGTGCACACCGCGAACGCCGTACTGCTGGTCGTCGGCGACGTCACGGGCCGGGCCGGGCTGCCGGGCCTGCCCGTCGAAACACTGACACTGGCCGAGTTGGGGGTGGCTGCACCGGGTCGACCCGATCCGGTCGCCCCGACCGCTGATGCGCTCGCCTCCGGCCCACCGGCCCCAGCGTTGGACCCGAACTCACCGGCGTACCTGATCCACACCTCCGGTTCCACCGGCCGTCCCAAGGCCGTCGAGGTCAGCCACCGCAATCTGGCGTCGGCGTACGACGCATGGCGTGACGAGTACGGGCTGGCCGGTCTCGGGGTGCACCTCCAGATGGCGGCTCCGTCGTTCGACGTGTTCACGGGCGATGTGGTGCGGGCGTTGTGCTCCGGCGGGAGTCTGGTGCTGGTCGACCGTGACCTGCTCTTCGACACCGCGCGGCTGTACCGCACGATGCGGGAGGAAGGCGTCGACTGCGCCGAGTTCGTCCCGGCCGTGGTGCGCGGCCTCATGGACCACTGCGACATCAACGCGGTGGGGCTGGACTTCCTCCGGCTGCTGATCGTCGGATCCGATGCCTGGAAGGTGGAGGAGTACCAGCGGCTGCGGAGGCTCGCCGGCCCGCAGACCCGGGTGGTCAACTCCTACGGCGTCACCGAGGCCACCATCGACAGCGCCTACTTCGAGGGTCCGGTCGACGATCTGGAGCCGGGCCGGATGGTCCCGGTCGGCAAGCCGCTCGCCAACAGCACGCTCCACGTCCTCGACGCCCACGGCGAACCGGTGCCGCCCGGCGTGCCCGGTGAGCTGTGGATCGGCGGCGCCGGCGTGGCGACCGGTTACGTCGGCGATCCGGACCAGACGGCGGAGCGCTTCGTGACCCGAAGGCTGAGCCGTCGGTCCGACGCCGCACCCGCACGGCTGTACCGGAGCGGTGACCTGGCCCGTTGGGACGCACAGGGGCGCGTCCACCTGCTGGGCAGGGCCGACACCCAGATCAAACTGCACGGTCACCGCATGGAGATCGATGAGATCGAATCCCGACTGGCCCAGTGGCCGGGGCTGGCGCGCACGGTGGTCGCGGTCCGCCCGGACGCCCGGGGCGAAGCCGTGCTCTGCGCCTACTGCGTCCCCGATGAGGGCACCGGAGTGGACCGGCGCGCACTGCGCCGCCATCTCGCCGGCTTCCTCCCCACGTACATGATCCCCTCCCACTTCATCGAACTGCCCGCGCTGCCGCTGACCGCGCACGGCAAGGTGGACACCGCCGCGCTGCCCGCGCCACCGGCCGTGCAGGGAGGGGGCGCGGACGAGGAGACATCGTACGAGGCGCCTGCCACCCGGTACGAGCAGAGCATCGCCCGTCACTGGACGGCACTCCTGGGACGAGAGACGATCGGGCTGGAGCACGACTTCTTCGAATGCGGCGGCAGCTCGATCAAACTGATCGAACTGATCCACCACCTCCAGGGCGAGTTCGGCATCACCATCCCCGTCAGCCGGTTGTACCGGGTCACCACCCTGCACGGGATGGCCGCGGCGGTGGAGGAACTCGTCGAGCGGGGCGGCGAAGACCACACGCCCTACATCGGGTTCAACACCGGCCCGGGCGAGCGCGTCTTCTGCTTCCCTCCGGCGGGCGGTCACGGGCTCGTCTACCGGGGGTTCGCCGGGCATCTGCCGCAGTACCGGTTCGTCGCCTTCAACTACCTGCCGGGCGGCGACAAGGTGGCCCGCTACGCCGATCTGGTCGAGAACGTCCAGCCCCGGGGGCGCTGTCTACTGCTCGGCTACTCCCTCGGCGGCAATCTGGCCTTCGAAACCGCGAAGGAACTGGAGCGCCGGGGGCGTGAAGTCGCCCATGTGATCATCCTCGACTCCCAACGCATCCAGGAGCCGTACGTCGCCGGCCACGAGCACATCACCGCCTTCGAAGGCGAGCTCCGCGAGCACCTGCGCAAACACACCGGGTCGGACATCGTCGCCCGGGAGACGTTGGAGCACGCCGCGGAGTACCTGGCCTTCTGCGGTCGCACGCCCAATCTCGGTGAGGTCGCCGCCGCTGTCAGCGTCATCACGGACGAGGAGAAGGCGGAACTCTACGCGGCCGGCGCGTACGGCACCTGGGACGGCAGTTCCACCACCGTCCACACCGTGCTCCGTGGCTCGGGCGTCCACGCAGACATGCTCGATCCGGATCATCTCGCCCACAACACCGGACTCGTACACCGGGTCCTGTCGGCGGACGGGACCGCCCATGCACGATGAAGGCACGCTCGACTGGACCAGCCGTCCGCCCGCAACCGCCGTACGGAAGCGCACGCCCCGCGATCGACCGCGGGTGATCGTCATCGGTGCCGGTGTGGCCGGGATGTCAACCGGCTGCTACGCCCAGATGAGTGGGATGCAGGCCCTGATCCTGGAGAAGCACGTCCTTCCCGGCGGCTGCTGCACGGCCTGGGCCCGCGACGGATATGTCTTCGACTACTGCATCGAGTGGCTGATCGGCACCGCGCCCGGCAACGAGGCGCACCAGGTGTGGCGCGAACTCGGAGCGCTCGACGGCAAGTCGATCACCCACTTCGACATGTTCAACCGGGTCGTCGACGAGGACGGCCGATCGGTCACGTTCTACAACGACCCGCGGCGGCTTGAGCAGCACCTGTTGGAGCTGTCGCCCGAGGACGCCAGGCTGATCGAGTCGTTCTGCCGGGACCTGCGGAGGTTCTGTTCGATCGAGCTGTACCCCTTCTTGACCGCACCGGCGCTACGGACCGTCCGGGAGCGCGCGGCGATCCTCAAGACGGTGCTCCCCGCGTTCCGGCTGTTCTGGCGGACCGCGGCGACGCCCATGCACACCTTCGCCGACCGGTTCCAGGACCCGCTGTTGCGACGGGCCTTCCGCAACATCTTCTTCCAGGACCCCGAGGGCTTTCCCCTGCTGCCGTACCTGTTCAACATGGCGGGCGCCCATCACCGCAACGCCGGCTTCCCCCAGGGCGGATCGCTCGCCCTGGCCCGGTCGATCGAGGAGCGCTACACCTCGTTGGGCGGCTCGATCGAGTATCGGGCCCGCGTCGGCCGGGTGCTGGTCGAGGACGACCGTGCGGTGGGGGTCCAGCTGACCAACGGCAAGCGGTACTACGCCGACCACGTCGTGTCCGCCTGCGATGGCCACACCACCATCTACTCACTCCTCGGCGGCCAGTACACGGGACCGCGGATCGAGAAGCTCTACGACGAGTTGTTGACCGCTCCAGGCACGCTCTTCCCCGCCGTGGTCTCCGCCTTCGTCGGCGTGGCGGGCGACCTCGGCGACGACCGGACCCACAGCACCACCTACCTCCTCTCCCCCGAGGACGCCGACCGGCTGCCCGGCGCACTGCAGCGGAGCATCGTGGTGCAGCTGCGCTCCCGGTACTCCGACGGTTTCGCACCACCGGGGAAGTCGGTCATCCACTGCACCTACTTCAGTGACTACGCGTACTGGAAGAAGCTGCGCACCAGCGACCGCAAGGAGTACTGGGCGCAGAAGCGCCGGGTGGCCGTGTTCGTCCGGGAGTTCCTGGAGCGGCACCGGCCCGGCATCGCCGACCGGATCGAGCTGGTCGACGTGGCGTCACCGGCCACCACCAAGCGGTACACGGGGAACTTCGACGGCAGCATCCTGGCCTGGAAGGCGTTCTCGGAGGCGGACGACGTGGCGGCGAAACTGGTCGGCAAGGACCGCATGCGGCTGCCGGGGTTGCGTGACTTCTCGATGGCGGGGCAGTGGGTCGGTCTCGGCGGGCTCATCCGTGCCGCGTCGACCGGACGTTTCGTGACCCAGTACCTGTGCGAGGAGTGGGGGTTGCCCTTCACCGCGTGGGAGAGCACGCCGACGGAACCGTGGCACCGCGACAAGTTCGGGCACCTGCCGCAGTTGGACCGAAGGCCCGGTCGGGGCGATTCCGGTTCATGACGTTTTTCATGACTCATTCATGACGAAGAGTCCCGGGCGTCGGGCACGGGAGAAGGGGAATCCGTGGCGCAATCGACGCGCGATCGAGAGACGATGATCGTCATCGGGGCGGGGCTCGGCGGTCTGTCCACCGGGTGCTACGCCCAGATGAACGGCTATCGGACCCACATCCTGGAGATGCACGAGATCCCGGGAGGCTGCTGCACTTCCTGGGAACGCGGCGACTTCACCCTCGACTGTTGCATCAGTTGGCTACTGGGGAGCGGTCCGGGCAATGAGATGCACCAGATCTGGTTGGAGTTGGGCGCACTCCAGGGCAAGGAGGTGCGGCACTTCGACGTGTTCAACATCGTCCGTGACCGAACGGGCCGATCCGTCTACTTCTACTCGGACCCCGACCGGCTCCAAGCGCACCTCATCGAGATCTCGCCCGTCGACGCTCCCCTGATCCGGAAGTTCTGCAACCAACTGCGGGCCTTTCGCCGCTGCCTCGCTGTCTATCCCTTCCTCAAGCCCGTGGGTCTGATGGGGAGGGTCGAGCGCTGGCGGATGCTCGCCGCGTTCGTACCGTACTTCAATGCCGTCCGGACCTCGATCTCCGTGCTGATGTCGGAGTACTCGGCGCGGTTCAAGGACCCGCTGCTGCGCGAGGCGTTCAACTTCATCCTGTACGAAAAGCATTCGGCCTTTCCAGTGTTGCCGTTCCACTTCCAGTTGGCATCGCACGCCAATCTCTCCGCGGGCGTTCCCGAGGGCGGGTCGTTGGGTCTCGCGACCTCCATCGAGCAGCGCTTTCGCCGACTCGGTGGCGAGGTGACCTACAACGCCAAGGTGGCGGAGGTGCTCGTCGAGGGTGATCGTGCGGTCGGTGTCCGGCTGACCGACGGCCGGGTGTACCGGGCGGACATCGTGGTCTCGGCGTGCGACGGACACACCACCATGATGAAGCTCCTCAAGGGCCGCTACCTCAATGACGCCTACCGTCGGCTCTACACGGAGACGATCCTCGAACCGGGCATGGTGTTCCCCGGCTACTTCACCCTCTTCCTGGGTCTTCGGCGCCCGTTCCCACAGGGGGAGCCGTGCACCACCCATCTGCTGGACGACGAACTGGCTGCCCAGCTCACGGGCATTCGCCATCCGAGCATCAATGTGCAGTTCCGCAGTCGGCACTATCCGGAGCTCTCGCCCCACGACAGCACGGTCGTCTACGCCACCTACTTCAGTGACATCGAGCCGTGGCGAGTGCTCGACGAGGGCCCCGAGCAGGTCAGTCGTCGGCGCGGCGGCGAGGAGTTGCACACCCTGCCCGTACGACACGGACGGGGGTACTACGCGGCCAAGCGCCAGGCGCGCAACGCGATCGTACGGTTCCTGGAAGGGCTGTACCCGGGGATCGAGGACGCCATCGCGGTGCGTGATGTGTCCAGTCCGCTCACGCAGGTCCGCTACACGGGCAACTACGACGGGACGGTCCTCGGTTGGCAACCGTTCGTGGAGAGCGGAGAGACCCTGGAGGAGTTGGTCAAGAAGCACGGGCCCGGGGTGCCGGGGCTCGCGAACTTCTACCAGTCCGGAGTGTGGGCCACCACCGGTGGGCTGATCCGGGCGGCGGCGGCGGGACGCCATGTGGTGCAGTTCGTCTGTCGTGACGACCGCCGTCCCTTCACCGCATCCGTGGACGAGAGCGGCCCCCCTCCGACCCATCTCGTCATCCCCGTGGGACTCCGCGCCACCGGGCGCACGGCCGGCCCGGACAGCACTTCGGATCGGCCGGAGCGCACGCGGGAGGCAGTGCCGGAGGGTGCGGAATGAGCCGTGCGATCGAGGAGCCGCAATGAAGACCCAGAAATGGGTGGTCCGGGAACACATGGAGGGCGTTCCCGATGTGGAGCGCGTCTACGAGAAGGTGGTCGAGGACCTGGTGGTGGATCTCGCCCCCGACGAGATGCTGCTGCGAACGCTGTATGTCTCGGTCGACCCCTACCTCCAGGGCATCGCCCAGGACACTCCCCTCGGGGAACACATGGGAGCGGACTCCATCATGGAAGTGGTGGAAGCCGGCCGGCACGCGGCGCACCGGGTCGGCGATCTGGTGCAGGGCTTCGGCGGCTGGCGTACGCATCTGATCAGCACCGGGTCGGCCACCCCCTGGCAGACAGGGACCTTCCCCATGGTGTTCCCCGCGTACCGCAGGCTGGACCCGCAGTGGTACGACGAGGCACTGCCCCTGGCGACGGCGTTGAGCGCTCTGGGCGGGCCGGGGATGACGGCGTGGGGAACCCTGACCAAGTTCATGACGATCAGCCCCGGTGAGACGGTGGTGGTCAGCGGCGCTTCGGGGCAGGTCGGCACGCTGGTGGGTCAGTTGGCGAAACTGGCCGGCGCCCGGGTGGTGGGGTCCACCGCGTCAGCCTGGAAGGCCGACCGTCTCCTTGAGTGGGGATTCGACGCCGTCGTCGAGTACCGCAGCGGTGACAGCGTCGACCGGGTGGCCACAGCATTGCGTCGCGCCGCGCCGGACGGTGTGGACAAGTACTTCGACAACTTGGGCGGCGCCTTCACGGACGCGGTGTTCGCCCGACTCAACGTGGGGAGCCAGGTCGCCGTCTGCTGGCAGTGGGCGACCCAGGTGGGTGGGGAGGACAGGGGTCCTCGTCTACTGCCGTACATCATGTTCCCCCGGGCGACGATCCGCGGGATCTTCTCGCTCGAATGGTTCACCCCGTCGAACTGGCAGGCGCTCCACACCGATCTCGGCGGCCGGATCAGACGGGGTGAGGTGCGGTGCGACCACACCTTCCACCACGGCTTCGAGAGCATCCCCAGTGCCTACGCAAGCCTCTACCAGGACCAGCGCAAGTGCATGGGAAAGGTGCTGGTGGAGCTCTGAGGGCATTCGTCCCGATGCACCGCATCGACTTCGGTGAGGTGGGACCGCCCCGGCCCGCCCGCTCGATGCACTGCAACCGCCGGCCCACATATCGCTGCCGGGGCCGTGCCGAGCCACCGTCACCGTGCCCCGCCCCATCGACGGGGACCAGGAGGAACCATGTCCACCGCTTCGAACGCCGACTCATGTCCCCACCGCTCCGCCAAGCCACCGATGCACCGCATCGACTTCGGTGAGGTGGGACCGCCCCGGCCCACCCGGCTTCCCGACGGCACACCAGCCTGGCTGGCGAGCCGGTACCCGGACGTACGTCAGGTCCTGTCCGACGCCCGGTTCGCCCGTTCTCCCCTGTACGCGGCGGACGCACCGGCCCTGGCTGCCGCACCCGATCTCGTGAGCAACCCCGATCTGATGTTCAATCAGGACGGTGAGGGCCATCTGCGACTACGGGCCATCCTGCGCCGTGCGTTCACCCCGAGGGCGGTCGCCCGCTGGCAGCCCTGGATCGCGGCGATGGTCGAGCAGTGTCTCGATGCGCTGGCCGAGAAGCGACCACCGGTGGACGTGGTGGCCGAGTACACCCTTCCCCTCCCTGTGATGGTGATCAGTAGATTGATGGGACTTGACGACTCGGTGCGTCCCCAGTTGCGCCACTGGGCCGAGCACGCCTTCTCGGACGGCTCGCACGATGAGAAGGAAGTGTCGGACGTGTTGGCGGAGTTCTCCACGTTCGGTGCCGAGTTGCTCGACCGTCGGCGAAATGCCCCGGGGGACGATCTGGTGAGCAGTCTGGTCACCGCCGCCGACCAGGAGGGCGGCATTCCCGAGGCGCAGTTGGTGCAGTTGGTGTGCGGGCTGGTGGTGGGGGGCCATGACAGCACCATGACCATGCTGAGCAACACCCTGCTGTATCTGTTGGGAGAACGCGCGGAGGTCTGGCGGCGGCTGGGGTCCGACGAGGGGGCGGCGGAGGTGCTGGCGGATCGGATCCTGCACCTGGTGCCGCTCGGTGACGATCGGGGCAGTGCCCGGCACGCCACGGAGGACGTCGAGGTCGGAGGCGTCCTCATTCCCGCCGGTTCCGTGGTGTTGGCCGACTGTTCCATGGCCAATCGCGATCCGGACGTCTATCCGCCCCACCCCTTCGACGACCTCTTCGCCCCGCTGGAGCGGCCCACACTCGCCTTCGGTGCCGGTCCGCACTACTGCCTGGGGGCGTGGCTGGCGAGGTTGGAGCTACGGCTCGGGCTCCATCGCCTCGCCGCCCGGTTCCCGACGCTACGGCTCGACGAACCGGGCGCTTCAGTGGAGTGGCGACTGGGTACGACCTCGCGCAGCCCTCGCCGGCTCTGCGTGCGTTGGTAGTGCAGCGCCGGGTGTGGGGGCGGTCGGCCTCACACCGAGCGGACCAGTCGGCGCAGGGTGGGGAGCAGCAGGGCCGCCACCACGGTACCGACGACCCCTATCAACGCGTAGAGCAGGAAGGTGTCACGCGGTGAGGCGATCGTGGAGATGCCGCCGGCGACCGCGGCGCCCAACGCGATTCCGGTGGTCACCTGGGCGGTCCAGAGGCCAGCAACCCGGCCGCGGAACTGGTCCGGTGTGTTCTCCTGCACGATCGTGAATCGCAGGACGTCACCGGCGAGCCGACCGATGCCGAACACCGCGAGCCCGACGAGGGCCCACACCAGCCCTCCTGCGAGTCCCGTGGTGGCGAGTCCCATGGCCGATACGAGCACCGCGCCGATCGCCAGGGCCCCCGAGCGGCGTACCGTTCCGGTCCAGCCGCTGGTCAGGGAGCCGAGAAGGGCGCCGGCCGCGGGGGCCGCGTAGAGCACTCCCAGTGATTCGGGGCCGACCTTGAGGACGTGCTCTCCGTACTCGGGCAGCAGCACGCTCCAGCCCGACAACACCATGGCGATCACACCGACGAGCAGCGCGGGTCCCACGATGCGGTCGCGGGAGACGAAGCGGATCCCGGCGGTGAGGGACTGGAGCACCGATTCGCTGCGGGCCACCTCGGGTGGGGGCATCGACGGCAGTCGGGTGAGACAGCTCACGGTGATCACTGCGGCGCCCGCGCAGACCGCGTAGTTCACCCAGAAATCCGTGGCAGTGACGACCAGCCCGCCGAGGGCGGGCGCGGTTGCCGAGCCGAGGTCGGCCATCAGCGCGAGCAGGGCGCCGGCCGCGGGGAGTTTGTCCGGTGCCACCAGACCGGGCGTGGCGGCCATCAGCGCCGTGCCCGAGATGCCGTCGGCGATGCCCTCGACCATGCCGCAGAGATAGATCACCCAGAGGTGTTGTTCGGGGAGCGCGGCGTTCACCGCGAGCACGGCGAAGGCAAGACCGGCGGCGGAACGAGCCACGAGGATGACCCGTCGACGGTCCGCCCGGTCGGCCAGCACCCCGCCCAGCAGTGTGCCCACGAAAGCGGCGATGCCCACGGCCACACTGACGGATGCCACCCCCACGGTGGAACCGGTGAGCGAGTAGACCTGGAGGGGCACCGCGACCATGGCGAAACCCAGGCCGAACACGGCGACGGTACGGGCGATGAAGACGTACCGGAACGCACGTCCGCGCAGCGGTGTCACATCCAGAACGAGGCGTCCCACGTCACTGCACCGTCCGTCGCGGCCGGGGAAGCACGGCCGTACGCGTCGCCAGGACATCGCCCGGTGGATGGGCATCCGTACGGGCACCGCGTGCGGTGGTGTTCCCGGCGTTGTCGGCTGTGTCGTTGGCATCGTTGTTGGCGTCGTTGTTGGCGGTCCGGGCGTCGAACGGCGTTCTCATCCCACCCCTCCTCGATGAAGTCGTGAGCACCCTACTTAATTGCGAATCCGATTCGCAATTAACCGTCGGGGGCCGGAATGCCGACCGGAATCGGCCCGGGACCAGGGAGGACTACGCTGTCCCCGTGGTTTCCGACACGACTCCCCCACCCGGCCGGCGCCCCGGCCCCAAGCCCCGACTGAGCCGCGAGAGGATCGTCGAGGCAGCCCTCGGGCTGGGCATCGAGCAGGTCTCGATCAACGCCGTCGCCAGTGCCCTGGGCGCGGCACCGGCCAGTCTCTACCGCTACATCGACAGCCTCGACGACCTCCTGTTCGCCGCGTTGGAGAGAGCCTTCGCCCACGCCCCGCTCCCCAGCGGCGAGCAGGGGTGGCGGCCCTATCTGGAGACCGAGGCCACCACCCGCTTCGAACTGCTCACGCGGTACGCGGGACTGCTCACGGACGGCACCGGCGGGCTGGAGACGGCGGCAGTCAGACGGTTCGAGCAGGTCGTCGAGGGGCTTGTCCCGCTGGGGTTCGGCGTCGACGACGCGGTGTTGGCCGTCGACGCCGTACTCGACCTGATCCATGACGGTGCGGCACAGATCGCGCATCTACGGGCCCGCGGACATGGGGATCCGGCTGCCCAACCCTTCGAGTCCCCCGATGTGAGCGCAGCGTTCCGCCGTATTCAAGACGCTCCCCGCGACCATCTCTGGCGGAAACTCGCCATCGTTCTCGACGGTCTGGCGGTACGACAGTCCGGTGGGACCCCCTCGGCACTGCTTGCACGGTCCTGAGCCCACGCTCCACCGGCGCCTGCATCCCGTCGAGTGGTGACCCATCGCCCGTCGCCGCGGGTGTTCCCGCCCACGACCGGGGGCGACTCGATCACCACTCGACGGTGTGCGCATGGAACATGTTGAATCCGAGGGTCGCCTTGCCGATGTATTCGAGACACTCGTGCGGCTTCGCCGGCATCACCGCGCAGAAGGCGGACTCACGCAGCAGCCGCCCCAACGGCGCACCCTGCCGCACACCCGCCGATCCGCAGATCCTCGCGGCGGACACCGCGAGCCGAGGTGCGACCTCACCGATCAGATACTTGGCCGCGTGCACGGCGGTGTTGGCCGCCAGGCTGCCGCGCTGCTCGTCGACGAGCCCTGCGGCCGTGTACGTCAGGGAACGCACGGCTGCCAGCTGGATCACCAACTCCGCCAATTCGGCGCGCACGACCGGCGAATCGCGCCGCCCCGGTGTCGCGGCGACGAACTCGGTGGCGTAGCGGACGATGGCGCCCGCGATCCCGAGATAGGCGCCGAGGTATCCGGCGACCATCCAGTGCGGCTCGCGAACGAGTTTGAACAGGGACACGCCGTCCACCCCGAGGAACAGCCGTTCCTCACCGAGGGCGACCTTGTTCAGGTTCATGGAGGCGGTTTCCGTGCCGCGCAGGGCTATGCCGTCCCAGACGTCCCCGAAGGTGACACCGGGATCGTCCTTGGCGACCACGAAGTGGGACACCTCGTCGTGTCCGTCCGCTCCCTCCGGCACCGCGGCGACCACGTAGTAGTCGGCCACCCCGGCGAGCGAGACGAAGGACTTCCGTCCATGGAGGACGTATCCGTCGCCGACCCGCTCGTAGGTTGTGCTCAGTCCGCGCAGTTTGGCGCCCGAACCCGGCTCCGATGTGGCCGATGCGAACATCTTCCCGTGGTCGGCGACCTGCTCGAAGGTCCAGTCGCGAAAGCGTCGGGCAGGTTTCGGTAGATCTGCGTGCGCCGCCTCGCACAACGAGCCGATGGCCACGTTGTGCATGTTGAAGCCGAGCGCCGCCGCACCGTCGCCGAGAGCCAACTCCTCCAGCACCTTGGTGTACTCGGTGAAGGAGAGTGCGCGGCCCCCCGCCGCCCGGGGCAGCAGCACGCTCAGCAGCCCGGACTCCTTGATGATCTGGTAGCTGGGGCGGGGGTCGGCGCCGCTGTCCACCGCGGCGGCGTGTTCGGCCAACCGTTCGGCCGTGCGCCGTGCGAGGTCCAGGACCGCGGGCTCGGACGTCGTGCTGGTGTTCATGGCTCTCCCTGTTCGAAGGGGTCGGTCAGTTCAGCACGGGCAGACCCAGGTCCCGGGCGACACCGATGCGCAGCAGGTCGTTGGGGCCGGCGTAGGTGGCGCTCGCCAGCGGACCGAAGAGGTCGGCGGTCAGACCGGTCTCCTCGACGAAGGACCGGACGCCGCCCAACGCCGTCGCGTGCGTGGTGAATTCGGCGTAGTCCTGGGACACAGAGATCTTGGTGAGCGCGGCATCGGTGGCCAGCCGCCGGGGCCGTTCCCCCGCGTCCAGCCGTCGGGCCATCCCGTAGAGCAGCTGACGGGACCGGAAGAGGGCCAGGGCCATGTCCGAGATCCGTGCGGCGACCAGATGGCTCGCCCCCATGGGCCGGCCGAAGTGCACCCGCCCGCGGGCCCACTCCACCGTACGGTCGAGGACGCGTTGCATGGGGCCGAGTGCGTACGCCAGCAGGAGCGCGCGCTCCCATGCGGTGGTGGTGGAGAGCAGGGCAAGGCCGGATCCCTCCTCACCGACGCGCTGGTCGCCGGGTACGAGGACGTCGTCGAAGTCGATCGCGCCCATGGGTACGTCGGGGAGGGGCAGCTTGGCGAACGGGGTGCTGCGCGTGATGCCCTCGGCGTGGAGGTCCACCAGGAAGGGGGTCAGGGCGAAGGGGTGGCGGCCCTCGTCGGTGCGGGCGAAGACCAGGGCGCGGTCGGCGACGGGTGCGGCGGTGATGAACGCCTTGCGTCCGGTGATGCGGTAGTTGCCGTCGGCTCCGCGCACGGCACGCGTCGTCATCGACAGGGGGTCGCTGCCGCCGCCGTCCTCGGTGAGTGCGTGGCACAACACCACATCGCCGGTGAGTGCCCCGCCGAGGCGCTTCCAGGCCACGTCGTCGAGCACGGCGCGCAGGGGGAGTTGGATACCGAAGATCTGCGAGGTGACCGCGTAACAGATGCCCGGGGCCACACCGGCCCTACCGAGCCCTTCGATGTCGGCGACGGTGGACACCATGGGGTCCGTGGCGGTGGTATCCATGGGGGTGGCGAGCAGTCCCAGGTCGGCGAGTGTCTTCCACTGGGTGCGGAAGTCGGCACCGGTCAGGGCGTCGGTGATCCCTTCGACCCTGCGTTGTGTGGCTCGCACCCGCTCGGCGCGGGGCCCGTCGAGTCCCAGGGTGCTCATCCGCGCCCCCCGACGAAGCCGACGGGGCCGTCCGCACTGCCCGCACTGCCCGCCGCGGTGTGGATCGCCCGCCACAGTGCCTGCGGGGTCCGGAAGTTAGCCGCGACGATGGCCCGCTCGGCGAGTGCTACGCCGTAGGCGCTCTCGACGACGGCGACGATCTTCATGATGGTGAGGGAGTCGAGCAGGCCGGACAGCAGGAGTTCCGTGTCGGGTGCGGTGTCGGGCGGGGTCTCGCCGGTCGCCTCCCGCAGGACGTGGTCAACCAGTGCGCATACGCCTTCGACGCTGGCGGCGTACGCTTCTTCGGCGGTGGCGTCGTTCATGGGTTTCTCCTCGCTCGTGGTTCGTTCAGGGCCGGGCGGCGAGTGCCGGTCGGTCCACCTTTCCGCGGTTGTTGAGCGGTAGTTCGGACACGACGCGCACCTCGTGCGGCATCATGCGGCGTGGTAGTGCCGAGGCCAGTGCGGATCTGAGCCGTTGGTCGTCGAGGTCGTCGGTCACGGCGTACAGCAGGAGCCGCGCACCGTCCGGGCCTTCCGGGCCGAGGACGGCGGCGCAGGCCCGGACGGCGGGCACGGCCACCGCTGCGCTCTCGACGTCGCCCAGGTCGATCCGGTTGCCGCGCACCTTCACCTGGTGGTCGCGCCGGCCGTGCAGCCAGAGTCGGCCCTGGTCGTCGCGGTGGGCGAGGTCGCCCGTGCGGTAGGCGCGGCGGGTGACACCGTCGGCGAAGGCGAACGGCTCGGTGGCGTCGTGCAGTTCGCCGTCGATGAGGTACCCGCGGAACACGGTGGGGCCGGCCACCACGATCTCGCCCTCCTGTCCGGGTGTGCCGTCGTCGGTCGCGAGGTCCACATGGACGCCGTCGATGGCCCGGCCGATGGAGACTCCGTCTTCGACGCTCCAATCCGGTGGTATGGCCGTGTAGGTACAGACGTTGGTTTCGGTGGGGCCGTAGAGGTTCCACCAGGTGGAGGCGGTAAATTCGGCCGTGTAGTGGCTCAGGGTCTTCGGTGGGAAGGGTTCGCCGGCGAAGGCGAGCACCCTGAGCCCGGGGACTTCGGCGGCGTTGATGCCCGCTCGTTCCCAGAGGGCGCGGTAGAGGGTGGGCACGGCGTAGAGCACGGTGATGCGCTGGTCGATCAGCCAGTTCAGTACGTCCCGGGGGAATGCCTTGTGTTCTTCGGGGAGGATCACCGCGCACGCGCCGACCAGTGCGGCACCGAACAGGTCGAAGGTGGAGAGGTCGAAGGTGAGCGAGGCTTGGGAGCCGATCCGGTCCCCAGGTTCGATTCCGAGGGTCCGGACGGCCCAACGGACGAAGTGGAGCACGTTGTCGTGGGTCAGCAGGACGCCCTTGGGCCAGCCCGTGCTGCCGGAGGTGAACAGGATGTAGGCGTCGTCCGTCGCCGTACGGTCCTGTGGGGCGAGGGGGTGGAGGGTGAGCCCGTGGGGCAGTTCGTGGTGCGGGGTCCCGGGTCTGTTGACGAGTTGTTCACAGGCCCGCGCGCCCGGCCCCGGTGCGGCGATCAGAAAGTCCAGTCCGGCGTTGTGGGCTGCTCGTGTGACGCGCTCCGCAGGGTCGGAGCAGTCCAGCGGCGCGGCCACCGCCCGGGCGCGCAGCACGGCGTAGAGGGCGGTGACGGCACTGTTTCCCTTGGGCACGAGGACACCGACCCGGTGTCCCGGGCGTACCCCGAGGTCGTGTAATCGGGCGGCCAGGGTGGTGACCGCGGCTTCGAGCCCGCCGTAGCTGAGCGTCCCGTCGATGTCACCGAGTGCCTGGGCGTCGGGGGTGCGTCGGGCGCTTGCGGCGAGCAACCCGTCGAGGCGGGTCGGTACCGGCGGTGTGGTGGGTGTGGCGGATCGGTGCGGGGTGCCGTCGTGCCGTCGGTTGCGGTTCACCGCGTTCCCACCCGTCCTCCTTCGGTGGCTTCCGGTCCTGCTGTCTGCTGTCGTTCGGCGAGGAACCGCAGGATGGTCGCGTTGACCGCGTCGGGGCGCTCCAGATACCCGAAGTGCCCGCAGTCGGCGATCTCCGCGTACTGCGCGCCGGGTACGACGTCGGCGACCTCACGGCTCAGCCAGGGCGGAACCATCAGATCGTCCGCGAAGCCGATCACCAGGGTCGGGACCTCGATCCGGCCGTACGCACTGCGTCGGTCGTGGGAGTCGGCGAGTTGGACGGCGTGTTGGGCGCGGACCCCATCGGTGATCGCGGAGCCGGACGCCTCGAAGACATCGAGCCAGTCGCGTACGGCCAGGGCGTCGCGCAGTGTCGTGGGTGAGAGGTTCTGGAGTGCGGTGATGGCCGCGTGGAAGGCGGGCGGGAGGATCACCTTCTGGTCGTGGAGGGCGCACTGTCCCGCGGTCAGCAGGTCCTGGACGGGCTCCGGCCTGGCGTAGGCGCCCATCGCGACCAGGTGGGAGACCAGGTCGGGTCGGGCGAGTGCGACTTCCTGCGCGATCCGGGCGCCCAGGGAGGTGCCGATGATGACGGCGGGACCGTCGCCGAGGTGGGCGATGAGGCCCACCACGTCCTGGACCATGTCGGTGAGGGTGAAGTCGTGGCTGTCGGTGGCGGGCGGCGGTCCTCCGTCGGGATCGATGCCGCGGTTGTCCAGGGTGATCGCGCGGTAGCCGGCCCCGACGAGTGCCGGGACCTGGTGCAGTTGCCAGACGCGCCCGGGGCTGCCGGTGCCCATGACGAGCAGGGCGGGGCGACCCGAGCCGTGCTCGGTGTAGTGCAGTCGCCGCCCGTTGATGAACGCGGTCGTCACGAGCGCCGTCCTTCGCTCGGGTCGCCGCTGTCGCGAACGGCCTCGTCATCGATGGTGTCCAGCGGTGGTACGGCGGTGGGCGGGGGGAAGAAGCCCGCGGCCATGAAGTGCCGTACGTAGCGCGCGAGCACCTCGGTGGTCACCGGCGGGCAGTTGAACCCCGAAGGCGCGAGGTGGGCCAGGGCCCGTTCCTGGCCGACGCGGGATTCGGTGTGGTCGCCGTCGTACTTGGCGTGGTGCTCGGCCAGCAGCACGGCCTGGGCGAGCGAGTCGTCGCCCTGCTCGGCCCGTTCGATGGCCTCGCGGTCGAGCCGGTCCCGCCATTGGGGGAAGGGCACGACGGGCAGTTCGTATCCTGCCGCGCGCAGTGCGTCGAGGATGTCGGCTATGGCGATCGGCTGGTCGTTGACCAGGTGGTAGGTGCTGCCGGGGGCGTCTTCGACGGTGGCGAGCCGCACGAGGGCGCCTGCCACGTAGTCCACGGGCGCCATGGTGATGCGATCGCGTTCCAGCCGGGGCGCCTGACGGAGTAGCACCATGGCCCGGATGAAGTACCAGAAGCCGTTGCCGGCGCTGCACGTTCCCGTGGCGCTGTGGCCGCTGATCCGGCCGGGTCGGTGGATGGTGGTCGGGATGGATCGTTCGGCGGCGGCCCGCATGAACTCCTCGGCCACCCATTTGCTGCTCACGTAACCGTTGGTCAGCACCTCGTCGGCGCGGAGCCTGGTGTCTTCGGCGATGACGGGCGGATTGGCGCCGGCACGGACCGCGACCGAAACGGTGGAGACGAAGTGCACGTGTTTCACCGTGCCGGTCGAGGCGATCCGCAGGACCTCCCGGGCGCCGTGCACATTGGTCTGCTTGACCGTGTCGTACGGTTCGACGTCGTTGACCGCCGCGCCGTTGTGCAGGATCGTCCGGGTCTCGGCGCAGATGCGTTCGTACCACTGGGGTGTGACGCCGAGTCGGGGTTGCGCTATGTCTCCGGGTATCGCCTCGATCCGTTCGGCGTAGTGGTCCTCCCAGATGTCGTAGCTCTCCATCGCGCTGCGGATGCGTCGGGCAGCCGCCTCCTCGTTCTCGGCCCGCACCAGGCACAGGAGGTGTGCGGAGGTCTGTTGGAGGAGTTCGGCGATGAGGAAGGAGCCGAGGAATCCGGACGCACCGGTCAGCAGTACGGTGCCCCAACCCTTGGCCGCGGCGGGGAGACCGACGCCAGTGATCGACTCGTCCAGCACGGCGTCGGCGACGAGGACGGATGCGGTGTGGTCGGGCCGGGGCGTTCGTTCGTTCGGCGTGGCGGAACCCTCGCCGCCGAGGAGTGCCGCGAGGAGTGCGGGCGTCGGCCCGTCATAGACCTGGCGCACCGACACCGCCGTCCCCAGGGCCTCGCGCAACCGGCCGACCAGGCGGACCACCAGCAGGGAGTGGCCGCCGAGTGCGAAGAAGTCGTCGTCACGACCGACCGGGCCGCCGGCCAGCAGGTCCGCGAAGACCCCGGCCACGGCCGTTTCGGCGGGGGTTCGCGGGAGGCTGCGTTCGACCGGGGCGGTGGCGGCCGGTTCGGGCAGCGCTGCCACGTCGAGCTTGCCGTTGGTCGTCAGGGGCAACCGCGCCACCGGTGTGAGGGTGGCGGGGACCATGTACGGGGGGAGCAGGTCCGCGAGGTGCTCGCGCAGTGCTGCGGCGTCCAGCGCATCCGGCGCTCCGGCCGCGGTGGGTACGAGGTACCCGGCGAGGCGCTCGGTCGTCCGGCCGTCGTCCCCGCGGGTGGGGACGACCGCGGCCTGGGCGACGGAGGGGTGGGCGACCAGCGCGTTCTCGATCTCCGAGAGCTCCACCCGATAGCCGCGGATCTTCAACTGGGTGTCCGAGCGGCCCAGGAAGTCGATGCCTCCGTCGGGTCGCCATCGAGCCAGGTCCCCGGTGCGGTACATCCGTTCCCCCGGGCCGCCGAACGGGTCGGCGACGAACCGTTCGGCGGTGAGGGCGGACCGCCCGACGTAACCGCGGGCCAGGCCCACTCCGGCGAGGTACAGCTCACCGACGACTCCGACGGGAGTGGGCAGCAGGCCGTCGCCGAGGATGTACGCCCGGGTGTTGGAGATGGGACGGCCGACGCTCGGTGTGGTGCTGTCGGTGACGTCGGCGCCCAGGGCGTTGATGGTGTACTCGGTCGGACCGTACAGGTTGTAGCCACCGACCCCCGGGGCCTCGCGCAGACTGGTCCACAGCGCGTCGCCGACCGCTTCGCCGCCCAGCGAGACGAACACCACGCCGGCCCCCTCCCCCTCACCGCGCGGTCGGGGGCGCTCCAACAGACCGTGGTCCACGAGGTACTGGCCGTAGGTGGGGGTGACGTCGAAGGCGTCGATGAGATGGCGGTCGAAGTAGTCGATGAGACCGTCGGGGTCGCGCCGCAGATCGTCGTCGAGGACGTGCACCTCGTGCCCGGCCAGCAGCCACAGGAGTTGTTCCCAGGAGGCGTCGAAGGAGAAGGACGTGGTGTGGGCGATGCGCAGCCGGCGTCCTCCTTGCGTCTCCAGCACCGGGCGGAAGATCTTGTCCTGGTGGTTGTGGAACATGTTGGTCAGCCCTCGGTAGGGCACCGCAACGCCCTTGGGCGCTCCGGTCGAACCCGAGGTGAAGATGACGTACGCCAGGTGGTCGAGGCCGTAGGGCCGGGCCGGCAGTGGTGCGGTCGCCGCTTGCGCGGCCAGTTCGGCGCGGACCTCGGGGTCGTCCAGGACGATCGTCCGGAAGTCCACCGCGCATTCCTTGGGCAGCGAATCGGCGAGGGCCCGGGTGGTGAGGACCGCGGAGGGCTGCGCCTGCTCCAGCATGGAACGCATCCGCCCGGTCGGGGTCTCCTGGTCGATGGGGACGTAGGCGGCGTGGGCCGCGAAGACGCCGAACAGGGCTTCGACCATCGACTCGGCGCGGGGCAGCAGCAGCGCCACCCGGTGCTCGGGGCCGATGCCGTACGAGAGGAGGAGGCGCCCGATGCGATGGGCCGCGGCGGCGAGTTCGGCGAAGGACAGGGTGGTGTCACCGGCGACGAGGGCGCGGGCCCGTGGTGTGCGTTCGGCCTGTTGGGTCAGCAGGTCGCTCACCGACAGGTCGGAGATCTCGGCCCGGGTGGCGTTGTTGGTTTCGAGCAGTTGTCGGCGATCGGCTGCGGAGAGCAGATCGAGCGAGTGGAGCGGTAGGTCGGGTGCGGCGGTGAGCAGTTCCAGACAGTGGACGTACCGGTCGAACAGGGTGGCTGCCGCGGTGTCGTCGTACGCGTCGGTGCGGTACATCAGGCGCAGGGCGATCGCGTCGGACTCGGGGGTGACGGCCATGCTGAGGGGATAGTGCGTGGCATCGCGCACCGAGGCGCCGGTGCGCCGCAGGTCTGCGTCCGGCCCGAAGCGTTCGTCGGGTGACTGCTTCGGCAGGTTCTGCACCACGAAGAGGGTGTCGAACAACGGGTTGTGGCCGGCGAGTTGTTGGAGCCGGGACAGACTGGGGTGCGAGTGGCGCAGTTGGAGGGACTTCTGGCGGTGCAGTCCGGCCAGCGCGTCGCGGACGGAGGTGCCCGGCCTGGCGGCGACCCGGGTGGGCACCGTGTTGAACAGGAGGCCCACCATGGTTTCGATGCCGTCGAGCTCGGGCGGGCGTCCGGAGACAACACTGCCGAACACCACGTCGGACGAGCCGCTCATCCGCATCAGCAAGCCGGCCCAGGCCAGTTCCAGGACCGTGCTGACGGTGGTTCCCGTGGTCCGGGCGAGTGCGGCCACCTGTTCGATGAGCTGTGGGGGGAGCTGACGGCTCTGTTCGCCGGTGTGGTCGGCGGTGGCGTCGACTCCCGGGGCGTCCCTGGCCAGCAGGGTCGGTTGCGCATCCGCGAGCAGTCCGCGCCAGGCTTCCTCGGCCGTGTCGACGTCCTGCTGGCCGAGCCAGCTGAGGAAGTCGCGGAAGGGCCGTGGGCGGGTGGCTTCGGCGGGGTCGGTGTAGAGCCTGAGCACCAGGTTGAGCAGGAGCCGAATGGACCAGCCGTCGACAAGGACGTGGTGGGCCGTGAACAGCAGTCGGTGCCGGTCGGGCGCGAAGGACACCAGGCCGAACCGGGCCATGGGCGGGCGGGCCGGGTCGAAGTCGGCGTGGTACTCCTCGTCGGCGAAGCGCCGGGCCGCGCGCTCGGTGGTGGGGTCGTCCGCGTCGCGGAGGTCGAGGTGGCGCCAGGGGAGGTCGATCCGTTCCGGGACGACCTGGACGAGTCGCCCGCCCAGATCGGCGTAGCCGGCGCCGATGGTCGGGCAGCGTTCGAGTGCCTCGACGACGGCCCGGTGCAATCGGTCCGCATCGAGCGGACCGGTCAGCTCCAGGGTGGTCTGGGAGGTGTAGACGTCATCCGCCTTGTCCTGCGCGCTCAGCAGATGGAACAGCAGCCCCTCTTGGAGGGGCGACAGGGGGAGGACGTCGCGGAGCGGGCCGAATGTGTCTTCCAGCGTGCGGCGTTCGACCGTGGTGAGGGGCACCAGGGGGGACTGGTGGTCGGACGGGGTGGGGGTGGCGAGCACGCACGCGAGGAGTGCGTCGGCCCAACGGTCGAGGAACGCGCTGCCGGACTCTTCGGCCTCCGCGGTGACGGTGAGCACCGCACGGCGCGCTCCCCCACCGAACTCCCAGCGCACGGACGGGTCGGGGCCGTTCGACGGCAGCGGGTGCCCGGTGGGGGTGTCGGCTTCGTCGCCCGGATCGGTGAGGGTGACGGTGAGGCGGAGGTCCGGCTCCGGTGCTTCGTCGAGGGCTCCGGCGGTGTGCGGGCTGATGTCGCGGATCAACCGGTAGCTGGTGGCGTTGACGGGATCGACGGGTGTGATGGCCGCGAGGAGGCGTTCGCCGTCCGGTGTCCGCTCGCCCTCGTCGTATCCCGGCAGGAGTACGGGGAAGGTCCGTCGGCACCGTCCGGCACCGACGGTGGGATACCCGTCCCGGTCCGGCTCGTCGACCTCGATGAGTGCAGTGGCTGGCGGGCGCAGGGCGTGGCGCAGGGCGGCGAGGGCCGCGTCACGGAGTGCGCTGCCGCCGAGCACGGCGGCCGAGGGGGGTAGTTCGACGGTGCGCGCCAGCGGTGTGGTGCCGGGTGGCACGAGGGGCTGCGGGTGGGCGGCGGCTTCTTCGAGGAGGTCGAGCCATGCTTCGGCGCGGTCGGCAAGATCCAAGTCATCGGCGAGTTCCGCGGTGCGGTCGAGGTAGTCGAGATAACTCCCCGCAGCCGTCGCGAGCGGATGGGCCGCGGAAGTCTCCGGGGTATCGGGGCCCTCGGTGTCCTGGGCGGGCCGTGGTTCCCGGACGGTGTCGAACGCGGCGAGGAGCACCCGCCACGATTCCTCGTCCACCCAGGTCGTGGGGGCCGTGAGGGTGACGGTGGGCGCGGGGCCGCCCGCTCCCCGGAGCCGGGCGCTGAACCGCCGGTCGTCGGCGGTCTCGGTCAGTGCGGGCCGGTCCAGCACCTCTGCCGCGTCCCGGATCCGCCACGGTCCGGCCTCGTCGCTGAGGCACAGGGCGTCGTGTCCGGCGAGCAGGGCATACACCGCCGCGGCGACCAATTCGGGGGGCGTGCCAGGCCGCAGGCGTACGGTGCGCGACGTGGTGTCCGCCGGATGACGGGTCGGCCCGTCGTCGGAGTGGGCCAGCGCGGTGGCGATCTCGGATGCGCGGGGGGTGAGCTCCCGGTGGGTGAAGCGCGCCAGTTGGGAGAGGCGGAGCCCGGGGTGGAAGGCGGCCTGGCCGAGGACGCCGATGACCGTCTCCAGCAGTCCGCGGGCCGTGTCGCCGTCGAACAGGTCGAGGGAGTAGAGGACGGAGACGCCCAGGGGGCCCTCGGGCCGCTCGTGGATGGCGAAGGTCAGATCGAGTTTGGCCTGTGTGTGCGTGGGTTCGACCACGTCGACGCCGACTTCGCCCAGGTGGAGGCGCGGCCAGGGACGGGTGGCGGCGATCATCACCTGGAACAGTGGGTTGCGCGCGGGCGAGCGCGGCGGATTGAGCCGTTCGACGACCCGTTCGAAGGGGATGTCTCGGTGTTCCAGTGCGCCGACCATGGAGCGTTGTGCGCGTTGGAGGAGTTCGTTGAAACTCGGGTCGTCGGTCAGGTCGGTGCGCAGGACGACGGTGTTGCTGAAGAAGCCGACCACGTCTGTGAGGGCGGAGTCCGCGCGGAGGTCCACGGGAGTGCCCAGGGGGACGTCGGAACCGCATCCGCTCTGGCTCAGGGCCGCCGCCACCGCTGCTTGGAGGAGGACCAGGGGGCTGATCTGGTGGCGGCGGGCCAGTGCCACCAGGGCGTCGGAGAGTTCGGGGGCCAGCCACCTCCGGTGTTGTGCTCCCGCGAAGGTGGCCTTCCTGCCGCGCGGACGGTCCAGGGGAAGGGGAATCTCGGCGTCCAGTCCGGATAATTCCCTTTCCCAGTAGTCGAGTTGGGTGCTGTGCAGGCTCTCGGGATCGTCGGGGCCGCCGAGGTGTCCGGTCTGCCAGCGCACGTAGTCGATGTAACGGATGGCGGATGCTGCCTCGGGTTCCGCCGTGTCGCCCCTGAAGCTCCGCTCGATCTCGGTGAGGACGGTGGGCAGGGAGCCTCCGTCGCCCGCGATGTGCGGCAGGGTCAGCACCACGGCCACCAGTTCCCCGGTCTGCTGCACGAGGAGCACCCGCAAGGGGCTGTCGACGGCCAGGTCGAAGGGTTCGGCCTGGACCCTGCGGGCCAGTACGTCGATGTCGGCGGCGCGGTCTGCTGACGACGGGTCGAGTTCGGCCGAGATGATCCGCGCGGGGTGCTCGTCATGGATCACCTGGTAGGGCTCGCCGTCCTCACCCAGGTGGTAGGTGGTGCGCAGGATCGCGTGTCGGTCCACCGCGTGGGCGAGCGCCTTGGTGAGCTCCTCCACCGAAAGGGTCCCCTCGGGGTGGAGTTTCAGGCAGATGTTGTACGCCGCGCTGGTCTCGTCGAGTTGCTGGTGGTACCACATGCGTGCTTGCGAGGGCGACAGGGGAGCCGGGCCGTTGTCGGTGCCCGCCCTGACCCGACCGAGGGCGAGTGATTCGGGCGAGTCGAGCAAGCCGGCCCGGGAAAGCATCTGCTGCAAGCGTCGCTGCTGTTCACGAGCGGTCACGAGGTCTCCTGCTCCTGCGCCATCGGGGTGATCGCCCCGTCCCGGTGATACGGGGCGAGGGGCTGCTTCGCCCTTGTGTACGGGGACGCCCTTGTGTACGGGGACGGGTCTCCTGCGTCGACGGAGCACCGGGGCCCCTGGGTGAGTGGCCGGGCGTCCCACTGCGGTGCCGTCCGTGCGGGTCGGGGCGCTCGGGTGCGGTGGGGCGTGCCCGACCGTGCGAGGACCATCGCGGGGGGAGCGCCACGAGGTCGTGCGCGGCCCGTCGTCCACGGACCGTGGACAGCTCCAGATCGCATGATCGTCTTCCTCCTGTTCAGTGAGCGACATGCCGTGGCCCGGGAGCTATCGCGGTGCACTGCTCGCGCGGCGCAGTGCGCTTTCGAGGTCGTCCAGGAGCGTGCGTACCGTGTCTCGGTCGAACATGTCCGTGCTGTAGGTGAACTGGACGTCGATGCCCGCCTCGCGGACGAAGACCTCCAGGCCGAGCGGGACCAGGGGGAACTGCGCCGCACCGCTGTCGGCGCGCTCCCACGTCATCCGTACGCCGGGCAGGTCCGGGCCTTCGATGTCCTGGGCGACGAAGACGACCAGGGAGTCGAAGAACGGCACCAGGCCGGTGCCGTCGTGGCCGGTGAGTTCGGTCGCGAGGGGCAGGAACGGATAGCCGCGGTGGGCGAAGCCCGGCTCGTAGCCGTCTTGGACGCGGCGCACCAGATCTGCGAAGTCCGTGGCCCCGGCGAGGTCGAAGCGGAGGACCACCGGGTTGCTGAAGTTCCCGACGAGCCGATCGGTGCCCGGGTGGTCCCGGTCCACGGCGAGGGTGCCCAGGGCGATGTCCGTGGCGTTCGACCGGCTGCGGAGCACGTCCGCGTAGCAGGCGAGGAAGACGACGAAGGGGGTCGTCGCCCAAGCGCGGGCCAGTTCGCGCAGTTGGGACGGGGTGGTCCCGGTGAGTCTGCGGTCCTCGCGGGCGCCCTGGTCGCCCGGGGCGGTCGGTGCTCCTGCGCGGTACGGCAGGGCCAGTGGCGCGGCGGGCGGTGTCAGTCGTCGGCGCCAGTAGGCGTGGTCGTCGGCGGTGGACGGTCGCGTCCGCCAGGTGCGTTGCTCCCACTCGGCGTAGTCGGCGTACTGGGGGTGCACGGGGGTGCCGTCGGGAGTCTCGCCCTGGAGGAGGAGTTCGTAGGCGTTGCGCAGGTCCTGGGAGATGGCGGCCAGGGTCATCCCGTCCCACACGATGTGTTGGATGAGCAGCACGATGGTGTGGGAGTCCCGGGAGTGCCGTAGGAACCGCAGCCGTAGCGGGCCTTCCTTGGCCAGGTCGAACGGCTCCGCCACGGCCTCCGCGACGAGGGCGTCGACCCGCTGCTGCCGCTCCCGTGCGGAGAGGGCGCCGAGGTCGATCCGAACGATCGGGGGTGGCATCGTCGGGTGGACGTACTGGTACGGTTCCCCGCCGAGGTCGGCGTGGTAGGTCGTGCGCAACACCTCGTGGCGTTCCACCACGGTCGCGAACGCGGTGCCGAGGGCTTCGAGGTCCAAAGTACCGGTGGCGGTCAGGACCAGGCAGAGGTTGTTGGCGACACTGTCGGGACGGGCCTGTTGGTAGCGCCAAGCGTGGTGTTGGGCGAAGGAGAGCGGGGCCCTTCGGGGATCGCTGCGCCGGGGTATCGCGGCGTCCGGCTTGCTCAGGGCATCGTTGATGCCGGCTGCCTTCAGCCTGCGGGCGACCAGTTCCCTGCGGCGCTGCGCGCTGGTCTCGCGGGGTGCGGGGGAGGTCATCCGTCGTCCCGTCCGGCACCGGTGCCGTCGTCGGCCAGCAGTTCCAGATAGAGGGCGGCCACCTTTTCCAGACGGCCCGGTGTGCGCTGCCGGTCGGCGAGTCGCACCGCGAGTCCGCGCACGTTACGGCCTGCGTAGAGGTCGGCGACGGAGACGTCGGACGTGTCGAGCCACTCCCTGATCCTGGCGACGGCGACGGTCGCGAGGACCGAGTCGCCGCCGAGGGTGAAGAAGTCGGATTCGGCACCGATCCGTTCGGCGGAGAGGACGTCGGCGATGATGCGTGCGAGGGCGTCTTCGAGGTCGTTCCCGGGTGGGGTGTACCGCCGTTCCTCGCCGCCCGCGGCGAGCCGGGAGCGCAGGGCCCTGCGGTCGATCTTGCCGCTGCCGGTCAGCGGCAGGGCTTCGAGCAACTCGATCCGTTCGGGCACCATGTAGGGCGCCAGCAGGGTGCCGACGTCCTCACGCAACTGGTCGGGGTCGAGGGTGGCAGCGCCTACCACGGCCGCCGCGAGTGCACGGGTGTGGGTGCCGACGGCTTCGACCACGGCGCGTTGGACTCCGGGCAGGGACCGCAGTGCGGCTTCGACCTCCCCCAGCTCGATCCGGTATCCGCGGATCTTCACCTGGAGGTCTCGGCGCCCGAGGAACTCGATGGTGCCCTCGGGTCGGTAGCGGGCGGTGTCGCCCGTCCGGTACCAGCGCTCGCCGGCGTGGTCGACGAACCGTTCGGCGGTGCGGGCGGGGTCGCCGCGATATCCGCGGGCGAGGCCGCTGCCGCCGACCCAGAGCTCTCCGGCCACCCAGTCCGGGCAGTCCAGGCCGCGTTCGTTGACCACGCGACAGCGGACGTTGTCCAGGGGCACTCCGAACGGGACGGCGGTGCAGTCGTCGGGCAGGGGCCCTGTGACCTCGCACACCGTGTGGTGGATCGCGGTCTCGGTGGCACCGCCCAGTCCGGCGAACCGGCAGTCGGGGAGCAGTTCATGCAGTCGGCGCGGTAGGTCGACCCCGACCCAGTCACCGCCGACGAGCACCGTGCGCAGTCGGTCGCCGAGTCCGTCGGCAGCGGCGGCGCTGAGGATCATGTCGAGGAGCGCGGGCACACAGTAGAGCTGGGTGACGCGGTGGTGCCGGACGAGTTCGGCGGCGCGGTGTCCGTCGCGGCGGGTCGCCTCGTCGGCCACCACCACGCTGCCGCCGACGGAGAGGAGCCCGAAGACGTCCTGTACGGAGAGGTCGAACTCCAGCGGTGACAGGGCGAGGCTGCGGTCGTCACGGGTGATGTCGAAGATCTCGATGCAGCGTTCGATGGTGTTCACGGCGGCGGAGTGCGGCACTTCCACGCCCTTGGGTTCACCGGTGGAGCCCGAGGTGAACAGGACGTACGCGATGGTGTCGTCGTCCACGGGTACGGGAGTGGAGAGCGGTTCGGGGAACGCAGCCGCCTCGTCCACGGTCAACACCGGTACGGAGTGGTCGGTTTGCTCTCCGGTCGCCGAGGGCGGAACGATCCCGAGGACGACCTCGCCGATCTGCTGGATGCGGTCGCGGCGCGCCGGGGGCTGGTCGTTGCCGATGGGGACGTAGGTGGCGCCGGCGGCCAACACGCCGATCGCCGCGATGACCTGGTCGACACCCTTGGGCAGTTGGATGGAGACGGCCTGCCCCGGGCCGATGCCGCGGTCCCGCAGGGCGGCGGCGACGCGCAGTGTCCTGTCCCGCAGGGCCGCGAAGTCGAGCGACCTGCCCTCTCCCCACACCAGTGCGGTGCGCTCCGGGGTGTCGAGTGCCGCGGCGAAGAACCCGTCGTGGAGGCACCGGCCGGAACGGGGGGCGGTGCCGGCGTTCAGTCGGCGCCGGACGTCCTGTTGTGCGGGGGGTAGGTGGGAGCCGAGCGGCCGGGTCCAGTCCGCGTCGTCGGCGAGCAGTTCTTCGATGATCTCGCGATGGCGTCCGAACATCTGGGCCATCAAACCGGGCGGGAAGGCGTGTTCGCGCACGTCCCAGTTGAGCAGGAGACCGCCTCGCAACTCGACGACCTGGGCGTCCAGTACGACCTGTGGACCCTGCGAGACGATCCACACGGGCTCGCCGAAGGTGTCGCGCACCTCGTCGCGGAAGAGTTCGCCCAGGTTCAGTCCGCTGGTGTACACCACGGGCGCGAGCAGTGGCTCCCCTCGGTACCGTCCGAGGTCGCGCAGGACGTCGAGGCCGGGGTACGCGGCGTGGGAGACCCCGTCGTGGAGCCGACGTTGCAGGTCGCGGGTGCGGTCCAGGATGCTGGCGCTGTCGGAGCACTCCATGGCGAGCATGACGGAGTTGCTGAAGTCGCCGACGACCCGTTCGACGTCCGGATGGGTGGGCTCCCGGTTGAACAGCGGGAGGTTGAGCAGGAAGCGCTGTTCGCTGGACCATCGCCCCACCACTTCGGCGAAGACCGCGGCGAGTACGGTCGCGGGGGTGATGCCGGCTCGGCGCGAGCGGTCGATCAGCCGTTCCTTGCTCGCGGCGTCGATCCAGTGGTCGTAGCGGACGGTCAGGTGCGGATCGGGACGGTCGGCTTCGGGGACCAGCGGAAGTCGTGGCGGATCGGGCAGCTCGGGCAGTTGCTCGTGCCACCAGGCGCGTTCGCGTTCGGCCGGACGGGCCCGGGAGGGTTCGGCGAGGTAGTCGCGGTAGGTGTAGTCGATGGGGTCGATCGAGCCGTCGCCGTGGGTGTAGAGCTCGGCCAGGTCCGCCATGAGCAGTCGATAGCTGAGCGCGTCGGCCGCGAGCATGTCGACGTCGACGTGGAGCCGGGTGCGACCGTCGGGGAGTTCGGTGAGGACGACGTCGAAGACCTTGCCGTCCGCTGCGGGCATCCGCTGGTGGGTCAGGGCGTGACGCGTCTGGGCGAGCTGCTCGGACACCTCGTCGTCGGACAGTGCCCGTAGGTCGACGTGTCGGAAGACGGATAACTTGGTCTGGTCGAGGACCTGTTGGCGGCCGTGGTCGAGGAACTGGCAACGCAACATGGGATGCCGGCGCACCAGGGCGTCCACCGCGCGGGAGAGGCGCTTCGGGTCGACGTCCCGTCCGTCGAACTCGGCGTAGAGGTGTGCGGCGACGCCTCCGAGAGCCTGTTCGTCCGACCGGCCGACCCAGTAGGCGTGTTGCATGGTGGCGAGTCCGAAGGTGTCGTCCACCGAGGGTGGCGACGAGGTCCCGGTGGGGCGCGGGGGCCCGGTTTCCGTGGGGGGTGGGCTCTCGGTGGAGCGTTCGGCGAGGAGCTCTCCCCAGTGCCTGAGGGTCGGGTTGAGCGCCAGATCGCCGAAGTTGACGTCGTGACCGGCGCGCCGCCAGGCAGCCGCCAACTTGATCATGCCCAGCGAATGCATGCCCAGTTCAACCAGGTTGTCATCGATGTCCACTTCACCGCTGGGCACGCCCAATTGCCGGGCGACCATCGCGTGGATCTCTGACTGGCGCAGAAGACGCTCGTTCCCCACAGCCGCAACTCCCTAAAAAGTTAGGTAAGGCTTACCTATTCAAAGGAGTGAGCGAATGAACCGTCAACCCCCCAAGGGTGTTCATACTTAGGTTTGGCTTGCCTAATGACTGGATAGGGTCGGGGGGGTATTCGCCACCCGACCATCGCTTTTCCTCGCCAAGGAGCATTTCGCGTGACCGACCGCCGAAACCGTTCGAAGCCACCACGGGTCGATTCACGTGTCTTTCATGAACTCACCGCGGATTCCCGCGGGTTACTTCGCGGTGCGCTGTCCCTCCAGGCGCTCTCCGCCCTCCTCTCTCTGCTGCCCTACGTCGGGCTGTGGCTGATCGCGGACGAAGCACTGGGATCGGGGCGCACCGAGCCCGTCGTGTGGGGCGTCGTGCTCATCGCGGGCTCCGCCGTTGCGGCTCTCCTGCTCCGGCTCAGCGCCTACGCGCTGAGCCATCGGGCCGATCTGCGAGTGCAGCGTTCGGTCCGCAATCGAGTGGCGGCGCACCTGTCCCGGCTGCCGCTCGGATGGTTCACTGCCGGATCGAGCGGACGCACACTGGAAACCCTCCAAGGCGATGTGGAGGAACTCCATGCGGCGGTGGCACACGGTCGAATGGAAGTGGTCGCCGCCGTGGTGACCCCGACCGTCGCCGTGGGCTGGCTCATCACCGTCGACTGGCGCCTGACCCTGCTCGTGGTGCTCCCCAGCACCGTGGTCCATATCCAACAGCGCCGCCTCCTGGCCGGTGCCGGCGAGCGACAGCGCGGGGTGATGGTCGCCCTGTCCTCGCTGGTGGACTCGATCACCCAACTCGTCCGCGACCTGCCCACCCTGCGCGTGGTGCGCCGGGGTGACGGCGCCGGCACCATGGTCGCCGCGAGCGACCGCTTCCGGGCCGCCCAGACCTCGGCGTACGTACGCGAGAACCGACGCACCGTACGCAACGGAGCCCTGGTCGACCCCGTGACGACCATGGCGCTTGTGATCGGCGCCGGCGGTGCCATGGTCGCTGCGGGTTGGCTCCCGGCACCGGACCTGCTGCCGTTCGCCCTGGTCGCCGTGGCCGTGTCCAGCCCGCTCCAGGACATCGCCACGGCCCTGGCCGGGATGCGCACCGCCCATCTCGCCGCCGAACGCATCGGTCGACTGCTGGCCACCCCCGCGCTGCCCGAACCCGAAATCGACCGGCACCCGGCCGGCCGGGACGTGGTGCTCCGGGACGTCACCTTCGGCTACCAGCCCGACGAGCCCGTACTCCACCAGGTGAACCTGGAACTGCGACCCGGCACGATCACCGCGCTCGTGGGCCCTTCCGGCTCGGGCAAGTCCACCGTCGCCGCACTGCTCGCCCGCTTCTACGACACCGACGAGGGTCAGGTGCTGATCGGCGGCGTGGACGTGCGGGAGATGACGACCAGCACCCTCTACCGGCATGTGGGCTTCGTCCTCCAGGAGGCCCAGCTGATCCGCACCTCACTCCGTGACAACATCCGTCTAGCACGCCCCGACGCAGCCGACACCGAGGTCATCGCGGCGGCCAAGGCCGCCCGCATCCACGACCGGATCGAAGCGCTGCCCCAGGGGTACGACACGATCGCCGTGCAGGACATCGCGCTCTCCGGAGGGGAGCGGCAGCGCATCGCCATCGCCCGTGTGCTCCTCGCCGACCCGGACGTGCTCGTCCTCGACGAGGCGACGGCCGGCATCGACCCGGAGACCGAGGCTGAGGTGCAATCGGCTCTCGCCGTCCTGGCCGAGGGCCGGACCGTGTTGGTCATCGCCCACCGCCCCACCACGGTCACCGGGGTGGACCAGATCGTGGTGCTCGACCACGGCCGTGTCGCACAGGTCGGACGGCACGAGGAACTCATCCAAGTGGCGGGCGTGTACCGGCAACTGTGGAACGCCTACCGGAGCAAGGAGCAGGTCGCCTGATGTTGCGCACACTTCTGGGCCTGTTCGACCCCGTGACCGCCCGTGCCTACCGACGTCAACTGTGGCTCGCGGCCTGCTACGCCCTCCTGGAGGGTGTCGCGTTCGGTCTGACCCTGCCGACGCTCACCTCCGTGCTCGACGACGGTCCCCACACCTGGGCCTGGTTCACGGCACTCGCCGTCGCGGTCGCCGCCACGTTGGCCATGCGCGCCTGGCAGACCGACATCGCCCTGCAAACGACCATCGCCGCCATCAACGCACTCCACCGGCGCATCGCCCACCACTTGGCCACCCTGCCCGTCGGCTGGTTCTCCCCCGCCCACACCGGCAGCCTGATCCGGGCGATCTGGCCGGGTGCCGTGGACGTGACGAAGACCGTACTGCTGGCCATGGCCCCGATGCTGCGGGGCGTGATCACACCGGCGGTCATCGTCGTGGTCACGGCGACCGTGGATTGGCGACCCGCCCTGGTCATGCTGGCGGCCGGCCCGCTGTTGTGGCTGGTGCACCGGCGCAGCAGCGCCGTGATCGACCGCAGCGAGGAGCGCACCCACCGGGCACAGTCCGAGGCGACGGCCCGGATCGTCGAGTTCGCCGAGGCCCAGGCGACGCTGCGGGCCAGCGGTCAGCTGGGGTTGGGGCATCGGCTGCTCGCGGACGCGCTCGACGAGCGGGAACAGGTGATGCGGACCGGAGTGGGACGGGAGCTGTTGGCCCGTGCCGGCTTCGGCACCTCGATCCATCTCGCGGTGGCGGCCCTGGCCGCGGTCGTCGGTTGGCTGCTGCTCCACGACGACGCACACGTCGCCCTGCTGATCGCCCTGCTGATCCTGGTCCTCCGGTTCACCGAACCAATCGGTGCGGTCGCCGAACTCGCCCGCGGGATGCGGTTGTGCGCCGCATCGATACGCCGCGCCGCCGACATCCTCGCCGCCGAACCCCTGACGATGTCGTCCAACCCCACACCGGTACCGCAGCCGCACGCCGACGGAGGACTCGAACTGTCCCTCCAGCGGGTACGGCTGTCGTATCCGGACTCCGACTGGGCCCTGCACGACATCGAGTTGCAGCTGCCCCCGGGCAGTACGACGGCCCTGGTGGGTGCGTCCGGTGCGGGCAAGAGTTCGCTGCTGCGGCTGGCTGCCCGCTTCGTCGACCCGGATGACGGTCGGGTGCTGCTCGGAGGGGTCGACGTGCGCGAACTCTCCGCCGACGACCTCTACCGCAATCTGGGGGTCGTCCTCCAGGACGTGGTGCTGTTGGAGGGCACGATCCGCGAGAACGTGTTGCTCGGACGCCCAGGGGCCAGCGAGGAGGAGTTGTTGGCAGCGGCTCGTGTCGCCGGCGTGGACGAGATCGTCGACCGGCTGCCCTGGGGGTGGGAGACCCCGGTCGGTGCGGGCAGCTCCGGGCTCTCCGGTGGCGAGCGCCAGCGGGTCTCCCTGGCCCGGGTGGCCCTCCAGGACGCCCCGGTGGTCCTGCTCGACGAGGCCACGGCCGCCCTGGACCCCATGAACGAGTTGGTGGTGCGCCGTTGGATGCGCGCACTCGCCGGTCGGCGCACCCTGCTGATGGTCGCCCACCGGCTGCACACCGTCGTCGGGGCGGACCAGATCGTGGTCATGGACTCGGGTCGGATCCTCGACCGCGGCACCCATCCGGAGCTGCTGGGGAGGTGCACGAAGTACCAGGACCTGTGGCGCAGCCATGAGGAGGCCGCTGGCTGGCGGTTGACCAGCGGGGCGAGCAGTCTCTGACGGGTCCGGCACAGCACGCGACCGCGGTCGGTTGGTACCGACCGCGGTCGTCATGCGTCGGGGCGCCCCCTGCGCCTCCTGCCCCGGCTCGGGCCCGGACACATCGTCCGGACCCGAGCCGGCGCACCGGAACTGCTGGCGCCTGGGCCCGACCCGTTGGGAAGCCCTCAACCTCCCAGGGCGGCCACCCAGTCCTGGAGGAGCGCGTCTGCCGCCGCGGAGGCCGAGGGGTCCGCCGCAAGCCCCACCCCGCCGAGACCGTCGAAGGTCGCGACGAACGAGTAGAAGCGCTCCAGGCCGCGCACGGTGTCGGTGAACCGTTCGCCTTCGGCGGGTGCGCTGCCGGGTCTGATCAGCGTGTTCGCCTCCGGCAGCCCGGTGAAGGCGCGCCGGCCCGCGGTGGTGGCGTAGCGGTAGGGCTCGTATCCCCCGCCGGTCGCCGCCAGAGCGCGGTCCCGGTCGGCGAGGGCCGTCACGGAGTCTCCCGCTGTGGCGTGTACGGGATGGCGCCGGGAGCAGGGCCCGATCGCTTCGGCCGGCCCCGCGCGCAGCAGTCGATCGGTCACGGCGATCTCCGTGTCCTGCCAGCGGCGCAGGGCGTAGAGCCAGGCACCCACGGTCTCGTGCTCGTCGGACGACGACCGTGTTCGCACCCATCGACGGGTGCGTTCGGTGCCCGGTTCCCCCGGTGGGGGCCACAATGCGGCGGCCTGGCGCAGGGGCTCGGCCCAGGGTCCGGGTGTCGCCTCGGGCGGTTGGGGCCAGTGCGTGCCCTCTCCTTTCGGTGCTTCCCCCGCCAGGAGGGCGGTGATCTCCCACCGCAGCAGATCGAGTGAGGTGTCGTCGACGGCCAGTGCATGGGCCGCGAGGACGATCGTCGGACCGGGGGCAAGGACCGCGTGCAGTACCTGCCCGCGGGTCACGTCCACATGGGCGCGTGCTGTGGCCACCGCTTCGTCGAGGGCGCCCGGCACCACGCTGGCCAGCGGTCCTTCGTTCGGCGACGGCTGGACCGACGCCCGCCACAGGGTTTTGCGTCGGGTGTCGACGACCAGCCGGAGCGCTTCGTGTCGGGTGGTCGCGGTGCGCAGTGCGCGTTCGAGGTCGGGCAGGGCGACATCGGATTCCGGCCGCCACCAGCAGGACGTGACGTACTCCTTCGCGGTCGTTCCGGAGCGTCGCAACCGATGTGCGGCGATCGGCAGCGGAACCGGTGTGGCGGTGGCCGCGGTGCCGGAGTGGGCGACGGCGAGGAGCCCGGCGACCGTCCGGTGCTCGAAGACGTCCGGTACGGAGAAGGGGAAGCCGGCGCGAGTGGCCTTGGCGACGAGGGAGATGGCGGTGATGCTGTCGCCGCCCTGGGCGAAGAAGTCGTCGTCCGGTCCGTAGGCATCGCCGTCCCGTTCGAGCACTTCGGCGACGACGGCGCACAGGGCGCGCTCCGCCAGGGTGCTGGGGGCCCGTTGGGCGGTGGGGGCCGGAGAGGCCGGAGCGGGGAGTGCCAGCCGGTTGACCTTGCCGTTGGGCAGGAGGGGGAAGTCGGTGAGCGGGACGATCGTCGACGGCACCAGGGCTGCGGGTAGGGCACGCTCCAGATGGGTGCGCAGGGCCGGTAGCGAGGACTCGCCGTCCGGGGGCGGGGCCTCGGACGGCTGAGGGGTGATGTAGAGGAGGAGTTGGAGCGAGTCACCCGGGCCCGGTCGGGTGACGGCGAAGGCGTCGCCCACTCCGGGCGCGGCACGCGCCACCGCGGCCAGTTCACCGAGTTCCACCCGCTGCCCACGGATCTTGACCTGGTCGTCCCGGCGGCCGAGTAGTTCCAACTCGGTGCCGCGCCATCGGGCGAGGTCGCCGGTTCGGTAGAGGCGCTCGCCCGCGGCGAAGGGGTGGGCGACGAAGCGTTCGGCGGTCAGGACGGGTTGGCCGCGATATCCGCGGGCGAGTTGGGCACCGCCGATGTAGAGCTCTCCGACGACCCCGTCGGGGGCGAGTCGCAAGCGATCGTCGAGGACGAAGGCGGTGGTGTTCGGGGCCGGTGCACCGATGGGCACGGCCGTGTCCGGCGCGCCGGATACCGGGCCCGCGATCACATCGCCGGCGAGTTCCGAGCAGCCGTAGGAGTTGGCGAGTGCCCCGGACGCAACCTCCGCACTCAGTTCTGCGGCGAGCTTGCTGGACAGCGGTTCCCCCGTGGAGATGAGCCGGGTCATCCCGTTGAAGGCCCCGGGGGTGCCGGCGATGGCCCGCAACAGGCTGGGGACGGCCATCATGTGGCGTACTCCGTGGGCGGCGATCAGCCGGGTGAGGGACTGTCCGTCCCGGCTCTCCCCGTCGTCGGCCAGCACCAGGGTGCCGCCCGCGGACAGGGTCTCCAGGATCTCCGTGGTGCCGTCGATGAAGGTCAGCGAGCTCTTGGCGAGCCGTGCCTCTCCTTCGTCGAGCGGCCAGAGGTGGCCGGCCCACTGGATTCTGCTGGCCAACGCCTCGCGGGACACCACGACCGCCTTGGGGCGTCCGGTCGAGCCGGAGGTGTATCCGACCCAGGCGCCGGCCTGCGGCGGGCTCGGAAGGGGCCAGGTCTCCTCCGGTGCGGTCGTGTCTGCTTCGCGCTCTACGGCTTCGTCGAGGAGCAGCAGGGGTGCGGTGCCGTCCGGGAGATCGGCGGCGAGCCGGGCCGTGGTGAGAACCGCAGTGGGGGCGCTGTCGCTGAGCATGAACCGGACCCGGTCGGCCGGGTAGGCGGGATCGACGGGGACGAATGTGGCGCCTGCGCCCAGCACCGCGAGCACGGCCGCGACCATGTCCGGGGAGCGCGGCAGCAGGAGGGCGACCGTGCTCTCCGGGCCCGTACCCAGGGCCCTGAGACGCGCGGTCAGCGTACGGGCCCGGTCCCTGAGCCAGCGGTGGTCGTACCGTCGGTCACCGCAGATCAGGGCGATGGCATCGGGGCTCCGATCGGTGCACCGAACGAAGTCCTCCAGCAGGGCCGGGGGTGGTTCCGTCCGTTCGCCGGTGCCGCGGGCCAGCAGGAGGGCACGCTCGGCATCGGTCGGGTCGATGAGCGTGCTCAGCCGTGCGCCGGGGTGCGCGGCGGCCCTGGTGATCGTCTCGCCCAGGAGGTCGACCATGGCGGAGACGGTCCCGTGGTCGAACAGGGCTTCGGCGTAGGTCGCCTCGACGTCCAGGCCCTCGTCGGTCAGGAAACCCTGGATCGCCAGGGGAAAGGCGGTCGCGCCGGTGAAGACGGTCCGCCAGCGGGCCTTGGTACCGGGCAGCCGGGGGCCGCTCACCTCTTGGGAGAGGAAGAGGGCGAGGGCGTCGAAGAGTACGGGCCGATCCGGCTCGCCCGGTGGACGCAGCCGTTCGACCAGGAGGTCGTACGGGTAGCCCTGGTGCTGGTAGGCGGTTTCGCAGGTGTGTCGCACCCGACCGAGCAGCGCACCGAAGTCGGGGTCTCCCGAGAGGTCGAAGCGCAGTGCCAGGGTGTTGCCGAAGTTCCCGACGAGACCCTCCACGCCCGAGGTGTCCCGGTTCATCGCCGTGGTGCCCAAGGTGAGGTCGGTGGCCCCGGTGTAGCGGTGCAGGACCAGTAGTTGGCAGGCGACATAGACCGTGAAGACGGTGGTGGCGTGCTCGGTGGCGAGTCCGCGCAGACCGTGGGCGGCACCGGCGGGCATCCGGCGGTCCACCCGCCCGGCCCGCTCCCCGTCACCTCCCGGCCGTCCCGCCAGCAGGGGTGGTCTGGCCGGGAGCGGAGTGAAGCGGCGGCGCCAGTGGGTCAACGTCTCCCGGTGTGCGTCCTGTGACCAGTTGCGCTGTTCCCAGACGGCGAAGTCGGCGTACTGCACGGGCAGTGGGTGCAGGTTCGGTTGGCTGCCGTTGAGGGCCTGCTCGTACAGGGCGGTGAGGTCGGAACTCAGGGCCGAGAAGGACAGTCCGTCCCAGATGATGTGATGCACCGTCACGACGAGGTGGAAGAGCTCGTCCGCGGCCCGGATCAGCAAGAATCTGATGGGGCCGCCCTGTGCGAGGTCGAAGGGGGCGGCGGCTTCCGCGGTGGCGAGTTCGTCGGCTTCCTCGCTCGTGGCCTCCGCCCACCGTACGGGCGGTGGGAGCGAGGCGTGGATGCGCTGGTGGGGACGGCCTTCCTCGTCGATGTGGTAAGTGGTGCGCAACAGTTCCTGGCGCTGTACGACACCTGCGAGCGCGGCCTTGAGCGCGCGGCGGTCTAGTGCGCCCTCCAGGGTGAGCAGGATGCTGACGTTGTAGGCGCTGCTGTGGGGATTGATCTGCTGGTGCAGCCACATGCGCCGCTGGGCGAAGGACAGGGGCGCCCGGTGCGGATCGTCACGCGGGCGGATCGTCCTGCTCGACGCGGTGTCGTCGGCGAGCTTGAGGGCTTGCAGCCGCCGGCGCAGGATCTCCTGCCGGGCCGTGTCCTGCCGTGAGGTGCTCACCGGCCACCCGCCCGGGACGACCGTGCCTCGCTCAGCAGACCGTCGATCGCCGCGGCGACGGTGTGCGTCTGCTGGAAGAAGGCGAAGTGGCCTCCGGTGAGGCGCAACCGCCCGTGGACGTCCACGACGTCGGACCAGGCGAGGACTTCGGACGGGGGGACCGCCGGGTCGTCGTCGGCGTACACCAGCAGGGTCGGTGCCTTCACCGGGGGAACCGTGCGCGGCGGCTCCAGTGCGTCGCCCAGGCGCAGGTCCGCCCGTAGCGGTGGGAGCAGATGGTCGATCACGTCGGACTCCTCCAGGTCGTCGGTCCCGGGACTGTCGAGAAGACGGACGAAGTCCACGAGCTCCGACGGGGTTCGGCCGGGGCGAGGCGCTCCGCCGTCGGTGGCGGGCCACGCGGAGAGCACCAACAGGTCGGGGTCGGTGCGCGCGGCCAGCGCATGGGCCAGTGCCGCGCCCATGCTGTGGCCCAGCAGCACCAACGGTCCGTCGACGGGCGGCAGCCCGGCGAGCGCTCGAAGCACTTCGGCGAGCGCCCGCGCGGGTTCGAGGACGGGCGCATCGGACAGCCGGGTCCCCCGGCCCGGTGGTTGCACGGCCTGCACGTCCACTTGTGTGAGGGCGGTGGCCAGGGGGTGGAAGGCCGTGGCCGAGCCGCCGGCGTGCGGCCAGCACACGAGCCGCGCGCGGGGTTCGGCCGTCTCGCCACCCGCCGGCCGCAGCGCTTGCAGCCAGGAGCCTCCCGTCACCGGTCCACTCCCCCGTGGGCTGCGACGGCGAACGACGGCAGCGTCTCGACGATCGCCGCCAGGACCTCGTCCGTCCGCTCCCGGTGCGGCTCGTGACCGCAGCCGGCCAGATCCAGTCGACGCACCGGACCGCTCACCCCCTCGACCACCGCGTCGAGTTGCAGCCCGGTGCCGTACGGGTCATCTTCGCCCTGCACCAGGAGGACCGGGCAGTCCACCAGGGGGAGCAGATCGGTGACCGACCAGGTGCGGAACCCCTCGGACAGCCATACCGTGCTCCACCGCTCGAACACCGTGGTGGGATCGTCGTGGAAGACGGCGAGCTGCGCCGCGAGTGAGCCGGATGCGAACTCCTCGACGGTGGCGCGTATGCCTTCCCGTGTCCGTGGTTCCACCACGACGTGGGGCGCCATCAGGACCAGCCCGGAGACGGGCTGTTCGGCGGCGTGCACCAGGGCGATCGATGCGCCGTCGCTGTGGCCAACCAGTATGGGCGAGGTGAGGGCGAGCGCGTCCAGCAGCTCGGGGAGCGCGCCGCGGGCCTGGTCGTGGAGGTAGCTCACCGGGAACGGCCCGTCGAAGGGCCAGGACCCGCCGTAGCCGTGCCGGGAGAAGGTGACGACGGTTCGACCGGTGGTACGGGCGAGTTGTGCGGGGAACCTGCGCCAGCGGGCGGCACACCCGAGCCCTTCGTGGAGCAGCACCAGGGCCGGCAGGTCGGGGTCGCCCTCGATCCGGAGGTACTCGACGGGGCCGTCCTTCAGCAGGACTTCCGGCATCAGTTCGCCACCTCGTCGGTGACCTCGTCGTCGGTGAGCGCTGCGACGTCAAGATAGACCTCGGCCACCTGTTCCAGCCGGCCAGGGGTCGTTTGTCGCTCGGCGAGGCGCGTGGCCAGTGCCTCCACGGTACGAGCGGCCATCAGGTCCGATACCGCCGCTTCGGTGGTGTCCAACCACTCGCGGACCCGGGCGATCGCCCCGGTGGCGAGCACGGAGTCACCGCCGCTGGCGAAGAAGTCGTCCTCGGCGCCTAGGCGGTCGACCCGCAGGACGTCGGCGAGGATATGCGCGAGGGCTCCTTCGAGCGGGGTCTGCGGAGCACGGTAGGCGCTCGTGCGGGTGGCTCCGTCCGTCAGCCTCCGCCGTACGGCCCGGCGGTCGATCTTGCCGTTGGGCGTCAACGGGATCGTGTCCACGATGTCGATCCGGTCCGGCACCATGTAGGGCGGCAGTTGCTCGGCCAGAGCCGCGCGGATGGCGCTCTGCCGTGCTCCGGACGCCTCGTCGGATGCCGCGTCGGATGTCTCGGGCGGGTCCTCCTGCGCCGCGGACCCGATCGGTGCCTCCAGGCTCACCACGGCGGCGAGGCTGGGTACGGTGGCGTCGATGCGTTCGACGATCGCCTGGCGCACCCCGTCGACCGCTCGAAGGGCCGATTCGACTTCGCCGAGTTCGATCCGATAGCCACGGATCTTCACCTGCTCGTCGCGCCTGCCGAGGAACTCCAGGCTGCCGTCGGGCCAGTAGCGGGCGAGGTCCCCGGTGCGGTACCAGCGTCCGTCCTGGTGGTCGACGAAACGATCAGCGGTACGCGCCGGGGCGCCGCGGTATCCACGGGCCACGCCGCGCCCGCCGATCCACAGTTCACCGCCCACCCAGTCCGGGCAGTCGAGGCCGCGTTCGTTGACCACCCGACAGGCGACGTTACCCAAGGGCACCCCGTAGGGCACGCTCCGCCAGTGCGTCGGTGCCGGCCCCTCGACTTCGCAGACGGTGGAGTGGATGGCCGTCTCGGTGGTGCCCCCGAGGGCCGCGAACCGCGCTCCCGGGACCAGTGCCTTGAGCCTGCCCGGCAGGTCCGCACCGACCCAGTCACCGCCGACCAGCACCACCCTGAGCGCATCGGTGAGGCCCTCGGGGGTGGCGCCCGCTTCCAGGAGCATGTCGAGGAGTGACGGCACGCAGTTGAGCACCGTCGGACGGTGGCTGCGCACCAGTGCCGCGGTGGCATCGGCGTCGCGGCGGGTCGCGTCGTCGACGGCGATCACGCTGCCGCCCTCCGAGAGCAGCCCGAAGACGTCGTAGACGGAGAGGTCGAACTCCAGGGCGGACAGTCCGAGGGAACGGTCCTGCGGACCGATGCCGAACCGTTCGTTGAGGCAGTCGATGGTGTTCATGGCTGCCGCGTGGGTCACCTCCACGCCCTTGGGCTCACCAGTGGAACCCGAGGTGAACAGGACATAGGCGATCCGTTCCGGATCGACCGGCACGGGCTGGTCGAGGGGGCTTCCCCGGTGCTCGGCCTCGGCGAGGGACAGTGAGCGCGGCCCGGTCTGTGCGGCGGGCTCCGCCGTGAGCGCGAAGTCGACGGCTCCGATGTCCTGGATGCGCTCGCGTCGCGCGTCGGGCTGGTCGGCGCCGATGGGGACGTACGCCGCACCGGCCGTCAGGACGCCCAGTGCGGCGACGATCTGGTCCGGTCCCTTGGGCAGTTGGATCGAGACCGTGTCACCGGCGCGCACTCCCTCGGCGGCGAGTGCTCCGGCCACCTTCAGCGCGCGCTCGCGCAATGTGCCGTAGGTGAGGCTCTCTGCCCCGCTGCCGAGGACCGCCACGGCAGCGGGAGCGGTTGCAGCATGGGTGAAGAACCCTTCGTGCAGGGTGCGTCCGGACACCGGGCGCGCGGTGTCGTTGGCCTTGCGGCGGGCCTCCGCCTGTCCGGCCGGCAGGGCGTCGATGACCGGTCGGTCCCAGCTCGCCTCGTCGGCCAACAGGGCTTCGATCGTGTCGCGGTGCCAGGCGAACATCGCGTCCATCATTCCGTCCGGGAACGCCTCCGCACGGACGTCCCAGTTGAGCAGTAGACCTCCCCGCAACTCCACGACCTGGGCGTCCAGGACCACCTGCGGGCCCTGGGAGATGATCCACACCGGCTCGCCCAGGGTGGTGAGGACTTCGTCCGCGAAGAGTTCGCCGAGGTTGAGGCCGCTGGTGTAGACGACCGATGCGAGTACCGGCTCCCCGCGGTGGCGTCCGAGGTCCCGCAGGACGTCGAGACCGGGGTAGGCGGCGTGCGAGGCACTGGTGTGCAGGCTCTGTTGGAGGGAGCGGGCACGTTCGGTCAAGGTGGCGGGGGCGGTCAGGTCGACGTCGAGGAGGACCGAACTGCTGAAGTCCCCGACCATCTGCTCGACGTCGCCGTGGGTGGGTTCGCGGTTGAATAGCGGCAGATTGAGCAGGAAGCGCTGCCGGCTCGACCAGTGTCCGACGATCTCGGCGAAGACGGATGCGAGGACCATGGCCGGGGTCACCCGGTGCGCATGGGCACGGTCGATGAGCCGCTTCTTCTGCTCGGGGTCCAGCCAGTGCTCGTAGCGGACGGTCCGCAACGGGTCCGCCCGCTCCGATTCCGGTACGAGGGGGAGCGCAGGGGCATCGGGGAGGGTGGGCACCCGCTCCTCCCACCAGGTGCGTTCGCGCTCCACTGCGCTCGCGTTCAGGGCGGCGTAGTCGCTGAGGTAGTGCTGATAGGCGTAGGCGAGCGGGGCGGTGTCCTCGCTGTCGCGCTGATAGAACCGGGCCAGGTCGGCGAGGAAGATGCGGTAGCTCAGGGCGTCCGCCGCGAGCATGTCCACGTCGACGTGGAGTCGGGTGCGTCCCTCGGGAAGCAGGGTCAGGGAGATGTCGAGGACCTTGCCGAGTTCGGCCGGCATCCGCTGGTGCGTCTTGTGTTCCCGGATCTCGGCGAGCCGGTCGGCCACCAGAGCGGCGTCGGCCGTCCGCAGATCGGTCAACTCCCACACCGGCAGACCGGGTCGACCGAGTACGCGTTGGGTTCCGTCGCCGAGGAACTGACTGCGCAACATCCCGTGACGGCGCACGAGTCGGTGCACCGCCCGCTCCATCCGCTCGGGGTCGATGTCATGGCCGTCGAACTCGGCGTAGAGATGGGCGGCCACACCCCCGAGCGCCTGGTCGTCACCGCGTCCGATCCAGTAGCCGTGTTGCATGACCGCGAGGCCGAACGGCTCTCCCTCGTCCGCCCGGGGTCGAGCGGTCGTGTCCGGCCTCGGCGCGGCACCGCCCGCGGCCAGCAGCGCGTACCAGGACCGCACGGTGGGTTTCAGTGCGAGGTCGGCGAAGGTGACATCGGCACCGGTGCGTCGCCAGCGCGCCGCCAATTTGATCATCCGGATCGAATCGAGTCCTCGTTCGACCAGGTTGTCATCGAAGGCCACCGACTGCGGATCGAGCCGCAGCGCCTGGGCGGCTAATCCTCGGATCTCTTCAAGGCTGGGGCATGAACTGTCCACAAGCACTCCATCAAGACCTCGACTACATGCATGTGAGAGCACCGTAAGTTAGGTTAGCCTTACCTTTCAAGAGCCCATCCGGACTGCCGCGGCGCCAACACCGCGGTGAGATGAGGAGCCTTGACGATGCCGATCGACCTGACCGAGTGGCCTTCCGAAGCCGCGGATTCCTATCGCAAGGAAGGTTTATGGCAGGGCCATTCCTACCCGGAACTCCTGGCGACCCTGGTGCGGGACTTCGGCCCGCGCACCGCCGTGATCGACGATCGCACCCGGCTCACCTACGCCGAACTCGCCGACCGCTCCCGTGCCGTGGCACGAGGACTGCGCAGCCTCGGCATCGCCGACGGCGACCGGGTCCTCCTCCAACTGCCCAACCGTGCCGAGTTCGTGATCGTCTGGTTCGCGCTCATCACCCTGGGCGCCGTCCCCGTGCACACCCAGCCGGGCCACCGCCGGAGCGAGATGACCCACCTGGCCGCCCTCTCCGAGGCGACCGCCTATGTGATACCCGAGGAACACGCCCAGTTCGACCACCGGGAACTGGCCGCCGCGGTGCGTGCCGAATCACCGTCGCTCCGGCACATCATCGTGGTCGGTGAGCCCGGAAAGCACACCGACTTCGTCCGCTTCGCCGAACTGGAGGACTCCCCGCCGGACGACGCGCCCGTCACGTCCACGGCGACCGCGGGAGACATCGCGGTCCTCCTCCTGTCGGGAGGCACGACCGGACTCCCCAAACTGATCCCCCGGACACACGACGACTACCAGTACAACGCACGGGCAGCGGCCGATGTCTGTCACCTCGGGCCGGACACGGTCTATCTGGCCGCGCTGCCCATCGCCTTCAACTACACCTGGAACTGCCCCGGTGTCCTCGGCGCGCTGGGCGTCGGCGGCACCGTCGTGCTGGCGAGCAACCCGGACCCCTCGTACTGCTTCGACCTGGTCGAGCGCCACGGGGTCACCATCACCGCGATCAACCCCCAACTCGCACCGGTCTGGCTGGACGAGGCCGAAGCCACCTCGGTGGACCTGTCCAGTCTGCGCGTGCTCCAGATCGGCAGCGCCCGACTCGCCGACGACACCGCCCGCCAGGTCGTCGACGGCTTCGGCGCCACGCTCCAGCAGGTGTTCGGCATGGCCGAAGGGCTGCTCTGCCTCACCCGGCTGGACGACCCGCCCGCCGTCCTCACCACCACCCAGGGCAAACCGATCTCATCCGCCGATGAGGTGCGGATCGTCTCGGGCACCGACGAGGAGGTGCCCGAGGGGGAGGCCGGCGAACTCCTCACCCGCGGCCCGTACACCCTGCGCGGCTACTACCGCGCCGACGAGCACAACACCGAGAGCTTCACCGGTGACGGCTTCTACCGCACCGGCGATCTGGTGCGCCGCACTCCCACCGGTCATCTCAGTGTCGTCGGACGGGTCAAGGACCAGATCAACCGGGGCGGCGAGAAGATCGCCGCCACCGAGGTCGAGGGGCATCTCCTCGCCCATCCCGCCATCCGTTCCGTCGCCCTGGTCGCCTGCCCCGACGAGGACCTCGGAGAATCCTCCGTCGCCTTCGTGGTCGTCTCGCAGGGCAGCCCGGCCCCGACCCGCGCGGACCTGTCGACCTTCCTCAAGGACCGGGGGATCGCCACGTACAAGATCCCGGACCGGGTGACGATCCTGGACACGATGCCGCTCACACCGCTGGGGAAAATGGACAAGAAGGCGCTGACCGCACTGCTGCCCGACTAGGGTCTTTCTTTTGGATCAGGCTGGATCAGGGAGCGGGGTCTGGTGCCGTGGATCGCAAGGCGGAGGAATGAATCACTGCGGTGGGGGCACCTCCCGTGCCGCCAGGCACAGGGGGCCATTGGTGATTGACGACAACGCGGCGTGGGGGTACCTCCCGTGCCGCTAGGCACAGGGGGAGCGCGGCACCAGGGCACGCGAGCCCAGCGAGATCCGAAAGAAGGGCCCTGAGGGTTTCCCGACCGTTCGGGGTGCCTCGGACCGGCGAGGCGCCCCGAACGGAGGAGTCGGTCTCCGGTTTTCCACCCGGACCGCACACGGCTGTCCTCCGCTTCCCGTAAACCGTCGAAGACCTGCGGATATGCCCCCTGGGACCGCGTCCGTACGCCCGGCACGAGGAACCGCTCGCGGTTGCCTCGACGGCCCGTTCCCCACAGGCGCCGCACCCGCGTAACAGGCACGATGTGAGGGCCTGTAGTACACGAGAACCGGTACGAAGGGGAGTGGCCGGCGCGGGTCGGGAATCCACGGAACCCCGGCGTCGGCATCCCGGAGGACACATGCGAAGACACGTTCGCGCGCGCATCGGCACCCTGCTCACCACGGTCCTCCTCACATCGTTCACCCTGATCGGCGCAGGGCCAGCCCAGGGGAGCACACCCACCGCGGACGGTACGGTCCGGGCGGAGCAGCGGGCGCCCGCCCTGCCCCTGGGCATCGACGGCGGTACCTGGCAGTCGGGCCATCTCCAGGGCATGGCCATCGACCGCTCCGGGGGGTTCTTGTACTTCTCGTTCACCAACCTCCTGGTGCGGACCGATCTGAACGGACGTCCCGTCGGTTCGGTGACCGGATTCACCGGACACCTCGGAGATCTGGACTTCAATCCGGACGACGGCCGCGTCTACGGCTCGCTGGAGTACAAGGACGCACCCGCCTTCTACATCGCGATCTTCGACGGCAGCCGCATCACCCGGATGAACATGGACGCCCAGTCCACCGGCGTCGTCTCCACCGTCCACCTCAGGGAAGTGACCGAGGACTACACGGCCGACCTCGACCACGACGGCGTGTTCGCCGGCGACACCGCTGACACCGCGGACCACCGATACGGTTGCAGCGGCATCGACGGCGTGGCGTTCGGTCCGTCCATGGAGCGCAAGGACCGGGTGAAGCTCACCGTCGCGTACGGGATCTACTCCCACACCGGACGCATCGACAACGACCACCAGGTGCTCTTGCAGTACGACGTCCGGGCATGGCGGAAGTATGAGAAGCCCCTGTTGGAGAGCGCGCCGCACACCAGTGGGCCCGTCGCGCCGGAGGGCAAGTTCTTCGTCCACACCGGCAACACCACCTACGGCGTGCAGAACCTCGAATACGACGCTCACAGCGGCAACTGGATCATGGCGGTGTACCGGGGCAAGAAGCCGGCGTTCCCCAATCACTCCCTCTTCGTCATCGACGGCTCGAAGGCGCCGTCCTGGTCAACGGTGCAGGGCCAGCCCCGCTCCGAGGTGGGTCGCCTCCTCTCGCTCCTCCCCCAGGGCATCCACGACGAGGGGACTGGCCAGTACGGATTTCGTGCCCGCGGGCAGTACGGGTTGGTCTCGCTGGACGACGGCCGCTTCTACGTGGCGCGGGCCGGCACGGTCGGTACGGGCACGGAGAGCCGCCAAACCGGACGGGCGGAGCTGTACCGCTGGACCGGTCAGGCGCCCGACCCGTTCACCCGCGCGGTCACGGCCACCACCCGTGACTCGTAAGGCCGGCCGGGAAACAGGAGCACAACGGCCCCGGCCTGTAGCGCCCGCAAACCCTGATCCGACACCCCTCCCTCAGCGACTCCGCGCTCCCACACACCTCCCCTATGATGCTGAGCATGGGCGCTTCCTGAGCAGATGACTTCGGTCCGAGATCGATGCCCGGCCGGTCGCCGGGTTTGTCACCTTGCCCTCGTACGACCTCAGGAAAGAGCGTCTTCATGCCCGATCCCTCAACTGCACCCGCCTTGGACAAACGCATCCGGCTGCTCCGCGCGACGGCTCATGCCGACCGACGGCTGGAGGGGGTGTTGCTGTACGGCTCGTGGACCTTGGGCGAGGCGGACGCCCACTCGGACCTCGACGCCTATCTGTTCGTGAACGATGCCGACATCGAAGCCTTCGACGGACGTGCCTTCGTCGAACAACTCGCCCCGCTCAAAATGGCCTACACCAACATGTACGGCATCCTGGCCGTCGTGTTCGACGATCTGATGCGCGGGGAGTTCCACGTCGAAGCGGCGGGAGAGGGCATCGCCGAGATGGCGTCCTGGCGCGGGTCCGTGCACCTCCCCGACCCCGGCGGCGCGGTGCTCCTCGATCGCACCGGACGGCTCACGGCGGCGGCTCGGGTGCTCGCCGATTGCGAGCCACCCGAACCGATCTCCACAGCGCAGCAGTTGACGAACGAACTGGCCAACTGGACCCTGATGCTGGCCCATGTACTGGCCCGCGGTGAGACGGCCCGGGCGCACGCCCTCCTCCACACCGTCATCGCCCCGCAGCAACTCCAACTGTGCCGGCTGCTGCGGGGTTCCACCACCCATTGGCTCACCCCGAGCCGGGCCCTGGAGAAGGATCTCCCCGCCCACGACCGCGAGCGCTACACGGCGACCACCTCCAACGCACTGGACCCGGCCGTACGTGCCGCCGCCCGACGCAGTTGGCAGTGGACGCGGGATCTCGCCGGCGAGGCGGTGCAACGATGGAACATCGCACTGCCGCTGCCGCTCCACGAGGACATCAGCGCGCAGCTGGCCGGATAAGTCAGCCGAAACGGCCCGCGGCACGGATGAGCGCCCCACACCCCCCGTACCGCGGGCCATGCAGAAGAACCGGGGCGGAAGTGTCGGGTGCGCTCCGCCTCCATCCAGTGGACGATGGGAGCAGAGGCCCGTCCCACCTGCCCCCGCCCCGCCGGGGCACTGCTGAAGGAAGGCGCAACCATGGTCGGCAAGGACATGTCCGAGGACGCCATGGGCGACGAGGTCTATCAGCCCGGGTCGCCCGACGACAACGAGGTGCCCGAGGACGAGGGCCTGCTCGACCCCGAGGACACCCTGCTCGACCGTGGTGTGGACCCGTACGACGAGGGCTGGTCCCCGCCCGAACGCCCGCTCGGCGTCGAGCGCAGCGGCACCACCGCCCGTGAGCAGCACGAGGGCGAGACGCTGGACCAGAGGCTCGCGGAGGAGGTGCCGGAAGCCGGCCCCAACGCGTGGGAGGGCGACGGGATCGGGGACACGTCCGACACCGACGGCGAGGCCCTCGACAACGAGGTGGGGGACGTGCGCGCCGGCCGTCTCGTGGCCCCCGACGAGGGCGCACACGAGGACGCGGAGAAGGATCTCCTGGCATGGGACGTGGGCATCGACGGCGCCGCCGCGTCTGCTGAGGAAGCGGCGATGCACGTCGTCCCCGACGACGAGTCACTCTGAGCGACACAGAGGACATCGAGCACGCAGGGCGTCCGACCGAACACCCTTTGCGATACCTCGGGGCGATGCCTCATCGGGTAGCCGATCGCTTGGATGCCATCGACACCTCACCGAGGGGCGAACCGCCCCCTACTCAACGATTTCGCTCCATCCTCGCGGGTCGCACGCAAGCCCCGACGACTTCAAACCTCCCGTTGAGCACCAAGCGTGTTCGAACGTTCACCACCAGGCACATGGCCCCGCATGAATCCATGCCCCCTGAGGTAGGGATGTCGGCTGATGTGCCAGGGGTGGGGCGCACGGCCAGAGAGGGGTTCCAGACGATGGGTTGGCGGGTTGGAGAATCCGGCGCCGACGCGGCCGGCAGGGCGCCGGGTGAACGTCCCCGTGGATGACGACGATGACTCCTCGTCCGGCGCCCGAGCAGGGGGACTTGAACGGTTCGTCGAGCTCTCGGTCGCCCTGACCGGGTTCAACGCCGTCGAACTCACACGCACAGGTATGGCGGCGACCTACCGTGCATGGGTGGGCCGACAGGTGGACCCGGAGCTCTATGCCGAGCTGATCAGCGCATCGACCGACGGGGTCTGCGCACTCGACGAGGGCCCCGTACGGGAGCTGGCACGGTCGATCTGCCACCTCTGGTACCTGGGAGTGTGGCCGGCATCCGGCGTGCACGGGCCACCGACGGCTCCCACCGTGGTCGCAGGACGCGCTTACGCACACGGCTTGGTATGGCGCACCTTCGGCACTCACGCACCGGGGGCAGGTGCTCCCGGACACGGATCGTGGGCAGCGCCGCCGGTCGAGATCGCCCGGGGTGACGAGCGTTGACCGCGACGGAACACTTCGATGTGATCGTGGTCGGGGCCGGTGTCGCCGGCTCCCTCATCGCCCGGAGCCTCGGCGACCGGGGCTGGCGCGTCCTGGTGTTGGAGGCGGGGCGGGGCGATGCCTCCGGTGCTCCCGCCGTGGACGTGGAGCGCTTCCGTTCGGCGCTGATCAAGGTACCGAGCGCGGCCATCGCCCCCAACGCCCCGGCACCCTCGCCCGACGTGCTCGATCTCAGCGGCGATCCGGAGGGCGGCTTCCGCGCCAGCGGGTACCTGCTCCAGAACGGCCCGCTGCCCTACGCCAGCGGCTATCTCCGCGTCAACGGCGGTACCGGTACGGCGTGGACCGGTCTCACACCCCGGATGCACCCGGAGGACTTCCGTACCGAGGACTTCGGGTACGGGCGCAACTGGCCCATCGACTATGCCGTGTTGGAGCCCTACTATCGCGCGGCCGAGCAGGAGTTCGGTGTGGCGGCGGATGCACGGGAACAGCGGGACCTCGTCGGACTGCCCCTGCCCGAGGGGTACGACTTCCCCCACTCCCCCGTTCCCGCCAGCCATCTCGACCGGGTGGTGGCCGGGCGGCTGGACGGGCACCGGGCACGGGACCCGTTCGCCGTCCGTCCTACGGAGCTCCGGGTGGTGGGTACGCCCCAGGCGCGCAACACCACGGAAACGGCGGAGCACGGGCCTGTCTGTGAGGGCAGCGCGAGTTGCATCCCGGTGTGCCCCACCGGAGCGAAGTACACACCGCTCCGCACCCAGGCGCGTTGGAGCCCTTCGGTGGCGTTGGTCACCAGGGCGGTGGTGGGGCGGCTCGTCGCGGACGCCGGAGGACGCGTCTGCGGTGTCGAGTACCAGCGCTACACCGATGCGGCCTCTCCGGCCGGCACCGTCCGGTGCACGGTTCGTGCCGACACCGTCGTCCTCGCGGCCCATGCCATCGAAAACGCACGACTCCTCCTCGCCTCCGGCCTGGCCAACTCCAGCGATCAGGTGGGCCGGAATCTAATGGACCATCCCGTTCTGCTGACCTGGGGGTTGTTGCCGGAGCCGACCGGCCCGTACCGGGGTCCGGGTTCGACTTCCGGGCTGGAGGGCTTCCGGTTCGGTCCGGTACGGGGCGAACGTGCTCCCTTTCGGATCGAGATCGGCAACTGGGGGTGGAACTGGGCCGTCGGCGCACCGGACGTCGAGGTCAGGGCGCTCCTGCAAGCGACCCCGAACGGGGGCGGCGGGCGCGGTCTGTTCGGTGCTGCGTTACGACGGGCCGCGGGACATCGGATCGGACGACAGTTCGCGTTGCAGTTCGAGATGGAGCAGGGCGCCGACCCCTCGAACCGGGTGACCCTCGCCACGGGGCAGTTCGATCCGTTGGGCAATCCCCGCCCCCTGCTGACCTATGACCTGTCCGACCATGTGAAGGCGGGGATCGTGGCCGCCAAGTCCGTGTCGGACCAGATCTTCGCCCTGCTCGGCGCCGAGGACCACAGCCGTTACGAGCCGGGGCCCTCCCAGCCGGGTTGGTTCGCGTACGAGGACGGGTGTTACGCCTACCGGGGCGCAGGGCACGGAGCGGGGACCCACATCATGGGGAGCTCCCCCACCACCTCCGTCGTCGACTCGTGGCAGCGCTGCTGGGACCACCCCAATCTCTTCGCCGTGGGCTGCGGCAGCATGCCGTCCCTGGGCACGTCCAACCCGACCCTCACCATGGCCGCGATCACGCTGCGCAGCGCCGAACGGATCCACCGGGACCTCTCCGCGCTCCGTGCTCCGATCCGGATCTCTGCTCGCGCCCCAGATCGACGTCCCCGTACCGGCAAGGAGAACAACAGCCCATGAGCGATCTCGCCCTGCCACCCGTCGTCGCGCCCTATCTGCTGCCCTTCCACTACGGGGCGCTGCACAACATCGGCGTCGACTTCCTGGTCGACCCGGCACCGGTGCGCGCGCTGCTGGCCGAACGCCATCCCGATCTGAGCGCGGCCGATTTCGACGGCCGGGCCTGCGTCACGCTCAACTACCAGTTGTACTTCGCCCAGTACCCGAACGGCGGCGGCATCACCCAGGAGATCGAGTACAGCGTCATCGCCTACCCGACCGCGAGTGCCGATCGTCTCGCCCGGTTGTCGTACGACGAGTTCGCCCGCGGGTACGACCAGACGAAGTTGTTGGGGATCGCCCGACTCCACGTCCTGTGCGACAACCCCCTCGCCATCGCCGCGGGCACTGCGCTGTACGGAGAGCCGAAGTATCCGGGCGCTTTCGAGGTGACGTTGCCGTCGCCAAACGGCCCGGTGGCGGATCGTTGGCACGTCGTCTGTCGAGAGCCCGCGTCCCCCACGCAGGATGGGACCGCACCCGAGGGGCCGGCGCTGTTGTCGCTGTGGGCCGATCTCACGGGGCTCCCCAGGATCGCGGTGAACAACACGCCCATCACCGGTTATGGCACCGATGACGCCGGCCGACCGCTGGCCGGGCCGATGAACGTCTATCAGCCCTACCAGTACGCATCGCTGACCGGGACCGGGTCCGAGCGGGTTCGACTGGCGGTCCATGCCAGCGGCTCGCCGGTCGGTGTCGACGTGGTCGCGCTGATCGGCGACGCCTCCGCGCGCGGGGCATGGACCTATCAGTCGCCGCCGGTCGCGGCTCACAACCGTCCCTACTACGTGCCGCGGAGCCGCACCGGGCAGGGGACGCGTGCGAAGTGACCCGTCAGCGCCGAACGGGGCTACAGGTTCCGCAGCCAGGAGGCGAGAGCCATTCCGATGTCGTCGGGTGCGTCTTCCTGGAGCATATGGCTGCCTGTGACCGTGAGATGGGTCTGATTCGGCCAGGACCGGGCGATGGCGCGGTGCGCTTCGAACATGACGCCGGGGACCGATTCGATGAACAGCTTGGGAATCGTGGAGGTGGCGAGCCAGTCTGCATAGCGGGTGATGGTGTCGTGGACGTCCTCGGGTTCGCCCGCGATGGGGACTTGGCGTGGCCAGGACAGGGTGGGCCTGCGGGATTCACCCGGTTCGGTGTAGGGGCGCCGGTAGACGGCCAGTTCCTCTTCCGACAGCCCTCGCAGTACCTGATGGGGGAGAACGTCCTCGACGAAGAGGTTCCGGTCGAGGACCATTTCGTCCCCGGCGGCGGAGCGGATCGCCTGTAGGAACGCGGCTCCTTGGTCGGGCAGGTCGTCCCAGGAGGGAATCGTGGCCACAAAGGCCTCCATGTAGGCGATGCCCCGGACCGCGGCAGGGTGCCGACAGGCCCAGTCGAAGCCCAGGGCCGATCCCCAGTCCTGCACCACCAGGGTCACCCGTTCGCGCACGCCGAGGGCCTGGAGGAGTTCGTCCAGGTACCTGCGGTGTTCGACGAAGCGGTAGGAGTCCGGGCCGCTGTCGGGGAGCTTGTCCGAATCACCCATTCCGATCAGATCCGGGGCGATGCAGCGCCCTTGGTCCACCACGTGCGGGATCACATTGCGCCAGATGTAGGACGACGTCGGGTTCCCGTGCAGGAAGACGATCGGGTCGCCTTCTCCTTCGTCGACGTACGCCATGTCAAGGCCACCGACCTGGATCCGGTGCTTCTCGTAGTGGCTCTCTGACGAGATCATTCCTGCTCCTTGTTCTCAGGGTTCTCAGGGTTCTCAGGGTTCCCCCAGGTTCGCCCAGGGTTCGCCCAGCACGCTCGGTCACTGATGACCGGCGTTCGGACCAGCGATCTGTGCGGGGCGTCCGGGCACAGCACGGTGGGAACGCCCGACGACCGTACCGGCCATCGGAGCTCGGTATCGCCCGCCAGCGTTCCGGAAGTCGGCCGCCCGACCCGCCACCGCATGTGATCCGGCATGTGCGGGCGGCACCGATCTTGCCCAACACCTGAGACCTGCCCGGCGGGCGGTGACGACTTCCGGTCGCCTTTGCGTCGACCGGGCGACACCTGCCCAGGAGGGGAACAAGCCTGTAACGCCGGGCGCTGAACTGAACATGACTTCTGGACACCGCATCACCATCGAACAGGGCAGCGAGCGCGTACGGGTCGTACGGGACGGACAGGTGCTGGCCGAGAGCACCAGGCCGGTCATCCTGCGCGAGACGGGTTGCCCGGTCCGCTACTACCTGCCGCCCGAGGACGTACGGGTCGAGTTGCTGACCCGTTCGCAGACCAGCACGCACTGTCCCTTCAAGGGCGATGCCGCCTATTGGTCGGTTCCGGGCGCCGCCGATCTGGTGTGGGCCTATCCCGACCCCAAGCCCGGGGTGGCGGAGATCAAGGATCACTTCTGCTTCTACGACACCGAGCTCGGCTGACCGCGGAAGCGCCGACCCGCCCGCCGTCGTCCTGCGTCGAGGGAGTCCGCGCGGGTGGGCCTGCGCTTCCGCTTCATCTCATCGGGTGCGGGCCCTGACGGGGTGGATCACCACCGTCGCCGAGCGCGGGTAGGAGCCGCGATCGTGTTCCGGCCAGGTGCTGACCTTTCCCGTGGCGTCCTTGCCTGGTGCTCCCCAGGCGGCGGTGCGCTGCCCGGGATGCTGGATGTTGACGAACATGGTCCTGCCGTCGGCGGTCGCCGTGACTCCCGCCACCTCGGCACCGCGCGGTGCCGTCAGGAATCGGCGAACCATGCCCGTTTCCGGGTCAGCGACGAGCAGGGCATTGTTGCCGAGCCGCGGGAACGGCCCTTCGGGGCCGTTGAGCGAGTGCCCCGGGATGCCGGTGGAGATCCACAGCCGCCCCGCTGAGTCGCACCACACTCCCTTGGGATGGGCGAACGCGCCATCGGCCGGCGCTTCCGGATCGCCTCCTGCAAGGAAGTGTTCCCAGCGGAAGGTCACCGCGGTGGCGTCGCCCCCCTCACCGCGCCAGCGGATGATGCTTCCGTACGGCCCTGCTCCGGGGCCGCATTCGGCAGTTCCCCCGCCGCACCCGGCACCTCCGGTGCCGCCCGCCAACGCAAGGTAGACGTCGGCGTTCCGGCTCACGGCCACGCGCTCCGGCCGGGCGAGGGGGGTCGCTCCGAGGGCGTCCGCTGCCAGACGCGCACGGACCAGTACGTCCGCCTGGTCCTTCCAGCCGTTCTCCACGGTCAGCGGGCCCTGTCCATGGGCCAGCGGGAGCCAGCGGCCCGTGCCGTCACCGGAGGTGCGGGCCACATGGAGGGTGCCGTGGTCCAGTGGGTCCTTGCCGCGGGCCCGTAGTTCGCGCCAGGGTGCCGACCCGATGAACTTGTACAGGTACTCGCCGTCTTCGGCATCGGTGGTGTGGATGACCACTCGGCCGTCCGCTTCGGAGACCGTCACACTTCCGTGGGCGAACCGGCCCAGCGCGGTGCGCTTGACGGGTTCCGATGCGGGGTCGCGGGCGTCGATCTCGACGATCCAGCCGAAGTGCTCGGGTCGTGCCCGTCGATCGGCCAGGTCGAATCGCGGGTCCTCCCGGTGCCAGGCGTGCCCGAAGCCGCCGGCCGAGAGCCGGTAGCGGACATGGCTCTCGGTACGGCGCCAGGAGGGATCGTCCGTGCCGAAGAAGGCGTTGGCGTTCTCCTCGGCGACGAGCACCGTCCCCCACGGGGTGACGCTCACCGCACTGGGTGCCAACACACCCGAGGATGCCCCCTTGCCGGCGGCCGGGCCAGTGAATCGGACCGGGGTCCGGGCGGTGATGCGCCGGTTGTACCGGGAGTCGACCGTGCGCCAGCCACCGTCGGCAGCCTTTGCTGCGGCCACCGCCACCACGGTCACGCCCTGGGCCGCCATGGCCGTCCGCGCCGCGCCCTCCGTAAGCGCGGCGTCGACGGACTCATGGGCCAGGACCAGCAGTCCGTGCGGTCTTGGGCCGTTGCCGTGGTCGAACGGCAGGAACTGCACGCCGTGGTGGTGGCTGCCGATCTGGAATTCCTGTTCGTCCGCGGTGGCCACCCGTCCGGGCCGCCACCCCGGTGCTGATGGGGTCAGTGGGTCACCCCAGCGCGCAAGGGTCTCGGCGCGGAAGCCGTCGGGGACCACGAGTGCGTCGGTCCCGTCGGCGGGAACGGCGGCGAAGGTGGGAAGACCGGCCGTGCCGTCGGCCCGGGCGAGGAGCCCGCTGGCCGCAGAGGCGCCTGGAGCGCTCGCGGCCACGAGGCCCGCCGCCACCAGTGCTCCGGAGACCAGGACGGTTCTACGGGAGGCTTCGGTCGGCTGGTCCGTCGAGGGTCGGGGAGAGCTGTCCCCGGGCAGGTCCATGTGCTGTCCCATTCAGAACTTCTCCAGATTGAGTGCGGTCTGCAGGGCGCGATTGGTGCCCGGTCCCCAGGAACCGTCGACCGTGAGCCCGGCGCCGATCATCTTGTTGAGGTGGCGTTGCAGGGCCTGGACGGTCCCGATGCCGGTGACGCCGTCGACGACCAGTCCGGCGTCAGACCAGGTGTTGAGGTGCCGTTGGAGCGCGCGCTTGGACGCCGGGCCCCAACTGCCGTCCGGTACGACCCCGATGGCGCGCTGGGTCGCTGCGATGGTGATCGGGCCGAAGCTGCCGTCGATGACGAGCCGTTCACCGTCCGTGTAGCTGCCGTAGGCGGCCTCGGTGGCCGGTCCCCAGTTGCCGTCGGCCGTCACACCGACCCTGGTCTGCAACCACCGCACACCCGTGGCCGTGAGCGGACCGAACGAGCCGTCGACGTCCAGGGCCGGGGTGTATCCCAGGCCGTTGACCGCGTTCTGCTGCGCCGCGACGGAGCGGATCGTGGAGATCCCACCGATGCCGTCGACGTTTCCACCCGTGTGGGTGCGGTACGCCTTCTCGGTGGCCGGTCCCCAGTTGCCGTCGGCCACCACGCCGATCTTCGTCTGGAGCCACCGCACACCCGCGGCGGTCAGCGGACCGAAGCTGGCGTCCTGCACCAGGGGCGGCACATAGCCGAGCGCGTTCACCGCGTACTGCTGGGCCATGACGGACCGGTAGAGGGTGATCCCGCCGCCACCGCCGCCCTCGCTGATGTAGGCGATGTACGCGGCCTCGGTGAGCGGGCCCCAGTTGGCGTCGGCCGTCACACCGACCCTGGTCTGCAACCACCGCACGCCCGCGGCCGTGAGTGGACCGAACGAGCCGTCCACCGAGAGCATCGGTCGGTGTCCGAGGAGGTTCACGGCCTGCTGCTGTGCGGAGACCGAGCGAACGGTGGTGATGCCCGAGCCTGCACCCGGTACGCCGCCGCCCTCGATGGGAACGTCGTCCCCGCCCAGCCCGGCGATCACCCAGTTGCGCAGGTCGGCGCCCGGGCAGGAGGTCGATCCGATGGCCCCGTGGTAGGTGGCCGTGAGAACCCGTCCGGCGTTCTTGTTGGCCGCGTAGTAGAGGGCGCGGATGGCGTTCTTGGCCGCCGGAGTGGCGTCGCCGTCGCTGCCGATGAAGCACACGCCGATGTGCGTGGTGTTGTAACCGGTGGCGTGGGCACCGATGCTGAGCCAGCCGCGGCCCTCGTAGATGCGTCCGCTGCGGTCGACCAGGAAGTTGTAGCCGATGTCGGGCCAACCCCGCCCGTCCATGTGGAAGTTCTGGATGGAACGCAGCGACTGGGTGGGCGGGCCCGCCGAGTAGTGCACGGCGAATCCGGTGCGTTGGGAGAGGGGGACCGGGGACTCGGCTCGCGGCGGACGGGCACCCCAGGCGACGCGCGGGATGACCGGAGCTGCGGGCCGTACGGTCGGTCGGCCCGGGTCGATCGCCGAGCCCAACTGCGCGTACGGGGTGAGGTTCCCGGGGCATTCGGTGTTGTCTCCATGCGAATGCGGGAAGATGTTGTCCCCCGCTCTCACCTCGGAGCTGACGTTGTTCTGGAGGTGTCGGATCAGATTCTTGATCGACCCCAACATGGCGGACGTCGGCTGATTCGCGGATCGGATCAGACCGAGGACGGAGTAGAAGCCGGCGTTGCGGCCGACGGCTCCCACTCCGGATACCCACACTTCGCCACGCTTGGTGAGTGCGGTGGGGGGTGCGTCTCCGCCGTTCGCCTCGCCCCGTACCAATCCTCGACCGGTGTAGATCAATCCGTGGGGGCACACCAGGAAGTTGTAGGCGATGTCGCCGTACTTGGGTTTGTGATCGTGCCAGATATCGGCTATGTGCTGAATGCAGTCCGCCTCGGAGTCGGGCGCGAAGCTCCGGGGGCCGGCGTGGTGGATGAACACTCCACCCTTCCACGGGGCCCACTCGCGCCCCTGGACCGGATCGGGGGTGGCGGCGATCTGGTTCCGCACCACCTCCATCGCGGTACGGACGTCCCAGCCCAGTGTCCAGGTCAACTCGGCCGCCATGATCTGTCCGCGCCCCGTGTACGCGGCGCGCTCCGCCCACGCAGAGCGCGGTTTTATGTCTATCGCCATCTAAAGCGAGCCTCCTGTCGGCCGTCGGCCGTCAGGTGGGGACAGTAAAGGTCTGGACCATTCAAAGGCAAGGAAAGTCGTTTCCCTGGAACGGAGTTGTCGACCGACGACAAGAATCAGCAACCCGACACCTACTCCCTCACCACTGCCACCAGGAGGCGAAATGTGATGAGTGTCAGGAATGAGATGGAGCGATCGCCCCATCGAGCAGGGAAATATCCCGTACGCGAAGTCTGCGAAGCCAGCGAGGGCGAGGCAGTCGGCAAACGGAATGTCTCACCGCGCACTTGACTTACGGTCACGCCTTCGTTGCGGAGGTGATGGCCGGTGGGAGGTTGCTGCCGCCTCCCACCGGGGGTGGTTCCCTCACGGCAACGTGCGTCAGCGGCGGAGGACGCGCTTCTGCAGTGACTCCAACGGTCCGGTGTCGAAGCGCCGTAGCCACAGCGCCGAGCCCACCATCAGCACGAGGCACACCCCGGCCCAGAGACCGATCACCCACCACGGCCGCCAGGTCTCGCCGAACCGGTGCGCCAACCCCAGGCCGATGCCGTACGCGAGGAACATGCACAGCACGTTCTGGAGGACATAGCCGGACAGAGCCGTCCTGCCCACGCAGATGAGGCTGTGCAGTACCGGCCCCGTACGTCGTACCCGGTCGGTCAGCAGGCCGATCAACCCGATGTACCCGAGCGCCGACAGCGGGCCGGCGACATAGCGGTCCACCAGGAAGTAGTCACCTCCCGCCAGTGAGGACGCCACGCTCAGGGGGAGGCCGATCCCCAGGCCCCACAGCAGGAGCCGGGAACGGATGCGACGGCCGGTCTCGTCCGCGCCGAAGGCACCGGCCCGGAAGAGCCGTACGCCCAGCAGGAACAGGAAGACCAGCAGACAGAACGACAGTACGGGTTCGAGCCGCAAGGGCAGTGCGTGCTCCAGCCGGAACACCACCTGCTCCAGATAACTGCCGTGGGCATAGAGGTCCTTGACCTCGCGGGAGACCGGCTCGCCTGCTCCGGATCCCCCGATGACGATGCCCGCCGTCAGCAGCACCATCAGGAAGACGTGGACACCCGCCGCCCACCACATCACCCGGCTCTGGGCAGTGGCGGAACGGGTGAGCAGCCAGGCCACCAACAGCGCCGTGACCGCGTACCCCATCAGCACGTCCCAGGCGAAGACGAGGACGAAGTGGACCGTGCCCTCGGCGAACAGGAAGAGGGCCCGCCACCGATAGCGTCCGGGCCACGGTTGGCCGCGCCGCTCCGCCGAACGGTACTGGATGGCGAGGCCCACACCGAAGAGGATCGTCAACAGCGCCAGGAACCTCCCGTTCGCCAGGAGACGCAGGACGTTCTCCACCGCAACCGGAAAGGACGACAGGGAGAACTCGGCGGTGCCGCCGACGAACACGCCCCACTCGGCCCCAGGACCCGTGAAGATCCACACATTGGTCAGCAGCGTGCCGAGGATCGCCACTCCCCTCAACACATCGAGCAGTGCGAGGCGGGTACTGGCACCCGAGGCGGCGACCGGAGTGGTCGTTAAATTGGTCATGCTTCCATCGTCTCGATGTGCAGACCGCGCACCCTCATGACCAAGGACGAAGAGGAGGTACACCGAAAGGTGTACCGGCCGGACGGTGGGGTCGTGTGCTCGATGGGTGCGCCGTACGACGGTGGGAGGCGCACGGCTGCGAGACCGCCCCGGCCGCGCTCGACGACGCGGATTCAGGTCCGTAGCGGGGCCTCGCGTTGGGTCCGGACGGCAGGTCACCGGGTGCGTCCACCACGCACCCGGCCCGACCGGACCCAACTGGACCGCGGGGACTAGGGAATGCGCGCGACGGCTCCCCATCCGGCTCGTTCGGTGGCCGTGCCGGTGGTGGCGTCGGGCCGCCAGTTCGGCCAGGAGACCAACCCTGGCTCCACCAGCTCCAGACCGTCGAAGAAGCGGGCGATCTGCTCGGGGGTGCGGAAGATGTAGGGGATGGCGCCGCTGGAGTTGTAGGCGTCCTGGGCCGCGGCTTGGGCGGGACTGTCAGCGTTGGAGTGGCTGAGCGCGAGGTGGCTCCCGGACGGCAACGCGGCGACGATCCGGGCGACCAGGGCCAACGCCTCGTCGAAGTCCACGATGTGACCCAGCACATCGGAGATGACCAGAGCGACGGGTTGGTTCAAGTCCAGTGTTTCGGCCGCCCCGGCGAGCACCTTCGCCGTGTCTCGCATGTCCGCCTCGATGTACGCGGTGACGCCCTGCGGGGTGCTGGTCAACAGCGCCTGGACATGGAGCAGGACCAAGGGGTCGTGGTCCACGTAGACGACACGGGCGTCCGGTGCGATGCGCTGGGCGACCTCGTGGGTGTTGTCGGTCGTCGGTAACCCCGCTCCCAGGTCGAGGAACTGTCGCATCCCGGCTTCGGCCGCCAGATGGGTGACGGTACGTCTGAGGAACGCGCGGGATTCCTTCGCCATGACCTCGATCAGGGGGAAGGCTTCCCGATAGGCGTCGCCGGCGACCTGGTCAGCCAGGTAGTGGTCCTTCCCACCCAACCAGTAGTTCCAGACCCGGGCGGAGTGCGGCACCGACGTGTCGATGCGCTGTTGGGGGTCTTCGCTCACGGTGATTCCTTCTCCGTCGCTCTCGTACGAGTCTTCACGAGCCGTGCCGGCACGGTGCCGGGGCTCACGGGCGGACGGGCGTCGGCTTCTGCGAAGCGGAGCGCCGGCCGTCCCACCGACATCTCAGCACGGCGAGCACATGTGTCGGAGCACTTCCCGCAAGTCATCCGAGCCCGGCCCCGGCCATGCGGGCATCGGTGACGGTGGCACGCCCGGGCCTCACTGTCAGACCCTTGGGGCAGTATCGCCGCCATGACGATCACTACCGCCACTGCGTTCGCCGGCCGCGAGGAGTACCGCACCGCGGTGGACACGGCCCTGGCCGCTTCCGCCGCCTACTACGGGGACGGCAGCACTCCGCTCGACGACGCGACGTACGACCTGCTCGCCCGCCGGATCGCGGCCCACGAAGAGGAACACCCGGACCACGTGCGCTCCGACTCCCCGACCGGGAAGGTCGCGGGCGGTGCGGCTCCGGTCGGAGACGTCGCCCATACGGTTTCGATGCTCTCGCTGGACAATGTCTTCGACGCCGAATCGCTGACCAAGTGGGGCGCATCGGTGGCCCGGCGGCTGAGTGCGCCCGTGGGCGGTGGGTTCGCCGTGGAGCCGAAGTTGGACGGGGCGGCGATCGCCGCGCGGTACCGCAACGGCAGACTGGTGCAGTTGGTCACCCGTGGTGACGGCATCCACGGCGAGGACGTCTCCCATGCGATCGGCAGCATCGTCGGCCTCCCCGAAAGACTGGACACCGAGCTCACGGTTGAGCTGCGCGGTGAGGTCCTGATGACCCACGCGCAGTTCGAAGAGGCGAACGTCGTGCGCCAGGCGCACGGGGCGAAGGTGTTCTCCAATCCGCGCAACGGCACCGCGGGCACCTTGCGGGCGAAGGACCGGCCGTACACGATCGAGACCACGTTCTTCGCGTACGGCGTGGCCGGAGTGGACGACGAAGCCCCCGGTCTGCCCGGTGACACCCATGAGGCCGTGATGACCCTGATCGCGGCGGCGGGGGTGAACACCACGGCCACGACCGCGGTGGGGATGCGGGTCTGTGCGACCTTGGAGGAGGTCCAGGCCCGGGTCGAGGAGATCGCCGGGCTGAGGGCCGCCTTGCCGTTCGGCATCGACGGCGCCGTGATCAAGGTCAATGACTTCGGGGAGCAGAAGACGGCCGGGGTCGCCACCCGGCATCCCCACTGGGCCGTCGCGTACAAGCTCCCGGCCGTCGAACGGCGGACCACGCTGCTGGCCGTCGAGTGGAACGTGGGAAGGACCGGCATCATCGCCCCGCGCGCCGTACTGGAGCCGGTCGAGGTGGACGGCAGCATCGTGCGGTACGCCACCCTGCACAATCCGGCGTTCATCCAGGCCAGCGGCATGATGGTCGGGGACACGGTGACGGTGTGGAAGGCCGGGGACATCATTCCGCGCATCGAGGCACCCGTCGTCGATGTGCGTACGGGTGCGGAGACGCCCATCGTGTTTCCCGACGCGTGCCCCAAGTGCGGCGGTGCCATCGACACGTCCGGAGAGCGTTGGGAGTGTGCCGGCGGGGCCGGTGGGGGGTGCGGTCTGCTCGCCTCCTTGAGATACGCCGTCGGTCGCGACCAACTCGACATCGACGGGCTGGGCACGACGTACATCGAGGCGCTGGTGGATGAGGGGGCCGTGGTCGACGTGGCCGATCTGTTCACCCTCACCCGGGAGCAGCTGGTGTCGGCGACACGCAGCGAAAAGCGTGCCGACACCCTGTTGGCGAACATCTCGACGGCCAGGAGCAAGCCTCTGAACAGGGTGTTCTGCGCCCTGGGCATCGTGCGGACCGGTCGTACGCTGTCGCGGCAGATCGCACGTCACTTCGGCACGATGGATGCCATCCGCGCCGCTGCCCCCGAGGCGCTGTCCGCGGTGCCGAAGTTGCCCGGCGCCAATGCCCCGAAGATCGCCGCGCACATCGCCGCCATGGGTCCGGTCATCGACAAGCTCGCTGCTGCCGGTGTGAACATGACGGAGCCGGGAGCCCCGGTCCAGACCGAGACGGAGACCGAGGCCATCGGCGAAGTTCCGGAACTGCCGTTGACCGGCCAGGTCGTCGTCGTCACCGGCGGAATGAACGGCCCGTTGGCGGGTCGCAACCGTACGGAGATGAACGAGCTCATCGAGCGGGCGGGCGGGGTTTCCTCCGGCAGCGTGTCGAAGAAGACGACCCTCGTGGTCGCCGGTGAGAGCGCCGGGTCCAAGCTGGCCAAGGCCGAGGCCCTGGGGACGAAGGTCCTCACGGAAGAGGAGTTCGCGGAGCTCTTGGGTGACCACCTCGTCTGATCCGGCTGCTCCGATCAGGAAGAGGCGCCCGGCCGGGTGGCGCTTCCTGATCGATGCGAGGACCCCGACCCCAGGATTTCCGAGGTCCGGGTCGGGGCCGGCCCGGGCGGGTCGTCTGCAAGGATGAGGCGCATGGATGTACGAAGCAGGCACCACGTGACGATCAGTGGTCGCGCGGATGGTCGGGTCGTGGTGCTCTCCCACGGGTTCGGATGCGATCAGAACCTGTGGCGCCTGGTGGTCCCGGCACTGGAGCGCGATTTCACCGTGGTCCGCTTCGATCATGTGGGATCGGGGCGCTCGGACCTGTCCGCGTGGAACGAGCAGCAGTACTCCACCCTGGACGGCTATGCGACGGACGTCCTGGACCTGTGCCGCGAACTGGCACTGGGGCCGGTGGTGTTCGTCGGGCACTCCGTGAGCGCGATGATGGGGGTCCTGGCCGCGGCGCGGGAACCGGAGGCGTTCGCCGGCCTGGTCCTGCTCGCCCCGTCCCCGTGTTTCATCGACGACCCGGCCACCGGCTACCGCGGCGGGTTCAGCGCCGCGGACATCGAGGAGCTCCTGGAGTCCTTGGACGCGAACTATCTGGGCTGGTCCGGAGCGATGGCCCCGGTCATCATGGGCAACCCCGAGCGTCCTGAGCTGGGCGAGGAACTCACCAACAGCTTCTGTCGTACGGATCCGACGATCGCCCGCTCGTTCGCCCGGGTGACGTTCCTCTCCGACAACCGGGACGACCTGACCCGGGTGGCCGTCCCCACACTGGTGGCCCAGTGCTCACGGGACGCGATCGCACCGCCCGAGGTGGGCGCGTTCGTCCAGAAGCAGATAGCGGGCAGCGAGCTGATCACCCTGAACGCAACGGGGCACTGCCCCCAGCTCAGTGCGCCCGAGGAGACCGCCGCGGCCATCACTGCATTCGCCGGCGCGCCACGGTGATGTGCACGACCAGCGGCGATCCCGACCGCGACCGCAACCCGGGCGAGCAGCCGCGGGACGATCGGGCCCTCTTCTCGTCCCTGTTGGAAGACAGTGCCGAGGATCTGTACGAACATGCCCCCTGCGGGTATCTCTCCACGCTGCTCGACGGACAGATCGCCAAGATCAACACCACGCTGCTCCGCTGGCTGGGCTACGAACGCAGTGAGATCGTCGGCCGAAGGCAGTTCTCCGATCTGCTGACGGTCGGCGGCAGGCTCTACCACGAGACCCACTACGCGCCGCTGCTCCGGATGCAGGGCGAGGTCAGCGGAATCGCCCTGGAACTCAAGGCCGCGGACGGAACGCGGCTGCCCGTGCTGGTGACCTCGACCGTGAAGACGGGGAGCGACGGGCAGCCCCTGCTGATCCGCACCACGGTCTTCGACGCCCGTGACCGTCGCGCCTACGAGGCGGAGTTGTTGCGTGCACGGCAAGAGGCGGAGCGGGAACGCGAGCGCCTCCAGCGGCTCGCCACCACACTCCAGCGGACCCTGTTGCCGCCGACCCTGGCCAATGTGCCCGGTCTGGACGTCGCCGCGCACTACCACATCGCTTCGGCGGACGAGGTCGGCGGCGACTTCTACGATCTGTTCCCCCTCGGTTCCGGCACGTGGGGGATGTTCCTCGGAGACGTCTGCGGCAAAGGGGCCGCTGCCGCTGCCATCACCTCCCTGGCCCGCTACACGCTCCGGGCCGCCGCGGTCTACGACCCGGACCCGGCCGCGGTGCTGCGCAACCTCAACACCGTCCTCAACCACGAGTACAACGGCCAGGATCCACGGTTTTGCACCGTCATCTTCGGCCTCCTCACCCCGGAGGGCGAGCGGGGCGGCTTCCGGGTGACGCTGGCGAGCGGCGGTCACCCGCCCGCACTCCTGATGCGCACCAACGGCGAGACGGCCTATGTGCCCACTCCAGGGGGGCAACTCATCGGTGTGCTCCCCGATGCCCACATCGCCACCACCACGGTGCATCTGGATCCCGGCGACACCCTGTTGTTGCACACCGACGGGCTCACCGAGGCGCACAGCGCCCTCACGGGTGACCGGTACGGCGACGAAGCCCTGTTGGACTTCGCCCGTGGTCTGGCGCCCACCAGCGCGCCGGATGCCCTCGCGGCGATCCGCGCGTTGCTCGGCACCCTCGGTAGCGGGGTGGACGACGACACCGCCGTGCTGGCCATCAGCATTCCCCCTCCCCCGAGTGAAGAGTCCCCGTGACGCAGCTGAGCATCCACATCCGTACCATTCCCGCCGGGCAGGTCGTCGAACTCGGCGGAGATCTCGACCATCACAGCGCGCCCGAGGTGCGGGGCCGTCTGGCCGGGCTGGTTCTGCGATCCGGGCAGCAGTTGGTGATCGACCTGGCCGGGCTCACCTTCTGTGACTCCAGCGGCATCACCGTACTGATCGCGGCCCGCAATCTCGCGATCGCCGCGGGGGCCTCCATCGCCCTGGCCGCGGTGCCCGACCAGGTCAGCAGGATCTTTCGGATCGTGGGTCTGGAGCAGATCTTCCCCACGCACCCCAGCGCCGCGGCGGCCGAAGCCGCCTGGATGCCGGCGGACGGCTGATCGACCCGGTCGGCTCCGTCCTCACGGTCGACCCGGTCCGGGGCTCGTACGTCCGGACTTGCGGGCCCGCGGGACGTGTTGCCACTCCCGCGGGCATGACACGGCGTCAGACGGGTGTGGCACCTGTTGCCCGGATGTGGTCCGTCATGGTCCGGATCACCTCGTCCGGATGGTCCGCCAGATAGAAGTGACCGCCGGGGAAGACCTTCAGGGTGAACGGTCCTGTGGTGTGCTCCGCCCAGGCAGCGGCCTCCGCGACCGTCACCTTGGGGTCGTCGTCGCCGACCAGCACGTGCACCGGGCAGCGCACGGGCTCCCCCGGTTCTGGTAGATAGGTCTCCGCCGCTCGGTAGTCGGCCCGGAGCGCCGGGAGGATCATCTTCCGCACCTCCTCGTCGTCCAGCAGGTCGGAGTCCGTGCCGCTCAGCGCGGCGACCTCTTCGAGCAGGCCCCTATCGTCCCTGAGATGGGCGGTCTCCCGGCGCAGTGCCGAAGGCGCCCGACGTCCGGATGCGAAGAGCGCGGCGGCGATGATGTTCTTCTCCCGCTCGAACCGTCGAGCCACTTCGAAGGCCAGGGAAGCACCCATGCTGTGCCCGAAGAGCGCGATCGGTCGGTCGGCCCAGGGCAGGAGTGCGGTGAAGACGTGGTCCGCGAGTTCGGGGATGTTGTCGATGAGCGGCTCGGTACGACGGTCCTGACGGCCCGGGTACTGCACGCACAGCACGTCGGCGAACTCCGGCATGGCGCGTGCGACAGGTACGAAGTAGCTGGCGGAACCGCCCGCGTGGGGGAGGCAGACCAGGCGTACGGCGGCCTCTGGACGGGGCTGGAACCGGCGTATCCACAGGCTGTTCTCGTCTGAGCCGGGGCGGGTGGTCATCAAGCTGATCAAGTCCTTTCGGGTACTGCCCGGGGGTCACGGTGCGTTTCTCGCGCTGGTGGGTTCCTGCTCGTTCTCCGGGGCGGCCGGCCGCCCGTGGGACGGGGGTGCGGCCGAGCGGAGGAACACCCATCGCTGCGGGAGGTGGGCGGGATCCCCGAAACGGTGTTCATGACTGCGGCGTCTCCCGCTGCAAGAGGGGAAGGTGCTTCTGGACTGCCTTCTTCCACTCTCCTTCCCTGGTCATCTTCTCCAGTGCCGCCTGGACGCGTGGCTTGAGGACGCTGCCCTTCGGCAGCCCGATCCCGTACTCCTCACTGCTCAGTCGGAACCCGCCGAGGCGGTACTTGCCCGGGTTCTGCGCGGCATATCCGGCCAGGATGGCGTCGTCGGTCGTGACGGCATCCACCGCACCGGTGGACAGTGCGGTCAGACAGCGGTCGTAGCTGGGCTGTTCGACGAGCAGCACCTGGGGGGCGACCTGGTTGCGCAGATACGTCCCCGAACTGGAGCCCGTGATCGCACAGACCTTCTTGCCGTTCAGTGCCGAGGCGGAACCGATGGAGGTCTCGTCCACCCGCATCAGCACATCCTGGCGGCCCACGAGATAGGGACCGACGAAGTCGACCACTTCCTTGGCGCGCTCACTGATCCCGTACAAGGCCACGACGATGTCCACCTTTGAGTCGCGCAGCAGGTCCTCCCGCTCGGTGCTGCGGACCTCGCGCCACTCGATGTCTTCGGCGCGATGGCCGAGTTCGCCCGCGATGTAGGTCGCCACGGCCACGTCGAACCCCTCGTAGTCGCCGTTCACCGCCTTGAAGCCGAGGCCGGGCTGGTCGGACTTGACCCCGATGGTGATCCGTCCCTGGCCTGCGGAGTCGCCGCTCGAACCGTCTCCCTGGGCGAGGCCGCCGGGTGAGGCGGTGGAACCGGCCTTGGCCTTGTTCGAGCCGTCACCGTCACCCTGGAGTTGGAACCAGAGGAGTGCGCCGCCGAGCGACACGGCGACGAGTGCCGCGGCGACGTACGCCCGGGTACGTCGCCGGGTCCACCTCGGCCGTGGTCGGCGCGCGGGCGCCGGGGCGGATGCGGGCCGGGCATGGGGAGGCGGGGCGTCGGAGGTCAGGGCCGCCGGAGGCGCGAGGGGGTACGAGGTCGGGGCGGCGCTCTCGTCCCGTACCGAGCCCGCCGCTTCCAGCAGGCGGTCGAACGTCCGGGCATCCGGGCGCACGGCCGGGTCCCTGACCAGGACGGCCATGAGCGCCTCGGTCAACGGTCCGGCCCTGCGGGGTGGCGGAACGTCCTCGCTGAGGACCGCGGCCAAGGTGGCCAGGGTGTTGGCGCGGCGCAGCGGGTGGTGTCCCTCCACGGCCACGTACATCATCAGGGCCAGCGACCAGAGGTCGGCGGCCGGGCCGCCGTCGTGTCCACTGACCCGTTCGGGAGCCATGTAGTCGGGCGTGCCGATGAAGGAACCGGTTGCGGTGAGTGCGGTGGAACCCTGGACCGCGGCGATGCCGAAGTCGGTGAGGACGGGGCTTCCGTCCGGGCGCAGCAGGACGTTGGCCGGTTTGATATCGCGGTGTTGGATGCCCACCGCGTGTGCGGCCCGCAGCCCGGCCAGCACTCCGCGTCCCACTTCGGCCGCTTGTTCGGGGGTGAGGGGGCCGTCGCGGTCGAGGCGCTCTTGGAACGAGCCTCCGTGGACCAGTTCCATGACGAGCCACGGGTAGCCGTTCTCGCCGATGTCCACGATGTGGTGGATGGTGACCACGTTGGGGTGGTCGGTGCGTGCCAGCGCCCGGGCCTCCCGCAGGACACGGGCGCGCAGGGCCCGGGCGCCCTCGGGGTCGTGTTCGGCCAGTGCCGGATCCGGTGGACGCACTTCCTTGAGCGCCACTTCACGATGGAGCATCAGGTCGCGCGCTCGCCACACCAGGCCCATGCCACCGCCGCCGAGCCGTGCCAACAGCTCGAAGCGGCCGTCGATCACTTGCGCCACTCAGTCCCCCTCGACACCCCGGCCGCACGGCCGGACGCGGCCCACCCTCGCAGGTGTGTGTGGAGTCCCCCGGACTCCGCGGGCCGATGTTCCCGGGTGACTCTCCCACACGGGCGAGGGAGATCGACAGTCGAACGGACGCCGTCGTCGTGGTGTCGGTCGGCCGGGAACAAGTGGCGCCGAACCGGTAGGAACGGGTAGGGAGTTCGGCCTCGGGCAGAGGACTCGGGGGGCCTGAAGGTCCGGACTGCCGAAGAACCGGGGGTTCGACTCGCCCTCTTCGCCCGGTTGTGAACCGTGGCGCGAGACGGAGTCTTGCATTCCCCCTTGACGTCCCCGAAGAGGGGTCGATAAGTGATAGGCCACCGTCTCTGGTATAGACCAAAGATGGTCAGGTAGGCGTACGGACCCCCCACACCAAGGAGCAGCTCATGCGAAGACGAACAGCGTCCTCGGTCCTCTCCATCGCCACGATCCTCGGGGCGATCGCCCTGTTGTTCGCACCGCCGGCGACCGCGATGCCACCCGCTCCCGCCGTGGCCGACTTCCGGCAGACCACATCGTGGGAGGGCGGCTACCAGGGCGCCTTCACGATCACCAATGTCAGCAGCTTCACGCTCACCAGTTGGACGGTCTCGATCACCCTGCCCGCGGACACCACCGTCAGCACCCACTGGGACGCGACGCTCACCCGCGACGGAAACTGGTACTCGTTCCGCAACCAGGGCTACAACGGCACCATCGCCCCGGGCGCCTCCGTGACCTTCGGCCTGGTGGCACAGGGGGCCTCCCAGCCCCGCACCTGCACGCTCAACCAGGGCATCTGCACCTTGCCCGACACCGCGGCGCCCACCGTGCCGATGGGCGTGCACTTCGCCGACATCACCGGATCGTCGGTCCGGTTGGCGTGGAGCGCATCGTCGGACGACCGGGACACCGTTCTGACGTACGAGATCTCCCGGGACGGCCTGCCGGCGGGCAGCACCGTGGGTCTCACCTCCCTGCTGATGACCGGGCTTCAGCCTTCGACACCGCATGTGTTCCGGGTCCGCGCCAGGGACGCAGCCGGTAACACATCGGCCTACAGCGCACCCGCCGTCGTCCCTGTTTTGGCCTAGGGTCCTTCTTTCGGACCTCGCCCCTGCCCGCCCGGATCACGCACCACCGTCCGGGCGGGTACGGCGAACCGTGCCGCGCCCCGTACGTCCGGTGCGGGAGGGTGGCCGGTCACCGTGCACGACGAGGGATCGTCCTCGCCGCAGCGCCGGGACCGGAGGGAGTTGACCTCCGTCGTGCGGAACTCGCATCCCTTTGTGTGAGCGGCGCGATGTGCGCCTACCGTGCCCCGGATCAGGGTTCGATGCGCGGCAGCGGGTGCCCCTCCCTCGCCTTGGCGTAGAGGGCGATCTTGCGGTGACGGACCTGGACCTCGCCCAGGCAGGTGGCGTCGTTGTTCTCGATCATCCTGCGGGACGCCGCGTTCACCGCGTCGGGTTCGTAGACGACCGCATTGCAGAGCGGGTCGCGCAGGAAGAACTCATCGGTGACCTCTCCGATGATCCTGCTGCCGAGGCCGCGACCGGTGTCCGCCAGGTCGGCGATCGCCAGGTGCATGCTCAGGTCGTGTGCCGCCGCCCGGTAGTGGTGCCCGACGACGTCCTGGGCCATCCGGTAGAACTCCATGTAGGCCATGGGCCGCCCGGCGCTCTCCACGATGATGGGGCGCGAGTACTCGGCAGCGAATTGGGCGTCTATGTGCGCTTGCCAGCGCTCCAGGGGCCAGTCGTACTCCCAGCCCTTGGCGGTGTGGGGCCGGTTCATCCACTCCCAGATCATCGGCACGTCCGGACCGTCCGCCCGCACCAGCCGGTACCGGAGGTCCCCACGGACGAAGTCGGCGGGGGGTGCGGGCACTTCGAGCCAGGACGCGGGCAGCCCTTCCGTGACATAGCGGGGCAGGACCGGATAGGTCTCGGTTGGGTTCAACGTGACACTCCACGGTTGGTACGGCTGTGTCGGGTGGGGGGTGGGATCGGACCCCGGATCGGGGCGCACGTGTGTCCCCGTTGGGATGGGGACACGACGGAATGACCCGCCCGGTGAGGGCGGTGCAGCACCGAACACGGGGCGAGCCCCGGCCCTCGGGGCTCACACTCCCCCGGGATTGTTCCAGTCGGCTGACCGGGTCGACAAGGAGATCACCATCACCCCACCGCCGGCGACCCTATGTCAACTCGTCACACTGTTGAGCCAGTTGTGAGTGATGCCCGTCACGCCGGGATGTCGATGAGGGGTGATCTGTGTGTAATATTGGAGATCAACTTAGGTAAGCCTTGCCGAACTTTCAAGTCATGGATAGCGTCTGGCCACGTCGGCTCGACGGACTGGAGCCGATGTCGACCCGGATGCCGCACCCGGCGCACCCCAACACCACAACACATCGCGGGCCCCGTTCTGTCTCGGGGCAACCGGCACCACGTCGCCCGCCGGCAGCGGGCCTTGGGGTGTGCCGCGGAAGAGGCATGTCCACGGCACTTGACCAGTGCGGGAGCGAAGGCAACCAGGCCCGTGCCCGCAACACGATTCGGAAAGGTGATGTCAGTCTTGAGATCACACATCCTGGGACGCATCGACCTGGACGAAACACTCCTGTCCAGGGACCTCGAATACCTCAGCTCTCTGCCCCGCGGCGAAGAGGGCTACGACGAGTTCAGCAACGGCTACTGGAAGAACCTCCCCCTGTGGAACAGCACCGGTGACTCCGGGGACGACCTCTACCGCGACACCGACTCGCCCGCCCAATTGACCGAACACGGCAAGAACTGTTCCTACTTGCGTGACCTGGTGGAAAGCACCTTCAACACCGACCACATCACGATGGTGCGCACCCGCAACCTCGTGGACGCGGTCGTCATTCCCCACCGGGACTTCGTGGAACTGGACCGGGAGGCGGACCAGTACTTCCGGGTGCTGATGTTCCTGGAGGAGAACGCCGCCGCCCTGCACTCCAATGACGACACGGTCATCAACATGCGGCCGGGTGAGATCTGGTTCCTCGATGCGGGATCGGTGCACGCGGCGGCCAACTTCTCGCCGGACAGCCGGCAGATGCTCTGTGTGGACTTCGCCTTCGACGGTGCCTACGAGGAGTCGGACGTCTTCCGTGACGCCTCCCGCTACCGGCCGTCGACCGATGCCCAGATCATCGAGCGGCCACCCCTGCCCGTGGCCCGGCTCGACGCCATCAAGGGATTGGGACAGGTCGTCGACCGCTCGAACTTCAAGGAATTCCTCTTCCTCCTCTCCAAAGTCCACTTCCGTTATGACGTGCCCGCAGAGGCGACCTACGAATGGCTTGCTGACATCGCTGTCACCTCGGGCGACGAACTCCTCGTCGGAAAGGCCAAAGAGCTGCGCGAATACGCCATCGGTGCCCGTGCACTGAGCGAGCGCTTCACCGTGAACTCCTGGGGCTGAGCTCCGGCCACGAGCGCCAACCGCCACGGCACCGCTCGACCGCGCACCGCGCGGACGGCGGCGGGCGGCGGGCTCGTGGCGAACACGGTGAACGAACGCCCGAGCGGGCTGCGGGAATCGGGCGGCATGAAGGAACACGCCGGTGCGGTGGGGCGCACCGCGCGGTCCTGTGCCGCCCCGCGAACGGACCGAGGACGGTCGACCACAACGGTCGGTCAGCGACAGGGAGGGGCACGTGGGGATGCGCAACACGGCCAGGAACAAGGACGATCACGAAAGACGGCTCGCAGCGCTGCGCAAACGCATCGCCGCGAGTGGACTGGCCGGCCAGGACAGTGGGAATGACAACCACACGGTTGTGTCCGCCGCGGAGGGGGCGGCGGACACCGACACTCCGTCGGGAACCAGCACGGCCCAGCAGCGTCTGTGGTTGCAGCACGCGAGCGACCCCACGGGTGCCGCGCTGAACGTGGGCACCGCCCTGCGCCTCGACGGCCCGCTCGACCTCCCCGCCCTCGCCGCCGCGCTGCGGGCCGTCGTCGCCCACCACGAGGTCCTGCGCACCCGGTACGCGCTCACCGAGGCCGGCGAACTGCTCGCGATCCCCGATCTGTCCGACGGCTTGGAGCTGGTCGAGGTCGACGCGCGCGACGCGGACGTCGAGGCCCTGCTCCGTACCGATCTGCGCACCCCCTTCGACCTGGAGTCCGGCCACCCCCTGCGGGTCACCGTGTACGCGCAGGGCCCCGACCGGCACACCTTGCTGCTGGTGGTGCACCACATCGCCTGGGACGACGCCTGTTGGCGGGTGTTCTTCGAGGATCTGGCCGCCGTCTACCAGGGGGGACACCCCGCGCCGACGACCGGGTACCCCCAGGCGTCACGTGCCGTGGAGGACGAGGTCAAGGGCTCCCTACCGGCGCTGCGCCGGCACTGGGCGAAGACGCTGACGCGCGCCTCGGGTGCCGCAGGGCTCGACCGTCGTACCGCGGCCGATCAGCAGACCGCGGAAGCCGAGGCGGTGGAAGTGGGTTTGGATGCGACGCAGTCCGCGTCCCTGGACGCCCTCGCCCGGACCGCGGGAACCACCGCCTTCACGGTCCTCCTCACCTCCTTCGCCGCCGCGCTGCGCCGGCACACGGGCAGCGAACGGTCCCTGATCAGCACGCCGGTGTTGCGGCGCGACAGCGGACACACCGCCCGTACGCTCGGCTACTTCGGCAATGTGCTGCTCCTCGCCCTCGACACCGATCCGCGCGGCAGCTTCGAGGACGCGTTGGGTTCGGTGGGCCGGGTCGTCGTGGACGCACTGGACCACCAGGACCTGGAGTACGACGAGGCGATCCGGTTGCTCGGGGCCTCGGGCAGGGTCCAGCCGGTGGAGATCAGTTTCGGCATCGAGGGGGCCGAGGTACCGCTGACGTTGCCGGGAGTCGATGTGCGGCCCCTCCCGGCCCGTACCGGAATCGCCCAGGCACCGCTGTCGGTGATGGCACGTCAGGAGCCCGACGGCTGCTGGGTGATCCGCTTCGAGTACATACCCGATGCGGTGGGCGAACAGACCGTGCGGTCCCTGGTCGAGTCGACCCGGCGCACCCTGCTCGCCGGGCTCGCCGCTCCGCACGTGGCCCTCGGAGACCAGAGCCTGGTCACCGACGAGGAGTACGGGGTCATCCTCGCCCACGGCACGGCCCCCGTGCTCGACGGTCCCGCTCCCGGTGTGGTCGAGCGGTTCGAGCGACAGGCCGCGCTGCGCCCCGACGCGGTGGCACTGCGCGGCGCCGAAGGGACCCTGACGTACGGCGAGGTCAACGACCGGGCCAATGCGGTGGCCCGGTGGATCGCGGCCCAGGGCATGGGCCCGGAGGACGTGGTGGCGTATGCGCTGGAGCGCTCGTTCACCGCCGTGAGCATCGCCCTCGGCGTGCTGAAGTCGGGAGCCGTCCTCCTCCCCCTGGACATCGCCCATCCCGAGGAACGGTTGACGCGGCTGCTGGCCGACGCCGGTCCGCGGCACCTGTTCACCTCGGCCACGACCGATGCGGCGATACCGTCGAGCACCGTGCCCCGCACGGTGGTGACATCGGCGGCTTTCGACACACAGGTCTCCGCACTGGCCGGTGCGGGCGACCTCACCGACCGGGACCGGGTGCGCCCGCTGCGGCGGGACAACCTCGCGTACATCATCTACACCTCGGGCTCCACGGGACGCCCCAAGGGCGTCGGCACCAGCCATGCGGCCCTCGGCGACCATCTGGAGTGGCTGCTCTCGCACTTCGCCGCCACGCACGCCCGGTTGGAGGACGTGCGCTGGCTCCAGCTCGCCTCCCCCGCGTTCGATGTCTCCATAGGCGAGCTCTTCGGGCCGCTGGCCGCGGGCGGTGAGGTCCTCGTGGCCCGCCCCGACGCCGAACGGGACCTCGACGCCCTCTTCGTCGAGCTGGCGGAACTGAATGCGACCGTGGTTCACGCGGTGCCGAGCTTCCTCCACTACCTGGCCGCCGCTGCACCCGATGCGCGACTGCCCCTGCTGCGTTGGCTGCCGGTGGGCGGCGAGGCCCTCCCCGGGGAACTCGCCGACCGGGTGAGGGAGCGCTTCAGCGCCCACAGCGAGGTGACCCTCGCCAACTTCTACGGCCCCACCGAGACCACCCAGTCCGTGACGGGCTATCCGGTCGTCGCCCCGCAGGGCCATCGGATCGTGCCCATCGGCACCCCCAAGTGGGGCAATGTGGCGCTGGTCCTCGACGCCGACCTACGGCTCGCGCCGCTCGGCGAGGTGGGTGAGCTCTACATCGAGGGCGGTTCGCTGGCCCGCGGCTACCTGGGGCGTTCCGCCCTGACTGCCGAGCGGTTCGTACCGAGCCCGCTGACTCCCGGCGCACGGCTCTACCGCACGGGAGATCTGGCGCGCTTCACCGACAGCGGCGCGTTGGAGTTCATCGGACGCGCCGACGACCAGGTCAAGATCCGCGGCTTCCGGGTGGAGCCAGGTGAGATCGAAGCCGTGCTGCGCGCGGACGAACAGGTCGGCCAGGCCGTGGTCGTGGCCCGCGAGGACGCCCACACGGGCAGTCGACTGGTCGCCTACCTCACTCCGGAGGGCGGCGGGGAACTCGACGCCGAAGCCGTCAAGGAGCGCCTTGCGGCCACGGTGCCGGCGCACATGGTGCCCAGTGCCTTCGTCGTCCTCGACGAACTCCCGCTGACCCCAGCCGGCAAGACCGACCGCCGGGCGCTGCCCGAGCCGCCCGCCGCAGAGTCCACTGCCTTCCGGCCGGTGCGCGAAGGCGCCGAGCTGCAGATCGCACTGCTGTTCGCCGAACTCCTCGGACAGGGCACCGACCCGTCCGGAGCCCCCGCCCATGAGACGCCCTCGGTCGGAGGCAGGCGGATCGGCGCGGACACCTCGTTCTTCGAACTGGGCGGCCACTCGCTGCTGTTGACCCGACTGATCTCGCGCATCCGCCGCGATCTCGGGGTGCACATCGGCGTCCGTGACGCCTTCACCCAGGCCACGCCGGCGGCACTCGCCCGACTGGTCACATCGGGTGCGCCCGCCGTGGAGCAGCGCGCCCTGACCTTCGGTCCGCGCCCCGCCGAGCCGCCGCTCTCCCCCGCCCAGCAGCGCATCTGGTTCGTCGACCGCATCGAGGAGTCCAGCACCACCTACAACGTCCCCGTCGCGCTGGAGATCGACGGACCGTTGGACTCCGCACTGTTGCGCCGAGCGCTGGAGGAGGTCCTGCGGCGGCACGAGGCCCTGCGGACGGTCTTCCCCGACCGGGAGGGCATCAGCCATCAGCGCGTCCTGCCGGACCATGGGGTCGAACTGCCCGTGACCGCGGTGACCGAGGACGAGGTGGCGGGCGCCCTCGCCCGGGCCGCCGAACACCCCTTCGACCTGGCGACCGAGCGCCCGTTCAGGGCTGCTTTGCTGCGCGTGGCTCCCGAGCGGCACGTCCTGTCGCTGCTGGTGCACCACATCATCTGCGACGAGGTGTCGGCCGGGGTGTTGGTGGCCGATGTGACCCGGGCCTACGAGGCGCTGCGCCAGGGTGCGGGAGCGGACGGCACACCGGTGCTCGCGCCGCTGGCCGTGGGGTACGCCGACTACGCCGTGTGGCAGAGCAAGCGACTCGCCGGTACGGATCCGACGGACATCGACGGGCAGCAGGACCCGGAGGCGCTCCGCGCGTTCTGGCGCACCTATCTGGCGGACCTGCCCCAGGACACGTCCGTCCTGCTCGGCAGGGCCAGGCCGGCCCAGCCCGACAGCGCCGGAGGGATCGCCCCCTTCACGTTCGACCGGTCGGTGCGCGCCGGGGTGGAGCGTCTGGCGGAGCGGACCGGCGCCACGCCCTTCATCGTGCTCCAGAGCGCCGTCGCCGTACTGCTCGGACTCTGGGGTGCGGGAGAGGACGTTCCGCTCGGCACTCCGGTGGCCAACCGTCCGGACGAAGCGCTCGACGAGGTGGTGGGACTCTTCGTCAACCTCCTCGTGGTGCGCAACGACCTCTCGGGCGACCCCACCGTGGAGGAGGTCGTCACCCGGGCCAAGCAGCGCGCGGTGGACGCCTACGCGCACGCGGAGTTGCCGTTCGAGCAGGTCGTGGACGCGGTCGGGGTGGAGCGCTCGCTGAGTGTCAATCCGCTCTTCCAGGTCCTGGTGCAACTGCGCGACGAAGAGTTGGTGCAGCACATCACCGAGGAGTTGGACTGGCGGCTGGTGCCGCAGTACACCGCGACGGCCAAGTACGACCTGTCGGTGAACTTCCAGCCCGATTCGGGCACCGGCGGCTGGGGCGGGGAGATGATCTACCGCCGTGACCTCTACGACGAGGACGCGGTGGCCCGGTTGGTCGAGGGTCTGGGTCTGGTGCTGCGTGCCGTCGTCGACGATCCCGGGGTCCGACTCCACGAACTGGACCTGGTCCCGGCGCAGGAGCGGGAGTTGGTCCTCGATGGGTGGAGCCATGGCCCGCAGGCCGTGCCCGAGCGGGCCGAAACGCTCTCGGAGCTGATCGAACGCAGTCGCAGTCTGTTCGACGAGCCGGGCGCCGCCGCACGGACCGCGGTGGACTGCGCGGGCGAGACCATCGACTACGGACGGCTGCACGAGCGCAGCGACCGGCTGGCCAGGCTCCTCATCGAGCACGGCGCGGGCCCGGAGCGGTTCGTGGCCATCGCCGTACCGCGGTCGGTGGACATGGTGGTGGCGCTCCTCGCGGTGGTGAAGACGGGTGCGGCCTATCTGCCCCTGGACATGCGGCTGCCCGCGGACCGGCTCGACTTCATGATCTCGGACGCAGCACCGGTGGCCGTGGTGACCCGGTCGGACGCCCCGGTGGAACTGCCCGACTCGGCCGCCTCACCGCGGTTGGTGCTGGACGCACCGGAGGTGATCGCGGCGCTCGCCGCGCAGTCCGCCGAGCGGCTGCCGATGGAGGTGTCCCGGCGGGCCCGCGGGGAGAACATCGCGTACTTCCTCTACACATCGGGCTCGACGGGCGTGCCCAAGGGCGTCATCGGCACCCATCGCGCCTATGCGGCACGGTTGACCTGGCAGCCGGTGCGCTATCCGATCGCCGCGCCCGACGTCCGTCTGTGCCAGGGCTGGCTGAGCTTCCACGACGGCGGGTGCGAGATCCTCGCGGGTCTGATCGCGGGCGCCGAGCTCCTCCTCGCGGACGAGCACGAGGCCCGGGACGTGGGCAGTCTGGTGCGGCTGATCGAGGGGAATCCGATCGGCCAGGTCACGGCCGTTCCCACGGCGATCAACGCCTTGTTGGGGGTGTCGCCCGAGGCGGTGCGTTCGGTGCCGCGCTGGGTGACCAGCGGTGAGCCCATGACGGGCGCGCTGCTGGAACGGCTGCGGGCCGCAGCCCCGGACAGCGAGATCATCAACAACTACGGTGCCACCGAGCTGAGCGGTGGCGTGGTGCGCGGCCGGTTGCACGAGGAGGGACTGCACCTCGGCACGCCCGTCGACGGGTCCCGGGTCCTGGTGCTCGACGCACGGCTCAATCCGTGCCCGGTGGGCGTACCCGGGGAGGTGTACGCGGCGGGCCACCAGGTGGCGCGCGGCTACTGGCGCCAACCCGGGCTGACCGCGGCACGCTTCCTGCCCAACCCGTACGCCTCGCGTCCTGGGGAGCTCCTGTACCGCACCGGGGACCGGGCGATGTGGAGCGCCGACGGACGGTTGGTGTTCGGCGGGCGCACCGACCACCAGGTGAAGCTGCGGGGCATCCGGGTCGAACTCGGTGAGATCGAGACGGCGTTGCGCGCCGTGCCCGAGGTAGCAGCGGCTGCGGCCCGTACCCACGAGGTCCACGGGTCGACCACGCTCGCCGGCTACATCACCCTCGTCGATCCGACGGCCGACCGTGACGCCGTGGTGGCGTCGGTGCGCGAACGCCTCGCGCAGGAGTTGCCGTCGTATCTGCATCCAGCGGTGATCACGGTGCTGGACGCGATGCCGTTGACGGGCTCGGGGAAGCTGAACCGGCCCGCGCTGCCCGAACCGCAGGTGCGCACCGAGGGTGCGCACGAGCCCTTGCGGAGCGAGACCGAACGGACGGTCGCCGCACTGTTCGAGGACGTGTTGGACGCCAAGGAGGTGGGTCGCTCCGACGGCTTCTTCGCCCTCGGCGGCGACAGCATCATCTCGGTCCAACTCGCGAGCCGGGCCAGGTCCCGGGGGTTGCCGTTGACCGCGCAGATGGTGTTCGAGCACCCGACTGTCGGCGAGTTGGCCGCGGCCTGCGACCGGGCGACGGCCGACGCGGCCCGGGCGGACGCCCGACCTGCGGACGAGCCCGTGTCGACGACCGACGCATCAGGGCTCGACAAGGACACCCTTGCGGCCCTGCTGGGCAGTTGGGGGCGTGACTGACGTGCCTCGCGTACGCAGGCCGTCGCCCCGGCCCATGCCCTCGGCGCGGACCACCGCGCCCCCCTCACACCCCACCCGAAGCACACCCGAGAGAAAGCTGGAGCACTGAGTCGATGGAGCCGCTCTCCCTGGAGGAAGCCCGACGTCGCTTCGGCACCGGCCACCGCGACCCACACGGGTTGCTCGGTGTCGTGGGTGCCGGACCGAAGGCACTGGCAACGGCCGCCAAGAGTCAGGTCCTGCGCGAACTGGGCGTTCCGGTGCCCCGCGTGGTGGTGGTGGAACCCCACGGCGTGGGGGCCAACTGGACGGCGGTGGGCGGGCGCACCAACGGTCGCCCCCGGCTGTCCACGAGTCCCGAGAAGGACCTCGGATTCCCCTACGCGTCCGATGTGTACGGTCCGCTGACGACCGAGATCAACACCCGGATGCAGCAGTTCAGCTGGGCCGGCTATCTGGTCTCCCGGGGCGAGTACGCCACCTGGGTGGACAGCGGTCGCCCCAGTCCCCGTCACTCCACCTGGGCCGCCTATCTGCGGTGGGCGGCCGACCAGATGGACTTCCCCCTGGTGCGCGGCTCGGTATGCGCCCTGGAGATGTCCGACGGACGGTGGGAAGTGACCGTCGAAGGTGCCGAGGGCGGTGAGGCGACGCTCCACCTCGACCAGGTGATGATCAGCGGGCCCGGTCCGCATGACGGTCTGCTGGCCGGTGACGCCACGTGCAGCGTGGAGGAGTTCTGGCGGCTGGGCCTGGACACGGGCGTGGCCGAGCCGAGCGTCGCGGTGGTCGGCGGCGGGGAGACGGCCGCGGCGATCGTCGAGTACCTGATGCACCAGCACGCGGGGCCGACGACAGTGATCAGCCCGCAGCCGGTGGTCTACAGCCGGGGTGAGGGCTACTTCGAGAACGCCCTGTACTCCAGCCCCGAGCGCTGGCGCGAACTGTCGGAGCAGGACCGCAGGGACGTCATCGCACGCACCGACCGCGGGGTGTTCTCGCCCCGCGCCATCGGGGCGATCACCACCGATGCGGGAGTGGAGCACCAGCAGGGCACCGTGGTCTCGCTGCGCCGCGTGGACGGTCAGACCGAGTTGGTCCTCAGCAACCCGGGCCGCACGGACCGCGTGTTGCGGTACGACGTCGTCATCGATGCCACCGGCGCACGCCCCGACTGGTTCTTGGACCTGCTCGGAACGGCGGCGCGCAAGGCGGTGTACCGGTCGATCGGCGATGCGAGCGACGGGGTGCGGGCGCTGGAGCGGCGCATCGGTCCCGACCTCGCCCTGACCGGCGTCAGCCCCCGACTGCTGCTGCCGACGCTCGCGGGATACGAGCAGGGTCCGGGGTTCGCCAACCTCAGCTCGCTGGGGCTGCTCTCCGACCGGGTGCTGGGGTCGACGCACGGCGGGAGGGCGGTCGCGGCCGGTTCGGGATCCGCCGACCGTCTGGAGCCGGCAGCCTTCGACGGTCGGGGCCGGGCCGTCTCCGCAGCGGTGCACCGCGGTGGTGAGGCATGAGCGACCGCAGGACGTGGGACGACGACATAGCCGTCGTCGGTCTCGCCTGCCGGGTGCCGGGCGCACAGACGCCCGAGGAGCTCTGGCGACTCCTGCTGGACGGCCGGCGCGCCGATGGGCGGGCGCCGGACGGTCGCTTCGACCGGACCGCCATCCCCACGGGTCTGCTGCACCAGTCCGAACAGGGTTCCTACGTCGACGACGTGGCCCGGTTCGACGCCGAGGTGTTCGGTGTGTCCGCACGTGAGGCGACCGTCATGGACCCGCACCAGCGGTGGGCCCTGGAGCTCGGCTGGGCGGCCCTGGAGGACGCCGGGGAGGTGCCGGGTGCCCCGCGTGACGCGGAGTTCGGCGTGTTCGTCGGTTCGATGGGCGCGGACTGGGCGATGGAGCACGCGGCCGGCCGGCTGGCACCGATCGGTCCGTCGTCCCTGGCGGGTTGGGCGCCGTCGGTCATGGCGAACCGGATCAGCCATGTGTTCGGTCTGTGCGGACCGAGCGTGGTCGTGGACTCGGGACAGTCCTCGTCGCTGGTCGCCGTCCACCAGGCGGTGCTCGCCCTGCGGGCGGGTGACTGCACGGGGGCGCTGGTGGTGGGGGTCAATCTGAACCTCTCCACCGAAGCGGCCACGGCGACGGCTTCCTTCGGCGGTCAGTCCCCCTCCGGACGGGCCACCCTGTTCGAGGACTCCGCGGACGGCTACGTCCGCGGCGAGGGCGGGGCCGCGGTCGTCCTGCGCCCCTTGGCTGACGCCGTGCGGGCGGGCGATCGGGTCCATGCGGTCATCAAGGGCTCCGCCGTCACCAACAACGGCGGTGGGGAAGGGCTCGTCGTCCCGACCGCCGAGGGGCAGGCCCGGGCGATGCGCCGGGCCTTGGCCGTCGCGGCGCTGGAGCCGGGCGACCTCGGGTTCGTGGAGCTCCACGGCACCGGGACTCCGGTCGGGGACTCGGTGGAGGCGGGCGCCCTGCTGAGGGTGTTCGGCCTGGGCTCGAAGGGGCCGGTGCACGGCCCGGAGCGACGCCGCCTGCTGGTGGGTTCCCTCAAGACGAGCACGGGCCATCTGGAAGGGGCGGCCGGTCTGCTCGGGCTGGTGAAGGCGGTGCTGGTCGCCCGGCACGGTGTCGTGCCGGGCACCGCCGGACATCTCGGCGGGGCGTTGGTGCGGCGGCTGGCCGAGGCGGGCATCGCGGTTCCGGCACAGCCGGTTCCGTTGCGCGCGGGTGCACCGGTGGGCGTCAGCTCCGTGGGCATGGGCGGCACCAACTGCCATGTGGTGCTGGCCGCGTACCCAGTGGACGCATCGACTCCGGAGCCGGGCGGCCCGGGCGGCGAGGACACCGGTACGGCGGTGGTGCCCGTACCGGTGGTGCTCTCCGCGGGAAGCCAGGAGTCCCTCCGACTGGGGGCGGCGGCGCTCGCGGAGTGGGCCGCGGCGCCGGACGGCCGCGGGCACGCGGCAGGGCTGGTAGCCGTGGCCCGTACGCTCGCAACGCGGCGGGCCCGGCTGCCGCAGCGCTGCGGATTCACCGTCCGCAGCGCCGAGGAGCTGCGCGAGCGACTGCGGACGATCGCGGACGGCGAGCGGGACCGTGCGATCCGGCACGGCGCCGGCCCCAGGGCCCGTACCGCGTTCCTCTTCCCCGGTCAGGGCAGTCAGCGCCCCGGCATGGGGGCGGAGCTGTACCGTCGTCTGCCGTCCTTCGCCCGGCACTTCGATGCGATCGCCGCTGTCGCCGACCCGTTGATGGACGTGCCCCTGCACCAGGTGGTGCTCGATCCGTCCCCATCCGCGAACGACACCGCTGACACCGCCAGTGCAGCCGGCGCCGAGGCACTCGTACACGCCACGCGGTACACCCAGATCGCCCTGTTCGCGGTGGGCGTAGCCCTCCACAACAGCCTCATCGAGGTGGGCGTGGTGCCGGACGCCGTGGGCGGGCACTCCGTGGGAGAGCTGGCCGCCGCGCACGCCGCCGGCGTCCTGCCCCTGGCCGATGCGGTCCGGCTCGTCCTCGCGCGCGGTGCGGCGATGGCCAAGGCCGACCCGGACGGGGTCATGGTGGCCGTGGAGGCGTCCGAGGAGGAGGTCCGCGCGGTGCTCGCCGACCATCCGGGTGCGGGCGTCGCCGCAGTGAACGGTCCGGCGGGCACCGTGATCTCCGGGGACCGCGGGGCGACCCTCGCCTGCGCCGGGGTGCTGCGCGACCGCGGTCATCGCACCCGGGTGCTGAAGGTGGCCCATGCCTTCCACTCCCACCACATGGACGCGGTCCTGGCGGAGTTCCGCGCCGTGGCTGCGCATGTCGACTACGGCACGCCCACCCTCCCGGTGGTGTCCAATGTGACCGGCCGACTCGCCGACGGCGACGAGCTGCGCACCGCGGAGTACTGGGTGAACCACATCCGGCACACCGTCCGCTTCGGGGACTGCCTGGGCGAGCTAACCGCTGCCGGGACCTCGCTCTTCCTCGAACTCGGTCCCGGTGCGACCCTCACGGCCATGGTGCGCGGCGCCGCCGGGACCGTGAACCAGGGCGTCGCCACTGCGCCTGCCGCGGGTTCGCTGCTCGGGGACGGTTCCGACGAATACGGGGCGTTCCTGGAGTCGTTGGTACTGGCGCACGTCCAGGGCCAGGACGTCGACTGGGCCGAACTGCCAGGGCTCGGTCACGGTGACTGGGCCGCGCTGCCCACGCACCGGTTCACGGGCGGGCGGTACTGGCCCGGCTCGGACGGCACCCCTGCCGTACCCGCCGGCTCCACGGCACCGCCGGCAGCCCCGGTCGCGTCCGGCGGCGATCCCATCGGACTCGTGCTGGGCACGGTCGCCGAGGTGCTCGGGGTGCGACCCGCCCATGCCGTGAACGCCGGTGACACCCTCGCCGACCTGGGGATGACGTCGTTGCTCGGGTTGGAGCTCCGGGCGGAACTCGCCGCGCGCACCGGGCGCGAACTGCCGACCTCACTCGTCTACGACCATCCCACCCCGGCCGCGCTCGCCGCCTATCTGGCCGGTCCGCAGGCGGAGCGGTCGGCAGCCGCATCCGCCGACTCATCGGCGGGCCGCGACACGCACCGGTCGGGATCAGCGCCTTCTCCCGTACGGGTGACGCCCGCACCCCACACCCACGGCGAGAGCGGCCAGGGCAGCGATCCGATCGTGATCGCCGCCATGGCCTGCCGCTACCCGGGTGGGGTCACCTCACCCCAGAAGCTGTGGGAGTTGGCCGTCTCCGACCGGGAGGTCCTGGGCGGCTTCCCCGATGACCGTGGTCCTGCCTGGTCTGTGCCCGGACCCCATCCCCGGCACGGTGGGTTCCTCACCGATGTCGCCGGGTTCGACGCGGCCCACTTCGGGATCTCCCCGCGCGAGGCACGCGCCATGGACCCGCAGCAGCGCATCGTGCTGGAGCTGTGTTGGGAGGCGTTGGAGCGGGCCGGCTGCGATCCGCAGTCCCTGCGCGGGCAGAGCGTGGGCGTCTTCCTCGGCGCCATGGCCGGGGACTACGCGACGGCCGCCCGGGATGCGGGCGACGACCTCGGCGGGCACGAGTTGACCGGGGCCTCGAACGCGGTCCTCTCCGGACGGGTCTCCTACCAGCTGGGGCTCACCGGGCCCGCGCTGACCGTGGACACCGCCTGCTCATCGTCGCTGGTCGCGGTCCATCTGGCCGCGAACTCACTGCTCAGGGGCGAATGCGAGCTGGCGTTGGCCGGCGGGGTGACGGTCATGTCGACGCCGAAGATGTTCCAGGAGTTCCAACGGCTGGGAGGGCTGGCCGCGGACGGCCGCTGTCGAGCGTTCTCCGCCGCCGCGGACGGAACGGTGTGGAGCGAGGGTGCGGGCGTCGTCGTGGTGGCCCGCCGTTCCGAGGCGCACCGCCGCGGACTCCGAGTCCTCGCGACCGTCCGGGGCAGCGCCGTCAACCAGGATGGCGCGAGCAACGGGCTGACCGCCCCGAACGGCAGTGCCCAGCGCCAGGTGATCGCCCGGGCGTTGGCCGATGCGGGACTGCACGTCGAGGACGTGGATGTGGTGGAGGCACACGGCACCGGTACGGTCCTCGGCGACTCGGTGGAGGCACAGGCTGTCATCGACACCTATGGGGTGCGCGACGCCGATGCCGATCCGGTGCTGCTGCGTTCGCTGAAGTCGGTCATCGGTCACACCCAGGCCGCGGCGGGCGTGGGCGGTCTGATCGCGATGGTCACCGCGTTCCACGAGGAGCGGCTGCCGGCGACCCGATACGCGGAGTCCCCGACTCCCAAGGTCGAATGGCCCGCGAGCGTGCGGCTGTTGGAGCGGTCGGTGGCCTGGCCGCGGGGCTCTCGGACACGTCGGGCGGCGATCTCCTCGTTCGGCATGAGCGGCACCAACGCCCATCTCATCGTCGAGGAGGCGGTCGGCGCACCGCGCGGACGGTCCATCGACCGGGACGACCACGGCCAGGAAGGCGGCTCTCCCGCACTGCCGTTCATCGTGTCGGCCGGCGACCGCAGCACCTTGCGGAACCAGTTGGGGCGGTTGCGGGAGGCGCTGGCGGACGACAGGGCCGTTGCCGGGTCTTCGCTGCCGGCCGCCGCACTGACGCTGGCGACGCGCAGGGCCGCTCTGCCGCACCGGGCGTCCGTCGTCGCCGGTGACCGGGCCGGGCTGCTCGCGGGCCTCGATGCCGCCCTGCGCGGTGAGGTCACGGACCGGGTGGCACTCGGCGAGGCGCGCGGGGACTGTGCGGTGGCGTTCGTCTTCCCGGGGCAGGGCTCGCAGTGGGCCGGAATGGCGAGGGGGTTGCTGCGCGAGTCGAGGGTGTTCGCGGACACCGTCGCTGCCTGCGCCGATGCGTTCGCCCCGTACGTCGACTTCTCCGTCCCGCACCTGTTGAGCGGTGCGGACGACTCGGGACGCGCCCGGAGCCTCGAAGGCATCCAGGTGTCGCTGTTCGTGACGATGGCCGGCCTGGTGGATCTGTGGCGCGCCGCGGGGGTGACGCCGGACCTGGTGCTGGGGCACTCCCAGGGCGAGGTCGCCGCCGCCTATGCGGCGGGCGCACTCGATCTCCAGGACGCGGCCCGGGTGGTTGCGATCAGGGCCCGGCTGCTGTCCCGGCTGTCGGGCAGCGGTGCCATGGCGGTCATCGGACTGGACGAGCCGCAGGCGCGCGAGGAACTCGCGAAGTCGACGGCGGTCGGTGCTCGGGTGGAGGTCGCGGCCGTCAACGGTCCGGGCAGCACGGTGGTGTCGGGACCGGTGGAAGCCGTCGGAGCCCTCGTCGAGCGGCTGGCCGCGGCCGGTGTGCGCACCGCGACGGTGGCCGTGGACTATGCGTCCCACTCTGCGATGGTCGAACCGGTCGAGGCCGAGTTGAAGGCCGCTCTGGCCGGCATCTCCCCGCTCAGGGCCCGTACGCCGTTCTTCTCCACCACCCGGGCCGCCTACGTGGACGGCACCGAGCTGGATGCGGCGTACTGGTACGAGAACCTGCGGGGCGAGGTGCACTTCGCTCGGTCGGTTGCGGCCGTGGCGGGTTCCCGGCGGACCGCGTTCATCGAGGTCAGCCCGCACGAGGTGCTGACCACACCGATCACGGCCACCCTGGACGGGTTGGACGGCGGCGCGGACACGATCGTGTTGGGCAGTCTGCGGCGCGACCGCGGTTCCCACGGTGACTTCCTCTCCTCCCTCTCGCTGGCCTGGACGCGGGGCGTGCCGGTCGGTTGGACGGCGGACATGTTCGGCGCGCCCGTCGATGGGCCCGTCGATCTGCCACCGACCCCGTTCGCACACCGACCGTTCTGGATCAAGCCGTCGGTGGCAGCACCGGTACCGCCGACCCGGCCCGAGGACGCGTCCCTGGCCCCCGACCCGACCACTCCAGATCGGACAGCCCCGGACGGCGCTCTCACGGAGCCGGCCCGACTGGTCCCAACTGCTGCGGTGCTCAGCGAGGTGGCGCGGGTGTTGCATCTGTCCCCCACGGACACCGAGGAGCGCAGTCACCACACGTTCACCGAGTTGGGCCTCGATTCGTTGACCACGGTCGACCTGCGGCGACGGTTGCGGGACGCGCTCGGTGTGACGGTCCCGGTCCAGGTCTTCGGGACGCACAACACCCCCTCGTCACTGGCGCAGTGGGTGCAGCGAACCCTGATGGGGGCGGTCCCACCGCCCCCGATGAACACACCACACCACGGCGAGCCGGCGAAACCCCCGACGACCGGGTTCGCAACGGCGGTAGCCGCGAGCAGCGAGGAGTACGGCAATGGGTGAACAGGGTCGGCGCTGGAGCGCCTTCACCGAGGCCGATGCAGCCTTCACCGACGCCCTGCTGCCGGGCCTGGTGACAGAGCTCGACGGATACGGGCTGATGGAGCTGGAGGGCGAGGGCAGTCCGGTCCTCGATCTGTTCCGCAAGGCGAAAGGGCCGGGCCTGCTCATCCCGGCGCGCCACGGCGGTCATGGGCTGGACTGTCGCGATGCGCTGCGGGTCCAGTCGGCGCTGGCGACGCTCTCGCCGTCCCTGGGTGTGGGCACGATGATGCACCACCTCGCGGTGGTGTCATTCGTGGAGTACCTGCGCGTCCACGTCGGTGACGACGCTCCCCAGTGGGCGCTGCTGGCGTCCGTGGCGCGGCGCGACCACCTCCTCGCTTCGGCCTCGTCCGAGGCGAGGAGGGGTTCCGACGCGCTGATCCCCCGGACCACGGCCACCGTCCAGGAGGACGGCGGCTATGTGTTGAGCGGCTCCAAGAAGCCGTGCAGCCTGGCGCGTTCGATGGACATCCTCACCAGCAGCGTGCTGGTGAGGTCCGATGACGAGCGGGACGGCACGGTGGCCCTCGCGGTCATCCCGGCGGCCATCGAAGGGGTCGCGGTACGCCCGTTCTGGCGCAGTCCGGTCCTGGCCGCGGCGGAGAGCGAGGAGGTCGTCCTCGACCAGGTGCACGTACCGGCCGAGATGGTGGTGCCGGGGGGACGGCCCGAGCGGGGCATGGACGAGTTGCAGGTGCGGGCCTGGACCTGGTTCGAGGTACTGGCCTGCGGCACCTATCTGGGGACGGCCCAGTCGCTGTTCGACCGGGCGGCACACGCACCGCGGGTGGAGCGGCGCGCGCTGGGCGAACTGGCCGCCGAGTTGTTCGCGTGTCGCAGCGCCTGTGAGCGCGCGGCGGCCACGTTCGATGCGGGCGGCGCCGCTGAGGACGCCATGACCCAGGCGCTGCTCGCCCGGCTGTTCGTCGAGGAGCGGCTGCCCGATCTGTGCGCCCGGCTGGCCCGGTTGCTCGGCGGACTGGCCTTCGTCACCGGCCCGGAGGTGGCGTATCTGATCTCCGCCTCACGGGCGTTGGCGTTCCACCCACCGCGGGGGGTTTCCAGTGCCGAGTCGCTCGGTGGGCGATTCGCCGGCGCCCCGCTCGATCTCTCGATCTTCTGAGGAGCACGTTCGTGTCACGTCATCGTACGGAGGCGGTCTGACCATGGGGACACCGATGGCCCATGTCGTGCTACGGGTGCGCGGTGCCGTGCCCGCACACCGGTGGGTGGACGCGGCCGGTCCGGACGCTTCGCCCGGCACGGCCGAGGTGGTGGATCTCACCGGCCTCGGCGAGGCGGCGGCGCTCGCCGCGTTCCGTGAGGTGCAGGCCGCTCAGTGGCACGGCGTCCTTGCCGGGGACGGCGGTTGGACGTTGCGCGTGGTGGCACTGCCCGCGCCCGGGGACGGTCGGGGCGCGCTGCACCTCGTCTCGGTGGCGGCCCCGCGCACCCCGGGCAGTGCTGCGGTCCCGTACGGGGTCGCTCGTGAGTTGTGCGCTCGCGTGGGGCTCCCGGGCGGGGCTGCGGCAGTCGATCGCCCCTCCCCCACAACCTCGGGCCGTCCCGACGCCGTGGCCGCCCGCTATCCACGGCGGCGGAGCATCGAGGTGACGCCGTCGGCCGCGGTGGACGGGGCCGAAGTATACACCTGGCTGCGGGAGTTGATGCCAGCGGTGAGCCCGGGTGAGGTGCGTACCGCACCGGTCTCCGAGCTCACGGTGGTGGAAACACCGGACGCCTCGGGCGGCTCGCTGCTGCTCGACCGGCCGTGGGTGTGGGGCCTTCCGGTGGACGCGGCCGGCCCGACGGCCGAGGTGCGGATCGTCGAACACAGCGAGGACCCGCGGCACTCCTATCCGTTGGCGGTCGAGCGGCGCGCGGACGGTGTGATCGTGGTCGACCACGATCTGCGGTCCGTCGCTCCGGCGGACGTCGATCGCTTCGTGGACCGATTGGTCCGCGGTGAGCGCGCGCCCGCGCCCGAGGCCATCACCCTGACCGCGCGCATCGCCCGGCAGTTCGCCCGTACCCCGGATGCTCCCGCGGTGCTCGCCGGGGACGTCGTGGTCGACTACCGGGCGCTGGACGAGCGGTCGGCCGCGGTCGCCCGGCTGCTGCGCAAGCACGGCTGCGGCCGGGGCAGCACGGTCGGCATCGCCCTGCCGCGGTCCCTCGACGCGATCGCTGCGATCGTCGCGGTGGTCCGCTTGGGCGGGGCCTATCTGCCCCTCGACGTGGCCTATCCGCGGCAGCGGCTGGCGTTCATGGCCGCGGACTCGCGTGTGGACACGGTGATCGGCAACGGGACGACCCTCGCCCCCTACACGGATGCACCGAACACCGAGGCGATCGACATCGCCGGTGCCGACGGGCTCTCGGGCGACCCGGAGTGGGCCGACACCCGTGCCGACGACGCGTTGTACGTCCTCTACACCTCCGGCTCCACCGGCACGCCCAAGGCCGTGGTGCACACGGTCGGTGCCATCGGCAATCTGGTGGACTGGCACACCCGTACCGCCACGGCGGAGGCCGAGCCGCGCATCCTCCAGTTCGCGAGTCTGAACTTCGATGTGGCGAGCCAGGAGATCCTGACCGCGCTGGCCGCCGGCAAGTGCCTGGTGCTGCCGCGCGACCAGGAGCGCACGGACCCCGAGGCGCTCGTGGCGCTGATGGCCCGCCAACAGGTAACCGAATTCTTCTGTCCGCAGGTGATGCTCCAGGAGATGTGTCGGGCCGCGGGTGAGACGGGAACGTCGCTGCCGGCGCTACGCCACGTCTACCAGTCGGGCGAGCCACTGGTGATGAACGACTGGATCGGCCGCTTCCTCGACGCACACCCGCGCGCCACCCTGCACAACCACTACGGTCCGACCGAGACCCATGTCATCACGGCCTATCCGCTCCCCCAGCGCGGCCGTGGGCACGCGAAGGGCCCGGTCGCGCTCGGTCCGCTGCTGGACACCTGCCGTGCGTACGTCCTCGACCCGCAGCTGCACCCGGTCGAGCCGGGCACGGTCGGCGAACTGTACGCGGCGGCGACGCAGTTGTCCCGGGGCTATCTGCGCCGGCCCGGGCTGACCGCCGAACGGTTCGTCGCCGACCCCTTCGGTGCGCCTGGCGCCCGGATGTACCGGACGGGCGATCTGGTGAGCCTGTCGCCGGACGGTTCGCTCACCTATGTGACGCGCGCCGACGCCCAGACGAAGATCCGCGGCCATCGGGTCGAGCCGGACGAGGTCACGGCGCGGCTCCTGGACCAGGTGGAGGTCGCCAACGCGGCCACGGTCACCCGACGCGACGCGTCCGGCGTCAACGTCCTGGTGGCATACGTCGTACCGCGCGGCACCGCCGAGGACGGTCTCGCCGGCCGTCTGCGGCAACGGCTCGGCGAGAAGCTGCCCGATTACATGGTGCCGTCGGCCGTGGTCCTGCTGACCGCCCTGCCGCTGACACCCAGCGGCAAGGTGGACAAGGCGGCGCTGCCCGATCACACCGCGGTGTCCCCAGCGGCACCCGACGATCACCGGGTGGGTGCCCATGCCGAGTTGGCCGCCGTCTGGGCGGAGGTCCTCGGTGTCGCCGAGGTCGCAGACGAGGACGACTTCTTCCAGGTCGGGGGGAGCTCCCTCACCGCGATCAAGGTCGTGTCCGCGGTGCGGCAGAGGTTGGGCATCCGGTTGAACGTGCCCGATGTCGCCGAGCACTCCCGCTTCGACGCGCTCGCCGCGCTGGTCGCCTCCCGGGTCGCCGTCCCGGTCTCCTCGGGCGAGGAGCCCGCCCTACGGCCGCGGCCCCAGGAGCGGTACGAACCCTTCGACCTCCTCGACCAGCAGCAGGCGTATCTGATCGGGCGCGGCGGCGACATCGAGGGCGGCGGTGTGGCCTGCCACCTCTACCTGGAGTACGAGGGCGTGGAGGCGGCCCCGGGCGCGGTCCCTGCGGACCGCGACGGCTCCGGCGTCTCGATCGCCGCGGTTCAGGACGCACTGCGGCAGTTGATCGCGCGGCACGACATGCTCCGGACGGTCTTCGACGACCGGACGATGACCCAGCGCGTGCTGCCGGTCGAGGAGGTGCCGCCGTACGTCTGCGAGGTGGTCGACGCCGTGGGCGATCCGGGCGCCGCCGCCGCGGTACGGGACCGGCTGTCCCACGAGAGCCGGCCACCGGGTGTCTTCCCCCTCTTCAACGTGGTGTTCGTGAGGCTGCCGGGGCGCGGACTGCGGATGTGCGTCAGCATCGACGCCCTGTTGGCGGACGCCCGCGGCATCCAGGTGATCTTCGACGACTGGTCAGCGGCGCTGCGCGGGCAGTTGGCCCCCGCCCCCGACGCGCCCACCTTCCGGGACTACGTGGCAGCGGTGGCCCGGTTGCGCGAGCAGCCCGAGTTCCACCGCGCGGCCGACTACTGGCGGGAGAGGGTCGACAGCCTGCCGGGCGGGCCGCGGCTGCCGCTGGTGCGGGAGCCGTCCGCCGTCGCCTCACCGGTCTTCGTCAACCGGCGCCATCTCCTCGCCCCCGAGCGATGGGCGCGGATCTGCGCGGATGCGGCCCATCGGGGGCTCACCCCGACCGCGGTCGTGCTCAGCGCCTACGCATGGGCGCTCGCCCAGTGGTCGGACGAACCGCGGTTCCTGCTGAACGTGCCGAGCATGAGCCGTCATCCAGTCCACCCCGACATCGACGACGTCGTCGGGGAGTGCGCGTCCTTCACCCTGCTGGAGGTCGACACGGGCGCGGTCGACACCTTCGACGCGTTGGCTGCGCGCGTCCAGCGGCGTTTGCTCAGTGATCTGGAGCACCGCCACTTCAGCGGGATGGACGTCACCCGTGAGCTCATCCGCCGCAACGGCGGTGTCACGGAGGCCCTCGCGCCCGTGGTGATGACGAGCGAACTCGGTGTCGGCGACGGTGTGGACGCGATCTTCGACGGTCGGCTGCGGGAGACGTACGCGCTCAGCCAGACCCCACAGGTGTGGATGGACCTGCTGCTGCGCGAACGGGACGGGGCCCTGGTCCTCAACTGGGACGTGGTGGAGGAGTTGTTCCCGCCGGCCGTGGTGAACGGGGTGTTCCGGGTGTTGGTGGCCCAGTTGGAGGCCCTCGGCGACTCCGCGGCCTCCTGGACCGATGCCCCGGTGGCCGCGGTCACCGAGACCGTGGCCCGGGAGCGGGGCGAGGGCCCCGCACGCACCGCACGGGGGATCTGGCCGCACGCGGTGATCCGGGACCACGCCCTGCGCGACGCCGACGCCCCCGCGATGGTCGACGGCGACACCGCCCTGACCCGCGGTGAGCTGGCGGCTGCCGGGCGTACGGTGGCGCTGGCCGTGGCCGACGCGCTCGCCGACAGCACGAGGACCACCGATGAACCGGTGGCGGTCCTGGTGGAGCGCGGCTGGCGACAGTACGCGTCCTGCCTCGGTGTGCTGGAAGCCGGCCGGGCATACCTGCCGATCGACGCCGAGTTGCCGCCCGAGCGGATCGCCACCGTGTTGCGGCAGGCGGCGGTACGGGTGGTGGTGACGGACTCGCACACCCGCACGCTCGCTCCGGAAGGCGGCTGGCCCGGCGTGACCTGCGTGGACGTCTCGCCGCTCGTGCCGGGTGCGGCCGGACTGCCCTGGCGGGAGCCGTGGCCCGGTGCACCGCAGGACCGGGACGGCTCGTCCTGGGCGTACGTGTTGTTCACCTCGGGTTCCACCGGTGAGCCCAAGGGCGTGCCGATCACCCTCGACGGCCTCGCCAACTGTGTGGAACACACCATCGACCACTTCGGACTCACCGCGGGCGACACCTCGCTCGCAGTGGCATCCCTCCACCACGACCTCTCGCTGTTCGACCTGTTCGTGGTGCTCGGGGCCGGCGGGACCGTCGTCCTGGCCGGACGCGGTTGTGCCGCCGACGCCCAGGAGTGGGCCCGTACGGTCGAGCGGCACGCGGTCACCGCGCTGTGTGCCGCGCCGGCGGTGGTGGAGATGCTGCTCGACGGGGTCGGCGGCGCCGGTGCTTCGGGGCTGCCGTCGCTGCGGTGGGTCTTGACCGGCGGCGACTGGGTGCCGCTGCCCCTGCTGGACCGGTTGCGGCAGGCCGCTCCCGCGGTGCGGCCGGTGAGCATCGGCGGACCCACGGAAACCACCGGCTGGAACATCGCCCATGTGGTGGACGGCCCGGACTCCGTCGGCACCGCCTGGTCGACGGTCCCCTACGGCAGGCCGATCCCCCGGACCTACTACCGCGTGGTGGACGGCGACTTCCGGGACCGACCGGCCTGGGCGAGCGGGGAGTTGGTCGTCGCCGGAGTGGGAGTCACCCCGGGTTATCTCACCGCGGCGGGCATCTCCCGGGAGCGCCACCACACCGATCCGGACACCGGTGAGGTGTACTTCCGCACCGGTGACCTCGGGCGGTTCCGTGACGGGCTGATCGAGTTCATCGGGCGCGCCGACGACCAGGTGCAGATCCGCGGGCACCGGGTGGAGCCGGGCGAGGTGACCGCCTTCCTCAACGGCGTTCCCGGAGTGCGGCGCTCGGCGGTCCTCCCGGTCCCGGGAACCGTACCGGGCACCTTCCGCGCTCTCGTCGCCTTCGTGGTGCTCGACGAGGGCATCGATCCGCACACCGTACGGGAGCGGTCCCTGAACGGACTCGCACCGGCACTGCGCCCCCAGCGGTTGATCGTGGTCGACACCCTGCCCACCAGCCGCAACGGCAAGGTGGACCGGGCCGCGCTGTTGCGTGCGTACGAGAGCGAACACTCGGCGGGTGCGGACGGCGACCTCGCACAACGGGCGGACGAGGCCGTTCCCCAACCCACCAGTGCGCTGGAGTGGCTGGTGTGCGATGTATGGGCCCGCCAGCTGGAAGTGGACCAGGTCGGGCCGCACGACAACTTCTTCCTCCTCGGCGGCGACTCGCTGATCGTCTCGCGCGTGGTGCTGGACCTGAGGGAGATCCTGCCCGGTGCCCGGATCAGACCGGGAGGCGTGTTCTCCACCCGCAGTGCGGGCGAGTTCGCGGCCCTGCTGCGCGGCGCCGAGGCGGACGGCGAACGCCTGGAGGAGATCGCCGGTCTGTACCGGGAGGTCGCCGCATTGAGCGATGACGAACTGAACGCCTATCTGGAGGGCGAGGGCGATGACGAACAGTGAACCGCCCGCCCCGGCTCGGGGACCGTACGTGCGGGTCACCGGAGGGGCAACCGAGCGGTGCGCCCTGATCACCGGGGCGAGTTCCGGTCTGGGCGCCGCCTTCGCTGACCGGCTCGCCCGGCGGGGGTACTCCCTCGTCCTGGTCGCCCGGGACAAGGACCGGCTGGCCGCGGTCGCCGACGGTGTGACCGCTCGGTACGGCACCCGTTGCGAGGTGCTGCCCTCGGACCTGTCGTCCGCCGTCGACCGCCGGGCCGTCGCCGAACGCATCGAAGAAGGTGTGGACTTCCTGGTCAACGCCGCCGGATTCGGGCTCTCGGGTGCCTTCTGGTCCGTGGACCGATCCGAGTTGGGTGACCAACTCGCGGTCAACGTCTCTAGCACACAGGAATTCACCCACGCCGCCGTCGCCGTGATGCTGGAGCGCAACGGTGGAACGGTCGTCAACCTGTCCTCCATCACCGGCCTGGTGCCGGGTCGGGGATCGACCTACGCCGCCTCCAAGGCGTGGGTCCTGTACTTCTCGCAGGGCTTGAGTCATGCCCTGCGGGGGACGAACACCCGGGTCGTGGTCCTCGCCCCGGGGTTCGTCCGCACCGAGTTCCACGCACGGGCGGGCATCGACGTGCACACGGTCGGCGACGGGTGGTGGCTGGAGCCGCACGACGTGGTCGACCGCTGCCTCGCGGACATCGCGAGGGGAAGGACGTTCTCGCTTCCCGGGTTCCGCAACAAGGTGTTCATCGCCGCGGTGTCCCGGTTGCCGAGGGCGCTCGCGCAGCAGGTGAACCGAATGCTCGGAAACGCCGGCGCGCGAGCGTAGGACAAGAAGAAGAAACAGCGAAAGAAGAAGAACCATGAGAAAGCGTCGTGTCCTTGTCGCAGCGGCCCTGGTGGCACCGCTGCTCCTCGGCGGCTGCGGAACGTCATCGGAGAAGGACGGCAAGGAAGGCAACAAGGGCGGTACCACGGCCGCCGCTGAGAAGAAGACCCGCACCATCACCCACGCGGTCGGCACCCTGGCCGTGCCCACCGCGCCGAAGTCCGTCGTCGCACTGGACGAGGTCGCCGGGCTCACCCTGGTCTCCCTCGGCATCAAGCCCAAGATCGTCTACAAGGCGAGCGCCCAGCCCCGTGCCCAGGAGATCCTCAAGGCCGAGGGCGTCGAACTGCGTGATGTGACGGTGGGAACCGTTCCTTCCGTCGAGAAGCTCGCCGCGGACGCCCCTGACCTGCTCGTGGGCACCGGTGCGGCCGGGCCTACGGGTGTCGGCTACCAGAAGCTCATCAAGCTGGCGCCCACGGTTGTCCTCCCCATCGAGGGCACCTGGCGCGACATCGTCACCAAGACCGCGGGCTACTTCGGTCAGGAGGAAGTCGGGAAGAAGCAGGTCGCCGCGACCGAGGCGCTGCTCAAGAAGCCGGCGGACGCCAACAAGGCCGCCGCGGGTGACGAGACCCTCTCCCTGCTCGGCAACTCCTTCGGGCAGAACGACTTCACCATGCCTCCGCACGTCCCCATCTCCACCCTCATCGCGGAAGCCGGCTTCACCCGGCCGACCTTCCAGCAGCGCGAGGTCAAGGGCTACTCGGTGCCGCTGTCGTCGGAGTTCCTGCCCGAGCAGGACGCCGAACTGATCGTGATCCCCAAGGGCGCCTACTACGACCCGGCGGCGCTCCAGAAGAAGCCGACCTTCGCCAAGCTCAAGGGGAAGGTCGTCATCCCGGACGCCGACATCTGGTACGGCATGTCCGGATTCGCCTTCTACGCCTCGGCGTACGACCTGAACAACCTCGCCTCCGGACAGGGTGAGCTCACCTCGCAGGCGAACGTCCAGAAGGTCTGGCAGACGTACCTGTCGGAGACCAAGAAGTAGATCCCGTTCCTCGTGGTGCCCCGGCGTGGGGCCGGGGCACCACGATCCACCCCGGCAGTTCCAACAACAGTTTCCGACAACCGTTCCGACATTTGTTCAGACATTGTTCCGACAACATCCGTACCGGTCAGGAGAAGTGGTGGCAGAGGGGAAAGGAACCGCGGCGCCGTTGTGGCTCATCGCGTTGTTCCTGTCGATATTCACGTTCTACACGGACGACCACGTCATCGCGGGAATACTTCCCGAGCTGGCAGCGGGGCTCTCGGTCTCCGAGGCCGTCGCCGGTCAGCTCGTCACGGTGTTCTCGCTGACGATCGCACTCGTCACACCCCTGGCCGGACTGTTGCTGTCCCATGTCGCGCGGCGCGCGGTCGTGCTGACTTCCCTGGCCGTGTTCACCGCCGCCAATCTGGTCGCGACCGCGATCGACTCCTACGCGGTGATGGTGGCGCTGCGGATCGTCGCGGCCCTCGCCGCCGCGGGGGCGACTCCGCTGATCTTCGCCAGTACCGCCGAGTTGGCTCCCCCGGAGCGCCGCGGCCGGTATCTGTCGGTCCTGGCGATCGGTGTCACCGGCTCCATCGCCTTCGGCGTCCCGTTGGGCAGTTGGATCGGCACCACCTTTAACTGGCAGGCCACGTTCGGAACGATGGCGGCTCTCGGCGCCGTGAGCCTGCTGCTCGTCGCCTTCTTCCTGCCCGCCACCGAGCCGTCGGTCCCGTTGCCGCTGCGGCAGCAGTTGCGTGCGCTGTCCGCCCGCCCGATCCTGCTCGCCCTCACCGGCGGTGGGCTGGCCATCATGGGCTCGATCATGCTGCTGACCTATCTGGTCCCCTATCTCCAAGGGGTGCTCACCGCCGGTGACGGAGTGCGGAGCCTGGTCTTCTCCGTTCTCGGGATCGCCGGCACGGTGGGGGTGTTCGCCGGCGGATACGCGACCGACCGGCTCGGCGCGGACAGGACCATCCGGCTCGGCCTCGGGCTGTTCATCGCCGTGGTGCTCGCCCTGGCCGCGCTGTGGTGGATCCGACCGGTCTCACTGGTCGTCTTCCTGCCCCTGGTCGCCCTGTGGGGCGCCCTGGCCTACCTCAGCTCGCCCGCCGTCCAGACCCGACTGCACCAGGTGGCCGGTGACCTCACCGCCCAGGCCCTGGCCTTCAACACCAGCTTCGGCTACCTCGGCATCGCCCTCGGCGGGGCGCTCGGCGGGGTCATCGTCTCCCGGGTCGGCGCCGGCTGGCTGCCCGTGGCGACGGCCGTGACCTCCGTCCTGGCGCTGGGACTGATCACCCTCGCCTTCCGGCAGCCGTCCCCCACCGCCGTACCCCGTGGCGCCGACCACCAGCAAGGAGCACCTCAGTGAACCCGACGACCACGGACGTCGACGCCCCCGTCGATGCCCCCGACTCCACGGCCCCCGTGACGGAGGATCCACCTACCCCCACCGCGCCCAGCGACGCCCCCGCGACCCTGGGGGCGCTGCTGCGCCCAGTGCGCACCCAGTTGGGCGTCAGCGCGGCCTTCGCGGCCGTCGCCGCCTTCGCCGGCGTCGTACCGCTGATCTGTCTGGTGGAACTGGCCGGTGTACTGCTGCCCAAGGTGACCGGCGGCACCGTGGACGAGGGTGCGGCCTGGACCGCTGCATGGATCGCGGCGGGTGCGCTCGCCCTGCGTCTGGTGCTGATGCTCGCCGCATCGACCGTCTCCCACCTCGCGGACGTACGCCTGGGCTCCTCGGTGCGCCGGGCGGTGGTGCGCCGGCTCGGGCGGGTGCCGCTGGGTTGGTTCACCGAGCGCAACTCGGGTCTGGTGAAGAAGGCCGTGCAGGACGACGTCGGGGCGCTCCACCACCTGGTGGCGCACTCGGTCACCGAACTGACCACGGCCGTCGTCGTGCCCGCCACCATCCTCGGCTACCTGCTGCTGAGTGACCCGCTGATGACGGTCGTCACCCTGCTGCCGGTGGCCGCGGGAATGCTCGGGCTGAAGATCGCCACCCGTGGCACCACCGAGAAGATGGTGGAGTACGCGGGGTCGCTGGGCCGGCTGGGCTCGGTGACCGTGGGCTTCGTCGATGGCATCACCGAGGTGAAGTCGTTCGGCACGATCGGGCGGGCCCACGAGGCGTACCGGGAGGCCGCGGACGACTTCGACGGCAGGCACTACGCGTGGATGAAGTCGAGTTCGGCCGGGGCGACCTTCATGGAGATCGCCCTCTCTCCGATGACCCTGCTGCTGACCACCACGGCGGCCGGCGCCGCACTGTTGCGTGCCGGTTGGCTCGACGGTCCGTTGGAGTTGCTGCCGTTCATCGTGCTGGGGTTGGCGATCCCCGCCCCCGTCCTGGCCGTGGGCTTCAACTACCACGCACTGCTGGCCGCCCGTGGCGCCGCCGACCGGGTGCGACAGATCCTGGCCGAACCGGAGTTGCCCTCGGTGCCGCACGGTCCGCGTCTGCCTGCGGGCGGCTCCACCGTCCACTTCGAGTCGGTGGACTTCTCGTACGGCGAGACCTCCGCGCTGCGCGACATCGACCTCACGCTCGCACCCGGCACGATGACGGCGCTGGTCGGCCCGTCCGGCTCCGGCAAGTCGACGCTGGCGAAGCTGCTGGCGCGCTTCCACGACCCGGCGGCCGGCCGGGTCACCATCGACGGCACCGACCTGCGCCGGCTGCCCTTCGCCGACCTGTACGGACACGTCGGTTTCGTCTTCCAGGACACCACACCGCTGCGGGTGTCCCTGCGGGACAACATCCGGCTCGCCCGCCCCGACGCGAGTGACGAGGAGGTGATGCGCGCGGCCCGCTCGGCGCATATCGCCGATGTCATCGAACGGCTGCCCAAGGGGCTGGACTCCGTCGTCGGCACCGACGCCACCCTGTCGGGCGGCGAGTGCCAGCGCATCGCGATCGCCCGGGCGATCCTGGCCGACCGGCCCGTCCTCATCCTCGACGAGGCGACCTCCGCCGTCGACCCCGACAGCGAGGCCAGCATCCAGCAGGCACTGAACGCGCTCGCCGCCGACAAGACGGTGTTGGTGGTGGCGCACCGGTTGCACACGATCCGCCACGCCGACTCGATCGTCGTCCTCGACGGCGGTCGGATCGCCGCTCGGGGAACCCATGACGAACTGTTGGCGGGCGGCGGCCTCTACCCGGCGCTGTGGGCCGCCCACAGCGGGGGCGAACCCAGCGGGTCGGACACATCGGATGCAACGGATGCAACGGGCACAACGGAGGAGTCCGCGTCCACAGCGACCGACCCGAGCACCGGCCATGACGACCGCAGCGACCGCCGGGAAGGACCCACAGCGCGATGATCCGTGATCTCCACTCCCTGCTCGACGACGCCGGCCAGCGCCAACTGCGCGCCCTACTGGTGCGGATCACCGCTGCGGCCGTCCTCCAAGGGCTCGCCGGGGCCACCCTCATCCCCCTGCTGAGCGCCGTGTTCACCGAGGACTGGGACAGCACCTGGACCTGGACGGGGGTGCTCGCCGCCCTCGTCGTCACCCACCACCTGCTAATCCTGAGCAACCACCTGCGCTCGGGCGAGTTGTCGAGCCGGCTGCTGCGGCTCCTCCACACCCGGTTGGGCGAGACCCTGACCGCCATTCCCCTCGGCTGGTTCGGCAACGGTCGCTCGGCGAGCGTCAACCGGCTCGTCACCAAGACCGCCATCGACGTGGCCACCGCACCCGCGCATCTGATCGCCCCCGTCATCACGGCGTTCGTCACTCCGGCGACGATCATCGCGGTCACCCTCGTCATCCGGTGGGAGATCGGTCTCGCCCTGCTGCTCGGTGCACCCTTGCCCCTCCTCGCGTACCGGCTGTACCTGCGGGTGATCGAGCGGGTCGAGAACGATTGGGAAGCGGGCACCAACCGTGCCTCGGCGCACGTCCTGGAGTACGCCACGCAGCAGCCGGTGCTGCGCGCCTACGGCCGTACGCTGGACGAGGGCAGCCCCCTCGGCGCCGCCTTCGCCGAACAGGACGCCCAGGCCCGCCGGATGGTCCTCGGCAATTCGGCGGCGAGCGCACCCCTGTTCCTCGCCCTCCAGACCGTGTTGACGGTCGTCCTGGCCCTCGTGGTGCATCTGGCCCTCACGGGAGGCGGGGACATCGCGGTCCTGTTGGCGGTGATGGTCCTCGCCGTACGGTTCGTGGAGCCGCTCACCGCCGTGGCCGAGGTCGCGGGCGGACTGCGGATCGCTGCGGTCGGAATGCGCAGGTTCCAGGAGGTGCTGGCCCTGGAGCCGTTGCCCGAGCCGCAGGACCCCGCTCCGGCGGGCGCGCCGACGGTCGAGTTCCGTAAGGTGACCTTCGGTTACGAGCCCGAGCGGCCGGTCCTGCGTTCGCTGTCGTTCAGCGCCGCTCCGGGCACACTGACCGCCCTGGTGGGGCCCTCCGGGGCCGGCAAGTCCACCGTCCTCACCCTGATCGCCCGGTTCTACGACCTCGACCCCGGTGCCGGTACGGTGCTCGTGGGCGGTCGGGACATCCGGGAACTGGGCACCGAGGCGTTGATGCGCCAACTGTCCCTGGTGTCCCAGGACCCCTATCTGTTCGAGGACACCATCGAGAACAACATCCTGCTGGCGAAGCCCGGTGCGACCCGGGACGCGTTGGAGCGGGTGGCGCGGCTCGCGCGGGTCGACGAGATCGTCGAGCGGTTGCCCGACGGCTGGCGGACCCGGGTCGGCGAGGGCGGATCCACCCTGTCCGGGGGCGAGAAGCAGCGGGTGTCCATCGCCCGTGCCCTCCTCAAGGACGCGCCGGTCGTCCTCCTCGACGAGGTGACCTCCTCCCTCGACGCGGAGAACGAGCGGCTGGTGCAGCAGGCCATCACCCAACTCGCCGAGGACCGTACGGTCCTGGTGGTCGCCCACCGGCTCCAGACGGTCCGCAGCGCCGACCACATCATCGTCCTCGACGAGGGACGCGTCATCGAGTCGGGCACCCACACCGAACTCCTCGCACACGACGGCACCTACCGTCGCTTCGTGGAACTGCGCGAACAGGCTGATGCCTGGAAGCTCACGCCCCACTGACCCGGTCACACCGCGCGGTGGCCCGGCAGGGCCCGCCGCTCCACCACTCACCCCAGGGAGAACCCACCATGTCCACGAACCCCTTCGACGACGAGAACGGCCGATTCCTCGCGGTGGTCAACGACGAGGAGCAGTACGCCCTGTGGCCCGTGTTCCGCGAAGTGCCGCCCGGCTGGCGGACGGTGTTCGGCGAGGCGTCACGCGCGGAGGTGCTCCAGTACATCGAGGAGAACTGGACCGACATGCGTCCGCTGAGCCTGCGTGAGGCCATGGCAGCCGACGCCGCGCACTGATGTGTCGGGCCGGCCGCGACGGGATCGCGGCCGGCCCTCACCCTGAACGCGCCCAACCATGAACGACAGATCGTCAGCGAGAGGTGAGGAACACCCGGTGGCCCCCAGCGGCAAGCAGGACATCGTCCACGTCCTGGCACTCGGTCCCCTCCAACGGGGGCTGTACTCACTCAACAGGATGCTCCACAACGCACCGGCGCGGCCTCCCGGCGACGCCGGGGGTCCGGGCACCGGCGGTGCGGCGGACATCTACGCCATCGCCGTACTGACCGACTTCCACGGCCCGTTGGACACCGCACGGCTGAGGCGCGCCCTCACCGCAGTGCTGGCCCGTCATCCGCATCTGCTCGCACGGTTCTGGGACGAGGGGCTGCCGCATCCGGTGCAACTGGTCCCCCGGGTCGTGGACTACCCGTGGCGGGAGGTGGAGATGACCGCCCAGGAGTTCCAGGCCCATGTCCACACCGCTCAGTACGAGCCGTTCGACCTGGCGGAGGGGCCGCCACTGCGGGCCACCCTGGCCCGGCTCGGTCCCGACCACCACCGGCTGTTGGTCGTCTTCCACCACATCGTGCTCGACGGCTGGTCCGTACCGCTGTTCTGGCGGGAGCTCGCGGACCGGTACGAGGAGGACGGTCGTGAGCCCGTCGTGCCCTCCCCCGCGTACCCCGAGTACATCGGCTGGTTGCAACGGCAGGACCGGCAGGGTTCGTTGCGTCGATGGCGGGAGATGCTCGCCGGGGTGGACGAACCGACGGTGGTCGCGAGCACGGCACCACCGGGAGTGGCTCCGCTGCCGAAGCTGACCATGCGCTCCCTGGAGGGGCCTGCGCTCGATGCGCTGCTCGCCCGGGTGCGCTCGCTCAACCTCACGGTCAACACGGTCGCCCAGGTGGCCTGGGCGGTGTTGCTGCACCGGCTGACCGGCAGACAGGACACGACCTTCGGTGTGACGGTCTCGGGCCGGCCCGAAGAGGTCGCGGGCATCGAGTCGTCCATCGGACTCTTCATCAACACGGTCCCGGCACGGATCTCGCTCCGGCCCGACGAGCCGCTCGACGCACTGTGCCGACGCGTTCAGCGGGACGCCGCGGAACAGCGGGCGCACGGCTATGTGGGGTTGAGCGAGATCCAGCGCGAGGCCGGCGCGGGTGATCTCTTCGACACCATGATGATCTTCCACAACACACCGAAGGGAACGGCGCGGGATACCCTCGACCTCGGCGAGGGGGTGAAGATGGCACCGGTCCTGATGGACAGCTACACGCACTATCCGCTGACGGTGGTCCCCTTCCTCCTCGACGGACGTCTGTACGTCAACGTCGACCACGTCGACGCCCTCCTCGGCGGGCTGGACGCCGGACGGCTCGCGGAACGGTTCCTGCACCTGGTGCAGGAGATCGCCCACCATCCCGGGCGCACGCACCGCGAGTTGGACGTACTGCTGCCGCACGAGGCGTCCGAGCTCAGGGCACTCGCCGGCGGGATCACCGCACCACCCCGGCAGGATCGATCGGCCGACCACGGAGTGCACCGCGCCTTCGAACGGGTCGCCGATCGGCACCCTCGCCGTACGGCCGTCATCGACACCACGGGGGAAATCGACTACGCAACGCTGGACCGCTGGTCCAACGCCGTCGCACACAGGCTGCGCGCGCTGGGCATCGGGCCGGAGGGTCGGGTCGCGGTGGCGCTGCCGCGGACCAAGGAGTTCTTCGTGGCCCTCCTCGGTGTGCTCAAGGCCGGGGGCACCCTCGTACCGCTCGACCTCTCGGCACCGCAGGACCGCAATGCCACCATCGTCGAACTGGCGGGGGCCCGGGTGCTCATCGCCGAGCCCGGCGAAGCGGAGTGGTGGCAGGGCGAGCGCTGTTCGACGGGGCGGGAAGCCCCCGCCGACGATGCGGCGGGCACCGAACGGCTCACCGGCACCACGGCCGCCGACCAGGCGGTGCACACCGTGTTCACCTCGGGTTCCACGGGTGAGCCGAAGGGCGTCATCGCCACCCACCGGGGGCTGTTGGCACTGTTGGAGGCCCACCGGGAGGAGATCTACGGACCGGCCGTCGGCGACACCGGGCGGATCCTGCGGGTCGGGCACGGCTGGTCGTTCGCCTTCGACGCGAGCTGGCAACCACAACTCGCCCTGCTCAGCGGACACACCGTGGTCCTGCTCGACGAGGAGGACCAGCGCGATCCACATCGGCTGGTGGGCAAGATCCGCGAACACCGGGTGGACATGCTGGACACCTCGCCCTCGATGCTCGGGCGGTTGGCGGAGGCGGGACTGATCGAGGGCGACCGTTGCCCCCTGGCCATCCTGGCCCTGGGCGGCGAGGACATTCCCCGGAGCGTCTGGGACGTGTTGGCCGGGCTCAAGGGCACCCGGGTGCACAACTTCTACGGCCCGACCGAGATCACCGTGGAAGCCGTCAACGCACGCGTCGTAGCGGGTGAGGAACCCCAGATCGGCAGCGCCGCACCGGGCTCGTCGGCCCAGGTGCTCGGCCCGGACCTGCGGCCGGTTCCGATCGGGGTGCGCGGTGAGTTGTACCTCGGCGGACTCCAGGTGGCGCGCGGCTACCAGGCCCGTCCGGGGCTCACCGCGGAACGGTTCGTACCGGACCCGGTCACCGGGGAGCGGCTCTACCGCACCGGCGATGTGGTCCGGCGCAACGCGGCGGGTCGACTGGTGTTCCTGGGGCGGGCGGACGACCAGGTGAAGATCCGCGGCTATCGGATCGAACTCGCCGAGATCGTGGCCGCCTTGGAGACCCGGCCCGATGTGGCCCGGGCAGTCGTCGTGGCGCAGTCGGGAGCACAGGGTCGCGTCCTGGTCGCGTATGTCGTCGCGACCGAGGAGGTCCGGGCCACTGGTGTACGGCTGGATCACGTGGAGTTGCGGGAGGATCTCGCCCGGCGCATTCCGCACTACATGGTGCCGGCCCGTTGGGTGGAGTTGGACGCCTTCCCGCTGACGGTCAACAGCAAGGTGGACCTGCGGGCCCTGCCGCGACCGAGCGGGGGCGGGGAGTCCCCGGACGTCTCCCGAGCACCGTCGACCGAGGCCGAGCGCACCGTGCTCGATGCGGCGCGCGCCCTCCTCGACGAGCCGCATCTGGGCGTCGACGACGACATGTTCCACCGCGGGATGGACAGCATCGCCACCATCACGCTCGTGGGCGAACTGCGACGGGCCGGATTGCACTGCACCCCCCGCCAGATCGCGGTGCACCGCACCGCCGCCGAACTCGCACGGGCCGTGAGCACCGCCCAGGCCGCGGACGCGAGTGCGGCGGTCGACGGGGGCTCCGAGCCCGCGCTGGTGCGCACTCCGGCGCTGGACTGGATGCAGCGACTCGGCTCCTACCGGCGGTTCGCCCAGTCTCAGCTGATCTCCCTGCCCACGGGGATCACCGCGGACGAGGTCAGCCGGGTGCTGGAGCGTCTGCGTACCGCGCATCCGCAACTGTCGGCGCGTACGGTGCACGACCCGGACGGCAGACTCGCGCTGGTCGCCAGCGCGCCGGATGCCGTGCCCGCCGTACTGGCGGTGGAGGAACATCGGCAGTTGACGCCGCAGATCGTGCTGGAGAGCGCGGAACGGGTGTGGGAGCGGCTCGATCCGGACGGCGGCGCCATGATGGTGGGCGCCTTCCTGCGGGAGACGGACACCGGGGTGGGGCGCCTGTTCCTCGCGGTTCACCATGCGGTGGTGGACATCGTGTCCTGGCACGTCCTGCTGGAGGACCTCGCGGCCTGCCACGGCTCCCCCGATGCCCCGCTGCTCCGGGAACACACCTCCATGGTGGAGTGGTCCCGGGCACTGGCCGCCCGGTCCGGCGGAGCCGAACTGCGCGACCAGTCGGCGTACTGGGAAGGCGTGGTGCGGGAGCACGGGCGGGCACCGAGGCTCGCGCGTCGGGCCGCCGATCCATCCGTGCACACGCGGGGCCGGTTGGTGTCCCACCGGGTGACGGTGGACGCGACCACCACGGCGGCACTGTTGCGTTCGGCGCTCACCACTCCCGAAGGTGCGCTGCTCACGGCGGTGGCGCTCGCCGAAGCCAGTTGGCGGGAGCGCCACGGGCATCCGGTGGACAGCGGACTGACCGTGGTGCGGGAGGGGCACGGACGACGGGACGACCTGGTCGGCCCCTTCGTCGACGGCACCGTCGACACCTCACGGACCGTGGGTTGGTTCAATGTGTTCCACCCCGTGGTCCTGGATGCGGGGGCGAACCAGCGGCTGACCTCCGAGGGTGCGCAGGCCGACGGTGGGGCCGCACTGCTGCTGTTGCGGAAGGTAGCGGGAGAGTTGGCGGCCGTGCCGCACGGCGGGTTCGACCACGGTCTGCTAGGTGCTGCGGTCGCCGTGGAGGCCGAGGTGTTCTTCAGCTATCTGGGCCGGTTGGACCAGGTCGTGGCCGTCGATGACGACCGGCCGTGGACGCTGGTGGTCGACGATGCACTGCGGGAGGTCTTCCCGCAGGACAGCGAGCCGGACGCGGCCCAGCCGTATCCGCTGGAGGTCATCTGCGCGATCCATCCCGGGCCGGACGGTCCGGTGGTGGAGGCGTTGTGGCGGTACGACCCCGGCATCTGTGACGCGGGGGACATCCATGATCTGGCCGCCCTGTGGCGGGGGGCGCTCACCGCGCTCGCCGCAGCGGTCACGGAGAACGAGAGGACGGGCGCATGACGCAGACCATCGACCTCGGTGGAACCACCCTGGCGTACGAGGAGTTCGGCAGCGGGGAACCCGTCGTGCTGGTCATGGGGGCGGGGTCGCCGGGGCGGGTGTGGCGCGCGCATCAGGTGCCCGCGCTGGTCGCCGCGGGACTGCGGGTGATCATCTTCGATGCCCGGGGTGTGGGCGGCAGCTCGCCCTGCCCCGGGGGTTTCACCCTGGATGACCTCACCGACGACCTCGCGGGCCTGGTGGAGAAGGTGGCCGGAGGCCCGGCGCATGTGGTGGGGACCTCCCTCGGTGCACGGGTGTCCCAGCACCTGGCGCTGACCCGACCCGATCTCGTCAGGCGGCTGGCCGTACTGGCGACCCGCGGACGTACGGACGCGGCCCTTTCGGCGTTCTCGCACGCCCAGATCGCCCTGCACGACCACGGAGTCGTCCTGCCCGAGGAGGTGCGGGCTGCACTCGGTGCGCTGGCGAACCTGTCACCGGCGAGTCTGCGGGAGGAGATCGAGGCGGAGGACTGGCTCGCCATCTTGGGCATGGCCCCGGCGACGCCCTCGGCAGGGGTCCGGGCACAGTTCGCCGCGGCGCTCACGGGGTTCCCGCCGAGCGTGTCCGCGTTCGCCGCGATCACCGCGCCGACCCTGGTGGTCTCGTTCGCGGACGATCGGCTGTCCCCGCCGCATCTGGGCGAGGAGATGGCGCAGGCCATTCCCGGCGCCCGGTTGGAGGTGGTCGCCGACACCGGGCACTTCGGCTACCTGGAACGCCCGGCGGAGGTGAACAGGCTGCTGGTGGAATTCTTGACGGGGCCGTGAGAACTGCGGCTGCGGTCGCTTGGGGGAGACCGTTCGGGCAGGAAGCAGTCCCTGGGCCGCCCGGTCGACGAGTTCACGGAGTCGGGCCCGC
>NZ_JBEXVD010000019.1:0-155806 GCF_040638655.1 Streptomyces sp. NPDC005963 | reverse complement strand
CTCCACTCCCTCGCCGACTACCTCGCCAAGGTCAGGCCCGACCACCACACAACCAAGCAGGTCTAACACTGGGGATTTCAGGCGCATCACACTAGACATCCGATACCGAAGTGAAGTCCACCTCGTCCCGCCCCACCCCGCGCTCGTCCGCGTCCACCGAGCGGCGCAGCGCCTCGTGCAACTTCGCGGGGGTCAGGACACCCACGAACCGGGACCCGTCGACCACGGCCACCCACCCGGCGTCGTACTGGAGCATCTCGCTGAACGCCTGCTTCAACGGGGCCCCCAACGGAACCCATGCCTCCATGCGGCGGGCCAGATCCCCGACCGTGCCCTCCTCGCCCGCGATCGCCAGTGCCTCGGCAGACACCCAGCCGTGCAACTCGCCGTTCCCGTCGGTGACGACCGCCCACCGGGCCTGATCCGCCTTGAGACGGGACGAGGCCGTCCGCGCGGCCTCATCCAGACGGGCGAGCGGCGGCTGTTCGAGGTCCTCCTCCTCGATGGTGGTGACCGAGAGCCGTTTGAGTCCCCGGTCCGAGCCCACGAACTGGGCCACGTAGGCGGTCGCGGGCGTGCCCAGCACGGCGGCGGGCGTGTCGAACTGCTCGATGTGTCCCTGGCCGTACACGGCGATGCGGTCGCCCATGCGGACCGCCTCCTCGATGTCGTGCGTGACCAGCAGCACGGTCTTGCGCACGGTTGCCTGGAGCTTCAGGAACTCGTTCTGCAGCCGTTCCCGCACCACCGGATCGACCGCGCCGAACGGTTCGTCCATGAGCAGTACGGGCGGATCAGCGGCCAACGCTCGCGCCACTCCCACCCGCTGGCGCTGCCCGCCGGAGAGCTGCGAGGGATAGCGCGGCCCGTACACCGAGGGGTCCAGACCGACGAGCTCCAGCAGTTCCGCGGCCCTCGCCCGGGCTTTGGCACGCTTCCAGCCCAGGAGTGCGGGCACGGTCGCGGTGTTGTCCAGAACCGTTCGGTGCGGGAACAGCCCCGCCTGCTGGATCACGTAGCCCATGCGGCGTCGCAACTGCACCGGGTCGACGGCGGAGATGTCCTCACCGTCGACGAAGATCCGGCCGGTGGTCGGCTCGACCAGCCGATTGACCATCATCATCGTGGTCGTCTTTCCACACCCCGAGGGTCCGACCAGCGTGACCAGCTCGCCCTTCGCGACCTCGAAGGAGAGGCCGTCGACGGCGGTGGTGCCGTCCGGGTACACCTTGCTGACCTGCTCGAACCGGATCATTCCTCCACGGTAGGAGTCCGCCATCCGAGCCGCACACGGGCGGCGACTGTACGAGTCACCGCGTCTTCGCGCACATCGCCGCAGATCGGACCCTGTCCCTCCGCTCGCGTACCCGTGTGATCCCATGGGCGAGCGCCATGCAGAGAACAGGAGCAGCAGTGACCAGCTACCGCCAGCCCGGAGTCGTCCTCACGGACCGTCGTTTTACCGTGCCGCTCGACCACGCCGATCCCGACGGCGAACAGGTGGAACTCTTCGGGCGCGAAGTGGTTGCTGGTGCGCGGGCCGCCGACGCACTGCCCTGGCTCGTCTATCTGGAGGGCGGCCCCGGATTCGGCGCCCGTCGGTTCGCCGGTCGCAGCGCCTGGTTGGGGCGCGCAGTCCAGGACTACCGCGTGCTCCTCCTCGACCAGCGCGGCACCGGACGCTCCACCCCACAGAACCGTCAGACGCTCGCAGCCCGCGGGGACGCCGAGGCCCAGGCCGCCCACCTCGCACACTTCCGTGCCGACAGCATCGTGCGCGACTGCGAAGCGATCAGGCCCCATCTGACCGACGGTGCCTCCTGGAGCGTCCTCGGGCAGAGCTTCGGCGGGTTCTGCGCCACCCACTACCTGTCCAGCGCGCCCGAGGGCCTGCGCGAAGTCTTCATCACCGGGGGACTGCCCTCCCTCAACGCCCACGCCGATGACGTCTACCGCGCCGCCTACCCCCGTATCCAGCGGAAGGCGGAGGCCCACTACGCCCGCTATCCGCAGGACGTGCGCCGCGCCCGGCGCATCGCCGCCCACCTCGCCGAACACCGCCCGGTCCTGCCGGGCGGCTACACCCTCACCCCCGAGGCGTTCCAGTCCCTGGGCATCCTCCTCGGCGGCGGCGACGGCAGCCACCAGCTCCACTACCTGCTCGAAGGTGCCTTCGTGAGGGTCGGCGACCGCCATGAACTCTCCGACGCCTTCCAGGAAGCGGTCCTCGGCACCCTCTCCTTCGCCGGGCACCCCCTCTACGCGGTCCTCCACGAAGCCATCTACGGCCAGGGCAAGGAGCCGACCGGATGGGCCGCCGAACGCGTACGGGCCGAGTTCCCGCAGTTCGACGCCGCCACCGCGCTCGCCAGCGACTCCCCGCTCCTGTTCACCGGCGAGACCATCCACCCGTGGCACTTCGAGACCGACCCGGCCCTGCGCCCCCTGCGCGAAACCGCCGAACTCCTGGCCGCCCGCACCGACTGGGAACCGCTGTACGACGCGGACCGGCTGGCCGCCAACCGGGTGCCGGTCGCGGCGGCCGTCTACCACGACGACATGTACGTCGACACAGAGCACTCCCTGAGCACCGCCCGTACCATCCGCGGGCTGCGCACCTGGGTCACCGACGAATTCGAACACGACGGATTGCGCGCGGGCGGCCCCAAGGTCCTGGACCGACTGATCGCGCTGGTCAGGGACGAGGTCTAGGAACGACGTGATACGGCGCCGAGCCCGCGCGGCGCCGTATTGTGCGCGCATGACCGAGCTCGCGGACCACTCCGCAACCGACCAACTGCTCCCCATGCCGCAGGACTGGCAGCGCGCCCTCGCCGTCGTCGCCCATCCCGACGATCTGGAGTACGGCTGCGCCGCGGCCATCGCGGTGTGGACCGACGGCGGACGGGACGTCTCCTATCTCCTGGCCAGCCGTGGCGAGGCCGGCATCGACACCATCCCGCCCGCCGAGTGCGCACCCCTGCGGGAGCGGGAACAGCGGGCGAGCGCGGCTGTCGTGGGCGTGTCGACCGTGGAGTTCCTCGACCACCGGGACGGAGTGATCGAGTACGGCACCGCCCTGCGGCGGGACATCGCCGCCGCCATCCGGCGCCACCGTCCGGAGCTGGTCGTCACCCTGAACCACCGGGACACCTGGGGCGGCACCGCGTGGAACACTCCCGATCACCGTGCGGTGGGGCGGGCCACGCTGGACGCCGCCGCGGACGCGGGCAACCGGTGGATCTTCCCCGAACTGATCACCGAGCAGGGTCTCGAACCGTGGAACGGGGTCCACTGGGTCGCGGTGGCCGGGTCCACCAGTCCCACCCACGCGGTGGACGCCAGCGCAGGGTTGGAGCGTTCCGTCCAGTCCCTGCTGGAGCACCGGACCTACATCGACGTGCTCACCGACGAAGACCCCGAGGAGTACTGCCGCTCCTTCCTGATCGGTGCGGCCGAAGCCGCGGGAGCACGCTTCGGCGGGAAGCCCGCGGTCACCTTCGAGGTGTTCGGTCGCTGACCCGCTGACCCGCTGACCCGCTGACGCGCTGACCCGCGATGCCCGGGGGCAGGGCGATGCCCGGTCCGTTCGGCGGAAGCACCACGGGATGCCCCCGATGCCACTCCACCCGGCGTCGGGCGCATCCGCACGCTCTGCTCGTGCTCGGCCCCTGCTCGGCCCCTGCTCTGCTTCTGCTCCGAGCTGGCTCCGTTGGGCACGCGTTGTTCGCCTCGTGAAGACGGCATCGGACCCGACGATCCTGATCGTCCGGATGTCCTGACCAGCACCCGACCCGGATCCGGTGTACCTAACACCCTTATCCGTGCTGTTTAATTGCGAGCGCTTTGTAATAACAGCTGATCTTCAGTAGGGGTGGGAGTCATGTTCGCCCGACCGACCCGAGCGACCGGCCACGTCAGGTCGACACGATCGATACGCGGCCTGGCGGCCATCGCCACCGTCGCGGCGCTGACGGGCGTTGCCGCCTGTTCCAACCCGAGCGACGGCAACGCAGGAGCCGCGGGCGCCGGAGAGTCGGCCGTCGTCGGCATCGCCTACGAGCCCGAGAGCCTCAGCCCCCTCCTCGGCTTCGGCAAGGACGGCAACTCCAAGATCTTCGACGGGCTGCTCACCTTCGACGCCGACATGAAGCTCCGGCCCGCCCTGGCGTCGGCCCTCCCCACGATCAGCGCCGACGGACTGACCTACACCTACCCCCTGCGCAAGGGGGTGACGTTCAGCGACGGCAAGCCCTTCACCTCCAAGGACGTCGTCTTCACCTATCGCACGATCCTCGACGCCAAGACCAACAACGCCTCCCGTTCGGAACTGGACGCGATCAAGGACGTCAAGGCCAGCGGCGACGACAGCGTGGTCTTCACCCTGAAGTACCCCTACGCGCCCTTCGCCCAGCGGACCGTGCTCCCCATCGCACCCGAGCACATAGCCGGCCGTCAGGACGTCAACACCGGCCCCTTCACCACCAAGCCGATCGGTACCGGTCCGTACGTCCTGACCAACTGGTCCAAGGGCGAGAAGATCCAGTTCAAGGCCAACCCCTCCTACTGGGGCGGCGCGCCCGAGGTGAAGAAGTTCACCATGGCCATCATCAAGGACGACGACGTCCGCGCCACCCGGTTGCGCGCCGGAGACCTGGACGGCGCCATCCTCCCGCCGAACCTCGCGGCGGGCTTCAAGAACGACAAGGCCAAGAAGACCCACGCGGCCACCACGTACGACTACCGGACCGTCACCCTCCCCACGGGGAACAAGGTCACCGGTGACACCGCCGTCCGCCAGGCACTCGACGTCGCCGTCGACCGCCAGACCATGGTCGACAAGATCCTCGAAGGCGCCGGCAAGCCCGCCTACGGCCCGGTGCCGACCGGCAGCGAGTGGTTCGCCCAGGGCACGGAACGCACCCACGACCTCACCCGGGCCAAGAAGATCCTCGATGACGCGGGCTGGAAGCCGGGCGGCGACGGCATCCGCGTCAAGGACGGGGTGCGCGCGGAGTTCCCGCTCTGGTACGTCTCCGGTGACAAGCTGCGCCAGGACCACGCCCTCGCGTACGCCTCCGACGCCAAGAAGGCGGGCATCTCGATCAAGACCCAGGCCGGCACCTGGGAGGTGATCGAGCCGAGGATGAAGCAGGACGCCGTACTCGCGGGCGGCGGAGCCCCCGGCGACCCCGACTTCGACCAGTACCTGCTGCTCACCTCGTCCCTCGCGGGCGACGGCTTCAACAACATGGCCTGGTACGACAACCCCGTCGTCGACAAGGCGCTCCAGGACGGCCGCAGAAGCGCCGACAAGGCCGTGCGGAAGGCCGCGTACGACACGGTCCAGCGAGAGCTGGTGAAGAACCCCGGCTACACCTTCCTCACGCACATCGACCACCTCTATGTCGTCGACGACCAGTGGGAGGAACTGACCAACCAGGTCGAGCCGCACGACCACGGCCTCGCCTCCGGCCCCTGGTGGAACGTCGAGGACTGGACCCCGAAGAAGTGAAGCACCACCCCGTCGAGCAGGAGGCGGTGTCCGTGTCGCGACGCCGCCTCCCCTGGCGGGCGATGGCACGGATGGCGGGGCGGCGTGCGCTGTTCGCCCTGCCCATCGTGCTGGCGGTGACGTTCGGCGTGTTCGCCGTCGCCGCCGCCTCGCCCTTCGACCCGGTCAAGGCGTACACCGGAACCGCCGGACTCACCGCGAGCGAGGAGACGCTCGCGGAGATCCGCGCGAACCTCGGCGCGGACGAGCCCTTCGTCAACCGTTGGTGGAACTGGCTCACCAACGCACTCCAAGGCGACCTCGGCGACTCCAGCGTGATGCGCCAACCCGTCGTCGACGTCATCAGCGAACGCATCGGCTGGTCGGTGCTGCTCGCCGTCACCGCCTTCGTGATCGCCATCCTCGTCGGGACCGCGCTCGGTGTCCTGGCCGGCCGCCGCCCGGGCGGCCTGCTCGACCGCGCCGTCAGCTCGGCCGCCTACACCCTCGAAGCCGCACCCGCCTTCTGGCTCGGGCTGCTCGCCATCTGGTTCTTCGCCCTCGAACTCGGTGTGCTCCCCGCCGGTGGGCTCACCGACACCGCGAGCGACGTCGTCACCTTCGACCAGGTCGCCACCCATCTGGTGCTGCCGTCGGCCGTCCTCGGCGTCTCCCAGATGCCGTGGTTCTACCTCTACGTACGCCAAGGCGTCTCGGACGCGTTGGACGAGGACCCCGTCCGCGGCGCCCGCGCCCGCGGGCTGAGCGAACGGACCGTGCTCCTCGGCCACGCCCTGCGCTCCGGGATGCTGCCCATGCTCACCCTCGTCGGCTCGCGCGTGCCGGAGCTGATCACCGGGGCGCTGCTGGTCGAGACGGTCTTCAGCTGGCCCGGCATCGCCGCGGCCACCGTCACCGCCGCCACCTCCGTCGACTTCCCCTTGCTGGCCGCACTCACCGTATTGGCGACCGCCGCCGTGCTCCTCGGCAACCTCCTCTCCGATCTGCTCTATGGACTGGCCGACCCGAGAGTGGGCTTCGATGGCTGACACTCTGCCCACCACCGCCTGGCGCTCGCGCGGGCGCACCCGCCGCTCCACCCGCACCGTTCGACTCTGGTCATCGGCCGTGATCGTGGCACTGGTGGCCCTCGCAGTCCTCCTGGTGCCGCCCATCGTGCAGCTCGACGAACAATCGGTCGACTTGTCGATGAAACTTCAGCCGCCGTCCTGGGAGCACCCCTTCGGCACCGATGACGTCGGCCGTGACCTGCTTCTCCGGTGCATCTACGGACTGCGGATCTCCCTGCTCGTAGGACTCGTGGCGGCCCTCGTCGCCACCGTCATCGGCACCCTCGTCGGAGCCGCAGCGGCAGCTTTCGGCGGGTGGACCGATCGAGTGGTGATGCGGCTCGTCGACACCTTCGCCTCCGTACCGCACCTGCTCCTCGGCATCTTCATCGTGGCGATGTTCCGCCCCGGTGTGTGGCCCGTCGTCATCTCCGTGGCCCTCACACACTGGCTCTCCACCGCACGGATCGTGCGCTCGGAAGTGCTGTCGCTGCGCTCCCGACCCCACATCGACGCGGCGATCTCCGGCGGCGCGTCCCGCCGTCGGGTGACCCTCCGCCATCTGCTCCCCGGCGTGTTGCCCCAGGCCGGACTCGCGGCCGTGTTGATGGTGCCGCACGCCATGTGGCACGAATCCGCGCTCTCCTTCCTCGGACTCGGCCTCCCCACCCATCAAGCGAGCCTCGGCAATCTGGTGCAAACCGCACGGAGCTCGCTCCTGGCCGGCGACTGGTGGCCCACGCTCTTCCCGGGTCTCTTCCTGATCGTCCCCACCCTCGCCATCGCCGGCCTCGCCGGCATCTGGCGGGACCGCATCAACCCACGCCGCCGATCGGAGCTGATGCTGTGAGCGTCGTACTGTCCGTACGCGACCTCTCCGTACGCTTCCGGATGCGCGGCGGCCGACACATAGCCGCCGTGACCTCCGCTTCCTTCGACCTGGCGCCGGGGGAGTGCCTGGTCCTCGTCGGCGAGAGCGGCTGCGGAAAGTCCGTCCTCGCCTCCGCACTGCTCGGCCTGTTGCCCGGCAACGCCCAGACCGCGGGCACCGCCAGGGTCGGCGGCATCGAGCTGCTGGGTGCGGACGAACGAACCCTCGCCCGCCAGGTGCGCGGACGGCTCATCGGACTCGTACCGCAGAGCCCGGCCGCCCACCTCACACCCGTACGGACCGTCGGCGCACAACTCGAAGAGACCCTGCGCGCACTCACCGACACCCCCCGACGCGAACTGCGCACCGCCGCCGTGGCAGCGGCCGAACGCGCCGCCTTCCCGGTGAGCCACCTCGACCGACATCCGCACGAGCTCTCCGGAGGACTGGCGCAACGCGCCGCGACCGCCCTCGCCCTCATCGGCGACGCGCCGCTCCTCCTTGCCGACGAGCCCACCACCGGACTCGACCGGGACCTCGTGGACCGCACCGCCGACGAACTGCGCCGTCACACCGACGACGGCCGTGCCCTCCTTATGATCACGCACGATCTTGCGGCTGCCGAACGCATCGCCGACCGGATCGCCGTCATGTACGCAGGGCGAATCGTCGAACTCGCCGACGCCACGTCGTTCTTCGGGACACCCGGACCCCGCCACCCCTATGCGCGCGGTCTGCTCGCCGCACTCCCCGAACGTGACTTCACCGCAATTCCCGGAATGCCGCCGGAACTCGGAGACCTCCCTGACGGCTGCGCATTCGCGGCACGCTGCGACCGCGCCACGGACCTCTGCGGAACACGCCCGGCACTGACGGCACAGGTGGCCTGCCATCACCCGGTGATGTCCGCGACGGAGCAGGAATCGGCACATGCCTAGGTCGCACCCGACCAGCACGGGTACGGGTCGGCGTGCCGACAGGCCGGCGTCCGGCCGATGTGTACGGCGCGTCGCCGGGCGGACGCGTCCCGCATTCGCCACCACCCGGGCGCGCCGTCCCACTGATGCCGCCTCGGGCCGCGTTCCGCAGTGCGTCCGCCGAAGAGATATGCGCCGGTCGGACCACCCCCAACCCCTCTCGTCCACCGGTCAGGAGCGCCGCCGTGCTTGAACTCCATGAGATCACCGCCGGCTACGACCGCCGCGCACCCGCGGTACGGGGTGTGTCCCTCGCCCTCGACCAGGGCGAGTCCATCGGACTGCTCGGCCCGAGCGGCTGCGGCAAGTCCACCCTCGCGAAGGTCGCCGCTCTGCTGCACCGCCCCTACACGGGCCAGGTGCGCATCGACGGTCGACCGGTCGACGGCTGGCGACACTCGGCACCCCGCGCGCAGCGCACCGCCATCGGTGTGGTGTTCCAACAGCCCCGGCTCTCCGCCGATCCCCGGCTTCCGCTGAAGGACCTGATGGCGGAACCCCTGCGGGCCACGGGGCGCCGCGCCGAGGTCGCGCCGCGTATCAAGGAACTGTCCGCAGCGGTCGGGCTCACCGAGGAACTGCTCAACCGCCGCCCCCACGAGGTGAGCGACGGTCAGTTGCAGCGCGCCTGTCTCGCCCGCGCCCTCGTGTTGCGGCCACGATGGCTCGTGTGCGACGAGATGACCGCGATGCTGGACGCCTCGACCACGGCCGCGCTCGTCGCCGTCGTCGAGGAGTACCGCCGGCAGAGTGGCGCCGCCCTTCTCGCCGTGGGACACGATCGGGTGCTGCTGGAGCGCTGGTGCGATCGAACGATCCACTGGTCCGACATCGTCGAGGGCGGCTGACCCCCCTGGCGGAGCCAAGTGGCCTGCGGACCTGGTGGTGTCGTGCTCCGGTGACCGTTCTCGGCAGAACAATCCCAACGCAGTGGACCGCGCTACCGTCGGAAATCCAGGGGCGTTCCACCGGCCGGGCTCGATAGCTTCTTCCGATGCACGAAAACGACGGATACTTCGGAGAGACGATCGCGGCCACCTACGACGACTCGCATGCCGGCAGGTTCGATCCGACCTCCGTGGACCCGACGGTCGACCTGCTCGCCGAACTCGCCGGCACCGGCCCGGCACTTGAGTTCGGCATCGGCACCGGAAGGATCGCACTGCCCCTGGCTGCCCGTGGGGTTCCCGTCCACGGCATCGATCTGTCCCGGGCCATGGTCGACCGATTGAGGGCCAAGCAGGGCAGTGCCGCCATCGACATCACGATGGGGGACTTCGCGACCACGCGCGTGGGGGACCACTTCACGCTCGCCTACCTCGTCTTCAATACGATCAACAATCTGACCACGCAGGACGCGCAAGTGGCTTGCTTCCGCAACGCCGCCGCCCAACTGCGACCCGGTGGCCGGTTCGTCATCGAAGTGGGCGTGCCCGAGCTGCGCCTCCTACCACCGGGCCAGCGAGCCGTACCGTTCCACATCAGCGCCACGCGATGGGCGTTCGACACCTACGACGTCGCCACCCAGGCCATGAGCTCCAACTACGTCACCGTGGCCGAGTCAGGCCGCGCCCAACACACGTCCATCCCGTTCCGCTATGTATGGCCGGCCGAACTGGACCTGATGGCCCAACTCGCCGGACTGCGACTGCGCGACAGGTGGGAGGGGTGGTCACGGGAACCGTTCACGAACGAGAGCCGTCAGCACGTCTCGGTGTGGGAGAAGCCATCCATCTGACCCGACGGGCAGGCCGTTGCTCCCTGACGGCCGGCTGAGGAGACAGCGCGAGCGACGGGCCGTCGCCCCCGGCCGCGGTCCGTCGCTCGGCACTCCGCCGCACCGTTTCGAACGTCGACTCCCCAACGCCGCGCGGTTCCAGGGCGGATCACCTGCCGTACCGCCGGACCGTTCGGCAACCACCCGTACGGCCGACGTGCCACTGCCGGCCCAGGGCCCCCGGCTGCGCCAGACTGACGGCCGAATGCCGCAATTCCGGCACGGTACAGGAGGTTGGCGATGGCCATTTCGATCTCGGTGGTACTGCTCTTGGTGGTGCTCGCGGCGGTCTTTCTGCGCAGTGGCGGGCTGAAGTTCTCCCATGCGTTGGTCTGCGCCCTGCTCGGATTCTTCTTGGCCAGCACCAGCATGGCCCCCACCATCTACGAAGGCGTCGCCGCCACCGCCGAGGTCGTGAGCAGTCTGCACCCCTGAGGTCCCGCCCGACGACGTCAGGACTTCATGATGATCGTACGGATGTCCGCCGTCGGTGGGTTCCTCCTCGGCCATCGGCGCGCGCTGTTCATCGCTGCCGCGGAACCAACAGGCCGCTCTGACACGTTGATCCCCTGACCGAGGCCCCAGGGCCGAGCGTACGAGGACGGGATGGATGACATGCCACTGGAGGGCGAGTACGAGCCGAGCCCCGAGAAGTGGGTGCGCGACCAGGTTGAGTTGTACGAGAGCTCCGGAGGCACCAAGGGGACGTCGATCCAGGGGATGGCGGTGGTCGTGCTCACCCATCGCGGTGCCAAGAGCGGCAAGCTCCGCAAGTCACCGGTGATGAGGGTGGAGCACGAAGGCCGCTACGCCGCGGTCGCATCCATCGGGGGAGCACCCAAGAATCCGCTCTGGTACCACAACCTGCGAGTCAATCCGCTGGTGGAACTCCAGGACGGCCCGGCGCGCAGCGACATGGTCGCCCGGGAGGTCACCGGCCCGGAGAAGGCCGCGTGGTGGGAGCGGGCGGTTGCGGTGTTCCCGCACTATGCGCAGTACCAGGAGAAGACGGACCGGGAGATCCCGGTCTTCGTGCTGGAACCGGTCTCTTCGAGTACCGGATGACGTAGGCGTACGGCATCTCTCGGGATGTCGTACGACCAGTCGCAGGAGGGCCGGGACCCCGGAGCGGCGCCGACTCCGCTCCGAGGCCCTGGTCCGCCCACCCATGGGCATCCAGCCATTCGGCTACCCATCGGTGGCCCCACCACCGGTTTTCAGCGGTGGATGACTCACCTCGCTCAATGCGCCGTGTGGTTGACCGTGATCACCCTCGCCGCCCTGCTGACCGGCCAGAACGAGACGACGGCCCGCCTGGTGACGATGCGACCATCTGCTCTTTTGGATCATGGTCGGCACACTACCGACGCAGGAATTCAGTCAACACGGCTGCACGTTGCGAGGAGGTTGCAAGGTCACGGAGAAGTCGAGGAACCCACGGAATCCGGCCTCTTCGCCCCGGGGGGTTTGAATGCCGTAGGTGTTGGCCGGTGTTCAGCCCTGTGCGGTCGCGAGAACACCTGCTTGATAGGCGCGGGCGACCAGATGCGCCCGGTTCCTGGCACGGAGTCTGCGTTTGAGAGCACCGAGGCGCAGGCGCACCGTCGATTCGCCCATGCCGAGCTCCCGTGCCACCTGGGAGTCCGATGCTCCTGCCGCCACCAGTTGGAGGATGGTCACCTCGTCGTCCGACCAGCGCGAGGCGTCGACGGACGGCGAGGCGGGACGTCCGCTCGCCATCGCGATGAACTCCTGGGGGTCGCCCGCGGAGTCGTGAACCAGGGTGAGCAGCAGGGAGACCGGGACGGATGAGCCGTCCACGGGACGGATCAGCTCGGTGTCGACCCGGTGTTGTGAACGCCTGCCCTCCAGCAGTTCCCGCAACACTGACCGTCCCCAGGAGTCCGATCCGTCGGGCGCGATGTCGGTCACGCCCATCCGCTGGAGTTCGGCCGCGCCCGATTCCAGGAGGGCCGCGAACGCCGGATTGACCTCGGTGAGCGCACCGTCCAGATCGATGACGGCGATGCCCACAGGAGAGCGTTCGAAGAGGGTGCCCAACCGGCTCTCGCGTTCGACCATCCGGTCCCGGACCGCCATCTCCTCCGTGAGGTCGAGGAAGACCCCTCCGACGGTGTCATCGCCCTGTTCCGACAACGGGAATCGGTAGCCGAAGGCATGGCCGAGCGTCCCGTCCGCCCGGGTGAACCTGGTTCTGAAGGAGCGGGGTCGACCGTCCGCGATGACCGCCGATTCCTCGCCCTCCTCGTCGCTCTGGGGTGGCCCGGCAGACCGGAACTCATCGGTGCGTCTGCCGATGATCTCGGAGAGTTCCTTGCCCGCGGCACGGAGGAACGCGGGGTTGGCCCAGGTGTAGCGGAATCGGGAGTCCTTGGTGTAAGCGAGCGCGGGCAACAGTTGCATGAAGGTGCGAAAGCGTTCCTCTGCCTCGGTCCAGGCCCGCTCGGCCTTCACCCGGGCGGTCATGTCCACGAACGTGCCGCCCACCAACACCGTGCCGTCCGGCTGCGGTACGGGGAACTTGTGGCCGACGAGGAACATGGCGGAACCGTCGGCGAGCTGGATCGTCTGCTCCATGCTCAGGGGCCGGCCGGTGGTGATGACGCGTTCGGTGGAGGGCGAGAACTGCTCGGCGGCACCCGGACCGTGGAGTTCGTCGGGGTGGACGCCGAGCACTTCTTCGCGGGGGCGGTCCAGCCAGCGCAGAAAGGTCTCGTTGACCCACAGCAGCCGGTCTTCGCGGTCCGCGAGGAAGGAGAACGCGGGGCTGTAGTCCATGAACAGGACGAACCGTCGGTCCACGGAGTCCCCGGCGCGAGCGCCGCCCTGGGATTCGTCAGATCCGTCCATGCGGCCCTCCCGCGCCGATTGGTCACCGGGCGGCCCGGACATCGTGGCTCGGGCCGTCCCGGTCCGGGGTGCAGAACCTCACCCCGTGGCGTGTATACAGGGGGATTCTACTGCGAAGATGTAGAAACCAGGCAAAACCCACCTATGGCGAAATGGCTTGATCCCCCTCCGGTCGGGGCATCGAAGGCGCAGGTCGATCGGGGGTGCCGTGCGCATGGGCCGAGGACGGTGGGTGCAGGTGCAGGTGCAGGTGCAGGTGCAGGTGGGGGGCGTTCTTCCGGTGCGCGCCCGCTCGCTACCTCGTGGCGTAACCGCCCACGGCCTCCTGCGTACCCGCTCACGGCCTCCTGGCGTACACGAACACCTGCGGCTCGGTGATTGCGCCTTCCGATGCAGGGGTGAAGTCCAGCTCCTCGGTCCGCAGGACCTCAAGACCCGAGGCCTCCAGGAGTGCGGTGAAGGCTTCCGCGGCGAAGCTCGTCACCTCCACGTCGTGCCCCATCCACCGGCCGGCTGCGCCCTCCACGTCCAAGGCCACGGTCGCGGCCAGCAGATGGCCCCCCGGGCGAAGCCAACGGGTGATCTTCCGGACGAGGTCCTGTTGGTCCGACCGCGGCATCTGGAGGAACGGATAGAAGGCGCAGACGGCGTCCATGCTCGCTTCGGGTAGATCCAAGGTGCGGGCGTCCTGATGGCGGAAGGACGCGTTCGGCACCTGGTGGCGGGCGATTTCCACCATCCCCAGGGAGATGTCCACGCCGAGGACCCGATGGCCCGCGTCGGCGAGTGTCTCAGCGGTGGGTCGCCCGGTGCCACTCCCGATGTCGAGCACCTCGCTGGCGGGAGCCAGGCGCTCGATCAGCCAGGCCAGCGCCGCTTGATGCGCCGGAGCCTTACCGAACGCATGTTCGTATTCCAGTCCCAGTGCGTCGAAGAGCTCTGCCGCGGGAGTCGGTCGCTGGGTCATTCGTACCTCCGATGTCGATCGCCGCAGGGGTCCTTTCCCTGATTCGCCCCCGGAATGCCTACTGCCTGGCAGTGGCTGCCCGGGTGCCCCTGTCGAGTGGACCATTCGATGCCTCGTATGGCACTCGGATCCTTACAAAAGGCGCATTTACTTCCTTGTCAAGAGGTATCGCTCTCTTTGATTGGCGGATGCGCCATGAAGAGCCCGCCCGCGCTCTGTGATCGGCGTCCCTCCGCGGGGAGCCTGAGATAAGCGGACCTCTCAGGTCCGTACGGACTCGGCCGACGGCCCCGGAGGGAGAGGAATCACCATGCTCGACGCCCATCTGGATCTCACTCCCCTCGACCGGACCCCGCGCCGCACGAAGGGCGAGGTCGGTACGGCCCCGGGTGCCGTGATGACGTGCTTCCGCCGTCGGCCCTCACCCACCGTGCACATCGATGCACTATGGGAACCCGGCCCTGCCCGCCGGGCCGCCATCGGTGCCGCCGGTGCCGTAGACGTACCGGCACACCCTTCCGCCGGGGCCGTGTTCTCCTGGCACCTCGCCCCGGACCTCACGGCCGTTGCGACGGCCCGTCGCCTCGTGCGACACCAGTTGACCGGATGGAATCTGGACGACATGGACGAGGACGCCTGTCTGATTACCTCGGAACTGGTGACCAACGCACTGCTGCACGCTCGGGGGACGGTCGTCCTCACCGTCAGGCTCGTCCAGGGACACGGTCCTGCGAAGGCCGTCGTGCGGATCGAGGTCCAGGACCAGGGACCGTGCGATGCGGAGCAGCAGAGCATGCCGCTGCCCCCTGCGACGCCGTCCGCAGACCTGGACACCGGTGGTCGGGGACTGCACCTGGTGGCCCACCTCGCCGAGATCTGGGGAGAGTCGGGCAGCCCCGAAGGCCATGTGGTCTGGGCCGATCTGCGGGCATCGGGATAGGCCCGCTCGCGATGGGCGGTCCGGCCACCGGTGGGTCAAGGCAACGGCAGGCTTCCGGCCCCGATTCCGCCCCCGTGTTTCACTGCCAGGTCGCGGTGTCGGGATCGATGCCGTGGGCGCGGGCGCTGGCGTCGACGATGCGACGGAACCAGGAGGCGAGCCCGGCGCGGATGCCGTCGTAGTGGGCGGCGAAGGCCGGATCGGCCTCATATCTGCGGCCGAGACAGACCTGCATCTCTCTGCTCAGGGGAAAGTACGCAGCAAAGACGTCCCGGTGTCGCTCGACGAGGTGATTCGCCTCCGGACTACCAGGGAGGACGCCCGCGTCCATTCCCTCCCCGAGGGCCCGATCGAGGTCAGCCACGGCATCCGCGACGGCCTGCCATTCCTCCGCACCGCGCGAGGCCGAACCCTCGGCGTACTGCAACCACTGCGCTGTGTCCCCGTAGTGCTCGCGGGCTCGGGCCGTCCAGTCAGGATTCCACCCGGGACCGAAGACCGCCGCTTGTTCCTCGACGGTCAGCAGGAGCCCGCGCTCGTGCGCCTCGATCATCCGATCCAGCCCGGCGCTGAGTTGCTGGAGGCGGTCGATGCGTTCCGCAACCCGGGTGCGCTGCGCGCGCAAGGCGCCGGGCACATCTGCGGTCGAGTCGTCCAGGACGGTCCGGATCCCGTCCAGACCGAGACCGATCTCCCGGTAGACGACGATGCGGTGGAGACGTTCCAGATCGCCGGCGGTGTACAGCCGGTATCCCGCAGCCGTGCGTAGCGACGGTTGCGCCAGACCGATCTCATCCCAGTGGTGGAGCGCGCGGACGGTCACGCCCAGACGCGTCGCGACCAGACCGACGGTCAGGCCGTCGACGGCAGTGGCATCAGACATGTCCGTCATTGTCGCCGCGACCGACGTCCGGCGGGGTGATCCCGATGGCTTCGAGGTTCCGGGCCTCCTGACTGGCCGGATCGAAGGGCTTCGCCGCGGTGAAGACGATCCGTACGTTCTCGGGCGTGATCACCGACACATCGCGGGTGTTCCAGGGGGTGTCCCGAAGGCCGTCGACCGCGTTCGGTCGCAGCGCACGACAGTTCTCGACGAGGGAATCGACCTGGTCGAGGACGCACGCGAAACTGAGGCTCAACGCAGGTGTCTGCTCCGGCACGCTCTCCGCCGGGACGAGGAGCACGTCCTGGAACGCCCACCGGCGCAGGTGTACGAGGCTCCCGGGAATGCTGAACAGCTCGAAGAACCCGAGCCCACGAATCCAGAAGTCCACCGACGCCGTCAGATCGCTCGTGGGGATCGTTGCGAAGGCCGGCATTCCGTAGATGCCGCGGAACGGTTCCGGCGGAACTGCATCCGGTCCGGGAGTGGGCACGGGACTGATCTCGAACGCGTTGTAGTAGTCGCTCATGCCGCCCACCATCCGGCCTCCCGCAAGGTGAGGGTCAAGCCGCCTTCGTGCATCGTGCCCCAAGTCGTCGCTGGGTCCCTCGCCCGCGGTGAGTTGTGTGGCGCCGCGTAGGATCACCGTGTGTTCGAAGCCCCACGGAACTCCGCCGGTGCGATCCGAGCCCTCGTGGTTCTCGCCCTGATCGCGATCCTGCCCTTCGTCCTCGGCATCACCTTTCGGTCCTCGACCGTCGTCGACGGCGAACTGACCGCCTACAGCTACCTCAATCTGACCGCCCTGGTCGGTGGGGTCGCCGCACTCTGGTACGCGGTCAAGACCTTCGCCGCGGCGCGAACGGCCTCGGCCCTGACCGCGATCCTGTCAGTGGCGCTCGTCCTCGTGGCCCTGGTGGCCGTGCTCCAAGTGGTGCGCGGCAGCGGGGTGATCCCGTACCTCACCGAGTGCACGGCCTCACCGAGCTTCGACCTCTGCCAGCCGAAGTCCCCCTGAAGTCCAGCTCCCCGGGCGTCTCCCGATCTTCTGTTGCCTACGCCTGACGCGATGGACGGCCGAGGCGAACCGGCAGTGTGGTGACGTCGTTGCCGATGAAGGAGTGGAGGTGCTCCAACTCCCGGGGAGGCGACGCGAGCGTCAGTTCGGGGAAGCGGTCGAAGAGGGCAGGGAGGGCCACTGCGGCTTCGAGACGTGCCAACGGTGCGCCCAGACAGTAGTGAATACCGTGGCCGAAGGCGAGGTGGGACCTCTCCTTGCGTCGGATGTCGAAGGTGTCGGGGGCGTCATGGACCGAGGGATCGCGGCCGGGGGCGCCGAATCCCATGATCATGGCGTCCCCGGCGCGTATCACCACGCCTTCGCCCACGTCGATGTCCTCGGTCGCCCAACGCATCGGCATGTGCATCACGGACGGATGCAGCCGCAGGGTTTCCTCGATGACATCGGACCAGGCTGACGGCTCGTCCAACACGATGTCGAGTTGGCTGCGATGGAGGAGGAGTTCCGTGACGGCGTGCCCGATGAGTGCGATGGACGTCCCGCTGCCGGCGCCGAGCATCAGCTTCAACATGTCGACGAGTTCTTGTTCGCTCAGCCGATCGCCGCTCTCCTCGTGCGTGGCCAGCAGCAGACTCGTCATGTCCTCCCCGGGCTGGTTGCGCTTGGTCTCGATGAGTTCGCGCATCGCGACTTCCAGTCCATGGTTGACGGCCGCGGCGTCTTCCGCCGCCACCCCGGTGGCCAGGACCGCGTCGAACAACTTCAGCATCGCCGGGCGTTGGGCGGCGGGGACACCGAAGAGGTCGCAAATCACCCGGGTGGGCACGGCGTAGGCGAACGCCGCGCGCAGATCAACGGGTTCGTCGCCTTCGTGTGCCTCCAGCGCGTCGAGGAGTTCGCTGACGACGGCTTCCACCCGGGGGCGCATCGCGTCGATGCGTCGGGGGGTGAAGACGGGCCCGACGAGCCTTCTGAGCCGGGTGTGGTCACGGCCCTCGACGTTGAACATGCTCTCGGCGTCCACCCACGGCACCAGCCAGGCCACGGCGCCCGGCTGGTAGCCGGGCTTGGACTGCTTCGCGTCCCGGGAGACCGCCGGATGGGAGAGCAATTTCTTGATCACGTCACCACGGGTCACCGACCAGGCCACCACGTCTTCCGGGAGTCTGACGCGAACGGCGGGGCCGGCCTGACGCAGAGCGTCCGCCTGCTCGTGTAACGGAGGACCGCCAGTGCTATCCAAGGTGATGCCGGGGTCGAGGTCGGTCATGGGTGGTACCTCCCGGGCGGTGAAGAGACCTGCGGGGTCATGGCGCACCGGGGTGGACGTCTCGCTCCGGTGCGTACCGCCTTCCATGAAAGGGGACCGACTGACATGGCGCCAGACCGCGCGAACGCACGGGGCCGGCGGGCGCCACATCTTCCTTCTCACCCGTCCGTCCCGTGTCGTTCCATTCGTCTCGTGCTGTCACGTGTCAGGGTTCGCCGTCCCGGTCCCGCACCGCGGTCGAAGGAAACCGCGCTCGCGCCGTCCGTGTACCCCCGCCATCGAGGACCCTGTCGCCCCGCGTCCGTGTCGCATCGGACGGCCTCGGAGCGCGGGGTGCGGGCAGCAGTCCTTTCGAGGCGCCGGCGGTACGCCCGAGCCTCCGGTGCCACCCCGATGGCCGATTGATCCTCGGACGCCAGGGAATGAATGAGGAAGCCTGGTGATTTCCGATGTCAGCCAGCTATTGGAGCCGGGGGTTCCGATAGAACGGGGGGTGGCGACGGTGGTTATTTCGGAGAAGTCGAGTGGCTCTGTGGCCTGTTGCGGCATGATGGGCGGGACTGACAGAAGGTCGTCAAGTCCTTCTGCTCCACGGTTGATAATTTCTGTGCTGTTCTGCGGTTTCCGGTGCGGAAAGGGAGCCGCTCACTCATATTCGATCACTGATCCTGTGCGGGGAGATCGAGGTACGGGAACGGAGGGTCGGCGGTGAGCGTGCGCGTGTTACGGCAGGCCAGGGGAGTGACTGAGGGGATTGCGCCGCCCCGGGTCGTCCTGGCCGCCCTGGGGGCCGTTGCTGTGGGCGTGGCCGTCGGCCACAATCTCGGCGCGGAGGAACTGGTCCACGCCCCTTGGTATTTGTATCTGGCCGGCTTCTTGCTCGCCATTGGGCTGTACGGAAGTACGCATGACATTGACCTCGGAGAAATGCGCCGCGACCTTCGTGTCCTGGTTCTGGCGGTAACCCTGGGGGTCCTTCTCAAAGCCCTCTTGATCGCCGGGGTGATGGTTCTGGTCTTCAGAAAACCGGAGTATCTCGTTCTTGGGATCGCCGTCGCCCAGATCGATCCGCTGTCCGTGGCGGCGATGAACAAGAACCGTCGGATGTCGCCCCGGGCCAAGTCCCTGCTCGCGGCCTGGGCATCGTTCGACGATCCGATGACCGTCCTCCTCACGCTGTACTTCTCCGTGCTCGCCTTCCGGCTGTCGGACCGCTCGGGGGGACCGGCGGCCGGTACGGTCGGCGAGGGCTCCTCAGCTTTCCTGGCCGGCATCGGCTGGAATCTGGTACTGCTCCTCGCCGTCGCGTTGCTCTGGGGCGTGCCCCGCTGGTGGCGGCGCAGGGCGCGGATCCACCGGGCCACGACGGCGACGTCCCGGCGGGGCTCAGGACTGTCCGACGGCCCGAGCTTCGTCCTCGCCCTGGTGATGATCGCCGTCGCGGCGGGCTGGATGCTGATGGCGGCGGTGGCCGTCGCCGGGCTCTTTCTGCGGGTGGGCCGATACGGTCACGTGGTCCAAAAAGCCGTCTCCGTCGCCTTCGTACTGGCCGCATCGGTCCTCGGGCTGCTACTCGCGGAGGGAATCGCTCCCTGGCGGGGATTCGTGCTGGGTCTCGCCGCGTTCGGCGCCCAAGTGGTCATCGGCCTGTGGATCGCTCCCCGGCTGATTTCCGGCCTCGGGCGAAGCGACCGGGTCCAGTTGGGCCTGGGGCAGCAGAACGGCATCACGGCCATCATCCTGGCGCTCGCCCTGGAGCCGGACTTCCCCGGGACGGTCGCCATCGTCGGTCCCGCGATCCTCACCGTCAACGCGCTCTACTACCTGACCAACGGAGCCTGGGCCAGGTGGGAGGACCGAGGCGGAGAGCACCACGAAGTCGAGCAGGAAGACTTCTGCGGGTTGCCGCGGGAACCGATCGTGAGTGCCGATACCGCCAAGCCCTAGTGCGAACGGGGGGATACGGGTGAGTTGCGGGATGCGGTTCAGAGGGTGGGCACTGTTGGTGTGCCTCGGCACGCTCCTGTCGGTGTCGGCGCTGCCGTCGTCGGCGGACGTCCACACCGTGCGGGAGGCGGACATCCTCACCGTGCGGGAGGTCACGGCCGCGCCCAGTCCGACGGCGACCACCTCCGGGGCGGGCGCCGATGTCGACGACGTCCACACGGTGTACTGCCTGGCCAAGGAGCGGCGCAAGGCCGTGGTGGAGGCCGCGGTCCGACTCGGGCTCGCCAAAGAGGTGGAGGGCAAGCCCGAACGGCTCGTTCCGCCACCGTGGGAATCCGCGTCGAAGGCCGGCAACGGCCAGACCGTGGAGAAGTGGGCCGAAGGCAGTCGAGAGCCGTTCCGGCGGGTGTGCGATGCGGTGATGCAGGCCGACGCCAACGCCAGTGCCGCACCCGAACCCGGGGCATCAGGACCGAGCACACTGGAAGCCCTCGCCGCGGGCGCACTGCTGGCCGTGCTGGGATCGGCGCTGACCTTGATGGGCGGCGCCACCGAACGCTCCGCTGCCCGGCGCAGGGCGCAGGCCGACGAGTTGGACGGTGCGACGATCCGCTTCGCACTGGCCGCGGAGGGCTATCTCTCCGTGTGGGTGGGAGAGCGCGATGCCGCGTACGGGGAACTCGGCGCCACACGGGACGAGTTGTCGGTGGCCCTGCGAAGATTTGGAGTTGCGGGCGCTCGGCGCGGCGAGGCCCGGGACCTGGCGGATTCCCTCCCATTCGACGGGCCGCTGCCGGACTCGACGCCGGGTGGGCCGCAGGGCAACCGCTACCTCGACGAACGGGAGAAGCAGACGGAGGCGGATCGGCAGCGAACCCTCCTTGAGGGCGCGCTGTCCAGCGTCGACCGACTCGCCTCGACCTCGCCACTGAGGCGCGCGGTGCGCAAACTCCGACGCGATGTGCCACGAGGCGGGCGCACATGACGCCGGACGAACCCGTCAACCCGTTCGGAATTCCGACCCCCTTCGACGTCTTCGGTTCGAGCGAGATCGTCAGGCCGACGGAGGACTGCGCGCTGGCTCCCTGGCGGATTCCGGGTCATCTCAACCTCTGGGTGCCCGTCGACCACACGGACGAATTGACCAGGGCGTTCCAGGGAAACGGCCCCCAGCCCATGAGGATCCTCTCCAGCGACCCGGGCACGGGATATGTCGTCGTCGTGAGCGGGTCGACCGGTTCCGGAAAGACCTCTCTGATCAATTGGTGCATCGACGATCTATCGCGTCGCATCAATGGCTATCTGGGACGCTCCACCGTTTTGGAGGGTGGGCTGTGGGATGCGCACAGCGGATATGAGGGCGTGCACGTCGTCACCATGCGAGGCTTCCGCAACCAGGACAATGGATTCAGCCATGAGAACGGCATCACCCTCAGCGTCCCGGACTTGAACCGCAAGATCGTCCAAGAGGTGCTGCGCAAGCTCGTGCTGGCGAAGGCGCTGACGAAGGAGACGGAGAAGACGGCGCTGAGCTTTCGTTTCGTCTCCGACATGTATGCCTTGATCAGCGAGGAACTCGGCATCAGGCGCAATGTCGTGATCATCGTGGTGCCGCATGTCGACTGGCGAAACCCAAAAGCCAGTCAACAATTTCTGAGCAGCTGTCACAGTCATGCCAGAGCCGGTATCGTCTTCTTTTTGGAGAGTTCTGGAAGCAGCATCGGCCAGGACGTTGAAGCGGCCTTCCACCGGTATCAGTCGACACATCTGATGCACCTGGAGATGGGGCAGATGAAGGCTGATGACTGGGCGAACTTCATACTCCGGAGAACGGCGGACGGCGGCCTTCCCGGCAAGGCAATCACGATTGCCGATGAAGTCGTATCCAGTAGCCCAGAAGTGCATTTGTATAGCAATGTCAGGGAACTTCAGACATTTCTCTATGCGATCTCCCAGGAGGTCATCGCAGACGGACAAGAGGAGATCGACATGGCACGACTCGTTGCGTTCGCCCAGAACTACGGTGACATCGACCCCGACGGCCTTGGCTACTGACCGGCTCGACCTACAGCGCGAGGAGGGATCACCTCAGTGAGTCGTACGGATGACATCTTCCAGGCAGGGAATCCCTTTCCGTTCAGCCCTGTGGTGCAACTGGGCGCGTTCACGGACGACGTGAGGACCGGCTCCGAACCGGCGAAGCGCCCCGAGACCGTGGCCACCGGCTCACTCACCCGGGTGCGCGAGCAGGTCGCCGAGTACTTCGCCCAACGAGAACTGGGAGGCGGGCGCGGGCGGGCCATCGCCCTCGTCGGTGAACTCGGCATGGGCAAGAGCCATCTGGCGCGCGAGGTCGCCGCGGACGTGCGCTCGCGCAGTGCCGTCGAAGCGTTCCCGCCGCCGCTCTGGGTGATCAACGAACCGAGCATCGCCATGGGCTCCATCTACCGCAACCGGATGATGAGCCTCAGAGACGACCGCAACCGTCGCACCGCCTTTGAACAGGTGGTCAGCCACTACCGTGCGGACGTCACCGCGAACCTGGTGGAGGCGGACGACTCGCGTCGCTTCGGCCACGCCAGGGAACAACTCGTCACGGGGCTGCGGGACCGGTCGTTCGACCCGCAGAAGGTCGAGCAGGCGATCGACCTCGACCGCGAACTGATCCACCGCAACCTCGTCGAACACCTTCGGCTCGTCACCGACCACCGGGGCTTCGCCGCCGCGCTGGCACTCTTGCTCGAAGGCCCCTACAACCGGGAGGTGTGGGACTGGCTGACCGGCGATCCGCCCTCCCGGTCGCTGATCGAGCGGGGCGTGTTCTCGTCGATCGACGTCATCGAAGGGGTCTTCGACGCCCTCGCGGTCTTTGGCTTCCTCCACGGCCGCGTGGGCAAGCCCTACGTCCTCGTCCTCGATGCGCTGGAATACGTCCTGGACTGGCCGTCGGACTCCTACAACGCGTTCATCAACGGCTTCGAAATGCTGGTCAACACCTATGTCAACCAGGGGGGACTGCTGGTCTTCTGCATCCGCCCCGAGCCGTGGAGCAGGCTTCCGCGCAGTCTCCACGAGCGCGTGCTCCAGATCTGGCCCACCCGGTTCGAGCACGACGAATGCAGTCGACTCGTCCGCGCCCACGTCCGTACGCTGCCCGCGGCCACGCTCCAGAGCGCGGGGTTCGAGGATCCCCAGCACGCTTCGTACGCCCCCTTCACCACCGGCGCGATCAATGCGGTGGCGGAACTGTCCGACGGCGTGCCCCGCCAGGCGTTGAGGGTGTGTCACCAATCCTGGAAGCTGGCAGCGGCGTCCGATGCGCACAGCCACCACATAGACGCCGATCAGGTCCGGGTCGCGGTCCGTCAACTGCACGAACAACGGGATATCGGGGAAGTCCTCCACTCGCTGGAGAAGACCCTCACGGACGGTCAGTGGCGCCGCGAGCTGAACCCACCCGAACTGGCGGACGTCGTCAGCGAGGACGTGAACGCGATCGCCTACTGGCTGCGGGTCGATGTGACCTCCGCCATCGGTATCCTCCTGGTGTCGTCCGTCCTGGCGGAAGCCGACGTCCACCGCATCGTCCGGGTGACGCGCACCGTGCGGCGGGCCTTCTCGGCGGGCATCTGCGAAGTGCTGGTCATTTCCAACGGACATGTGCCCCGCACCATGCGCAACCGCGTCGCACAGGCCATCGGGACCGCGCCCCTGGCCGTGGGTGACGCCAGCTTCAGCGAGCGGCTGGCCCGCGCCCTGGACGTACTGGCCGCCCGGATGGAAGCCGCACGGCAACGGACCGCGCTCGACACCCTGCGGACCCGACTGAGCACGATGGCCGTCCAGCAGGGCGAGGTGCTGCAACGCATCGACCGGTTGGACGGCCAGGTGGAGCGGCTCGGAACAGCAACGCAACCCGGCCCCGCGACCCCTGCTTCCGGCACCCCCGTACCAGCCGGCATGGCCCTGCCACCATCCGTGGACCGGCTGTTCACCGTCGCCCGCGAAGCGCTCGACCTGCTGACCGGCGTCGAGAGCACCACCAGCCTGCGTCAGGCACTCGGCGTCGACGTGAGCGGAATGGCCCAACTCGACGGCCGACCCCAACGCGTCGCCTTCACCCTGGAACAGTTCCAGACGCTCGGCATCACCGCACTGCTCAGACAGTTGTTGGACGGATTCCGCGACGGCATCGCCGGCTGGCTGCGTACCGTCGCCGCCACCACCGGCCCCGTGCCGACGGCCGCTCAGGAGAACAGCCTCTTCATCGTGTGCCGCAGTTTCGAGATCACCTTCGAGGTGCTGCCGCCGATCAGGGCCGAGCTCCTTCCCGGCGCGCGTGCCACCCAGGAACAGGGCGCCCGCACAGTGCGGCGCACCCTGGTCGGCGATGTCTTCGGACGACTCGCCGAAGAGGTTCAGCGGGCCGTCCTGCGCGAAGTCAACGGCGAAAACGGGAGCGGGGCGAGGGAGGAGGCAGTTCGTTGAGCACCTCGCGCAACCGTCGCTCGGCATTGCCGACCTGGTGCTGGTCGAGTGTGACACCGAGCAGGAAGTCGCCGCTGCGCCCCCCGGGCAGCCAGTGGATGTAGACGGCCCCCTCCTGGACGTCGAGCACGAGGCGATCGATCGGGTCTCGGGTGATGGAGTGAAGGGCATCCCGCAGCCGAGCGATGTCCGTACGGAGACCTCCCGCGATGTCGCGGTACTTCCGACGCCGTGAGTCCGGCTCGATGGCGAGGAACCGCAGCCCCAGATGCGGGCTGTCGAACGCGTCGCCCACACATATGAGCTCCCAGCCCCGGTAGTACGCGAGGTACTGGAGATCGGTGTGGTTGACGAACCGGTGCCACAGGCCCCGCAGCCGTGCCTCCGATGGTTCGTCGACCGTGTGACCGGTGAGGAACTGAAGGCCCTCCGTCCCGTCGGGGACGAGGTACGGCAACTCAAGGCCGCCCAGGTACTCGTTCGGTAGGTTCATCAGGATGCGCATCTCGGTCACCAGCTTGTTGAGCTGGCCGTCCATCGCGTCGATGCCGTCACCGTCCACGGTGATGCCGACGAGGTGCTGGTCCGCCTTCACCCGACCGCAGTACAGGGCGCCCGTCGGTGTGCCCACGACCGTTCGCATCAGTTCACCGGTCCGCAGGGGGGCGAGCGAGCGGTCGATGTCCTGGACACAACGGACCAGTTGGTGTCCGGGCCGGCCCTCGGCGTCGATGCGGTGGTCCACCAGAAGACCACCGCGCAGCGGCTCCGCGTCATGGACGTGCACGACGAAGTCGAGGATGCCGTTGCTGTAGTGCGCCACCGACCTTATGGAGGGGCACTCGGTGACGTGCCGCTGACAGAGCTCGCTGATGTCCTCCTGGACCTTGGTGTTCCAGTGCTCCGCGTGCAACGCCACCGGGGCATCGGGTGGTCGCCGATCCGCAGGGATGTCGTCGGTCATCTCCAGTGCACTCCTTCTCGCTGCCCTTGGCCCGCTGTCCGGCTGTCTCATACGGCCCCGGGCAGTTCCAGATCGATGTCCCCGCGGAGCGCGTCACCTGCCCTGCCCTCCCCGCTCACCACCGCCAGCAGATCCGCCAGATTGCGCGCGACGAGCTCCCGGTACGGATGCTGCGTCAGTCCGAGTTCGTCGAACCCCTCCAACGTGGACTCCTCCATCTCCGCAGCCTCCTCCAGCTCACCCCGCGCTGCGAGGGTGCCCGCGAGGCTGGACGCGGCGGCCAGCTTCCACGGGTGCGCGAAGCCGAGCCGGCCCTCCAACTGTTCCAAGGCGGTGCGCCCCTCCTCGTACGCTTCGTCCGGTCGGCCGCTGCCGCGCAGATGGACGCCGTGTCGCACGCGGCACAGATGGGCGTAGGGGTGATCGGCGCCCAGGGTGTCGCTGAGCGCTTGCAGACAGATCGCCGACTCCTGGAGGGCCGCCTCGTGCTTGCCCAATTCGTAGAGGTCGATGGCGAGGCTGTAGCGGGTGCGCAGGGTCACGATGTGCCGCTCGCCGAGATACCGCAGACAGTCCGCCAGCACCCGGCCGTCCCGCTCGTGGGCCCGCCCGGTCCGCCCGAACCGCCGTTCGCCCACCGCCAGCCCGTTCTCCGCCCGCAACACATCGGCGTCCGGCACCGACGAGGGGGACATCGCACTGCGGTAGGCCAGGAACTCACGCAGCAGGGTGGACGACTCCCGGTTCTGGCCGAGAGCGCGGTGGGTGCCCGCGAGGGTGTTGGCGATCTGCCAGGCGCGCGGGTCGTCCGGGCCGCCGATGGCCCGTCGACGGTTGAACTGGTCCTGCAAGAGTTGGAGCGCGGTCGGCGCGTCGCCCGCCAGTGCCTCACTGAGCGCCAGGTTGTGTTCAACCTGGTCCGTCGCGCGGTGCTGGGGGCCCAACAGCGCCAGCAGCCCCTGATAGACGTGGCGCCCCTCGAAGAGGGCGTCGGTGAAGTGACCGTCCGCCCGCAGGATCGCACCGTACGCGTCGGCGCAGAGCAGGGTCCGCGGGTGGTGGGTGCCGAACGAGGCCCGATAGCCGCGCAGGGCCACCCGCGCGTGTCGACTGGCTTCCGGGTACTCGGAGCTGTTGCGCAGCCCGCGGGCGATCAGGGTTTGCAGTCTCAGATACTCGGCGGAGGTGGGGGAGCCGGCCCACGCGGCCTCCGCCCGACGCCCGAGCTCCAGGGCTTCCGTCAGCCGCAGGACGTCGTCGGAACGGGTGAGCACCCCGAGGTGGTCGAGCAGCCAGCGCTGCACGGGGGGTCGCTGGTCCTCCCAGATCCTCAGTGCGGTCAGCTGTACCGTCTGAGAGACGCTCAGTTGCCGTTCGCCGCCCGTACCACCATTGGTACCCACGGCGGGGCCGCCCCCCTGTTCCGCGGGGGCACCGGGGGAGTAGCCGCCCACCACGGCCCGCAGTTCCCGCTCCCGAACCTTGCGCTCCTCGTCCCCCATACGGGTCAGGACCGCCTCCCGGAGCACCTGGTGCATGCGCACCGGGCGTCCCGGGCGGGAGAAATCGGCCTCGATCAGACCGAGGCCGGCCAGCGCCCACAGTGCGACGTCCACCATGAGTTCATCGCTGACCATGGCGGCCGTCTCCGGCGGGCCGACGGGCCCCGAGGTGCGGTGGGCGAGGGCCCACAGCATCTGCGGGGAACGCAGCAGGGCCAGATCAGCGCCGGCGCCCGTCAGCAGGGAACAGCACTCCAGCACCCATTCCAGCGCGGACGCCCCGCCGTGCTCCTGAGCCCATGCCTGGGCGGCGTCGGTGAGGCCGATGGAACGCACGGCCACCTCCAGGACCACCCGCGGCAACGGCACCTCGCGTCCATGGGCCAGCAGATCCCGCTGGGCGGTGGAGAAGGCCTGGTAGAAGCGTTCGGCGGCCCGGCGTACTGCGTCGTACCGAGGACGGTTCTCCGCCTCGTGGCGGGCGGCGTCCACATCGAGCCAGGCGGCGGCCAGTGCCACGGTCAACGGGAGATGACCGACCGTCTGTCCGATCCGCTCGCTGTGTTCGCCGGGCAGTTGGTCCACCGCGGAGGCCAACAGGGCCCGGCTCTCCTCGATGGTGAACGGCGCCACCTCGACCATGTGTCCGGACGCGATGAGATCACCGAGTCTGGCGGTGAGGAGGACATGGCCCCCGCCACGGCTGGTCGGAAGCAGGTTCTGCGCCGTCAGGGCTGCTGCGTTGCGCACGTCGTCGTAGACGAGGAGCCAGTCCCCGCTGTCCGGGCTGGCGAGATGGGCCAGTACACGGGGTACGGGATCGCCGACCGTGGGCAACCCGAGCCGGCCGGCCAGTGCCGTGAGCCCTCGGCGTACCGAGGCGGGTCCATCGCCGGGTACCCACCACACCAGGTCGTAGTCGCCCCGGAAACGGTGGCAGAACTCCAGGGCGATCTGGCTCTTTCCGATGCCGGGCTGCCCCAGCAACAGCCCGCAGCTGCGCGAGACGGCGGCTGCGGCCAGGGTCTCCCGAACCTCCTCGAAGAGGGCGTCCCGACCGATGAACCCGTTGTTGCGGGGCCAGAGGTTGTTGTCGCGCGGCATCCGGGGAAAGCGGTTCACTGATTCGGAGAGTGCGGGGCCGGGCAGATGCAGGCTCTCCCGGAGGCCGATCACGGCCTCCGCCTCCGACACGTGCCGCAGGACGATCTGCTCGTGGTGGGAGAGTTCCCGCGGTAGGACCTCCTCGTCGACCAGGACCATGCGCACATCCGGGTGGGAGAGGTCGGCGAGGAGCTCGGCCTTCGTCCGGTCCACCCCGAGGGGGGAGACGACGAGCAGCATCGACCCGGGCGCGGGCGGTTCGCCGACGAAGGTGTCGAACCCGGTCCGCGCGACCTCGACCCCACAGGATTCGAGCTGTCCGGCGATCCACTCGGCCCAGGCGATGTGCCGAGGAGTGTGGAGCAGCGTGACCCGGCTCAGCTCCACCGGTTGGGTACGGGCGAGTTCATCGGCGAGTTGGACGAAGCGCGGGCGCAGCCCACTGTCCGAGCCCGGTGCCTCCTCCTGGACGGCCAGTCGATCGAGTTGGGCGTAGAGCGATTCGTACGGGAACTCGACGTAGTGGGCGCCCGCTCCGTCACTGAGCTCCTCGAAGTTCTCCCGCACCAGTGCCCGGGCGGTGCGCAGTTGGTCGTACATCCGGCTGTCCGCGCGCAGCCCGATGGCGAGTACGCCGATCTGTCCGACCGCTCGTTGGCGGAGCTTGCGGGCCAGCGCCGCCGCGTTCTCCACGCGCCAGGAGTTGAGGGGGAAGCACGTGGCCAGGACGTGGGGCAGGCCGGCCAGGACGGTGTACTCCTCGTCGTGGCGCGGCACGGGCGCATCGATGAGCACCTCGTCGTAGCGCAGGAGTACGGCGGGATCGAGCCGGGCCAACGACGGCACGTCGTCGAACGTGAGGAGGTCGACGCGCAGGGCCCGGCTGTGCAGCGAGACGTCCCATATCGAGGGAGCCGGCAGCACGGCTCCCACCGATCTCGGCGTGTCGGGGGCGGGGTTGGGCAAGCCCGCGGCGAGCGACCCCAGATAGTGGAACGCCCGGATGTCCGACTGCCGGGTGTCCACGATCAGCACGCGTCGCCCTGATTCGGCCAGGACCAGAGCGACATTGACCACCGTCGTGGTCTGCCCGATGTTCTCGGCGGTAGAGCAGAAGAGGGTCACCCGGGTACGGCCATTGTCACGGCCGGCATCGGACAAGATCGACATCGTCGTTGGCTCCATGGTCGGGATCACCGGGGCCGGGGATCTCTGCGGGATCTGTGAAGGCGTCAGATGAGGTCCTGGTAGTCCGCGGTGAAGATGCGGTCCGGCCGTTCGGCCACTTCATGGAGCCTGCGCAGGGTGAAACCCAGCGCAGATTGGGGAAGCTGTGCGATCTTTTCAAATGGCAGTCCAGAAAGATCGACCAATGGGGAATCGAGATCATTCGGTGCCTCGGCCGGCTCCGTCATCGGGAGATCGACCACCCTTCTCGCGAGATTCATAGAAACCGGTCACAAGGCGGGGGCAACACGCGCGAACATTGTAACGCTGAGTCAGCTCACCGCGCCAGGTTCCGGAAGGACCGCCAGGGCACCGTACAGGGGCGGCCGTTCTTGTACGACGGCCGATTCCCGACCTTGACGGGCCAATCGACGGCTGAAAATACTGAATCCACGCAATCCGTCGGACTGGGCGGGCCAGAGTCCTTCACGAGAGGTGCACGCACCGTGCAATACGTGAATCCAGCCCGACCGGAAACGATGCCGTTCCACAATTTCGTGATCAAAATCCATGGCCGATGTGATCTCGCCTGTGACTATTGCTATATGTACCGCAGTGTCGACCAGGTCTGGCGCACCCAACCCCGCACCATGTCACCCGCGGTGATGGAGTCCACGGCGCGGCGCATCGGGGAGCACGCCCGTACCCACGGACTCACGGCCATGGGAATCGTTCTGCACGGTGGTGAACCGCTGCTGGCGGGAAAGGAATTCATCACCCGGGCCGTCAGGTTAATTCGACGGGAAGTGGATGAGACGGTCCGGATCACCCATGCGATTCAGACCAATGGGCTTCGGCTCGACGATGAATACCTCGAACTCTTCGCCGAACTCGACGTCAGGGTCGGCATCAGCATGGACGGCGACCGCGCCGCACACGACCGCCACCGTCGACGGGCCGACGGACGCGGCAGTCACACCCAGGTGGCCGCCGCGGTGGACAAACTGGCCGAAGGCCCCTACCGCCCCCTGTTCAGCGGACTCCTGTGCACCATCGATCTCGACAATGACCCCGTGCGCACCTATCGTGCGCTCCTGCGCCACCGACCACCCATGGTGGATTTCCTCCTTCCGCACGGCAACTGGTCCACGCCACCGCCCGGGCGACGTCCCGGCACCGCCGACACCCCGTACGCGGACTGGCTGATCCAGGTCTTCGAACAGTGGTACGGCGCACCGGTCCAGGAGACCCGGGTCAGGATCCTGGAGCAGATCATCGCGCTCCTCCTCGGCGGACGCGCCTTCGTGGAGGGCCTCGGACTGGAGCCCCTGCGCTACGTCGTCATCGAGACCGACGGATCCATCAGCCAGGACGACACACTGCGCACGACCTACCCGGGCGCCGCCGCCACCGCACTCCACGTCCTGAGTGATCCGTTCGACCGGGCGCTGAACCAACCCGCCCTGGTGGCACGCCGCTCGGGCCTCGCCGCCCTCGCGGCCGGGTGCCAGGGCTGTCGGCTGCGACGAGTCTGCGGCGGCGGACACTACGCCCACCGCTATCGCGCAGACGGAACGGGGTTCGCCAACCCCAGCGTCTACTGCCCCGACCTGACCGCCCTCATCGACCATGTGCGCCGCCGGGTGGCACGGGACGTCGACCGACTGCGCTCGGCCCCCTCACCGACCGAATCGCCCACCCGATGAACGCTGCCCACGAGCCCGCCCTGCCGCACCACCGGCTCGACGGCGCCGTGTTCGATGAGATCGCCGCCGGTGGCGGTGGCCCCCGAGCTCTCTCCCTGCTGCGCAACGCCGAGTACAGCCGGCGCGTCATCCTCGCTCGGGCCGTGGTCGAGCAAGCCGACCGACGGGGAGGACCACTCGCCGACCAGGCGCACGCGGCATGGGCGCTTCTGGGCGCGGCGCAACGCCGGGCCCCCGCTGTGGTTCGCGAAGTGTTGACGTACCCCTCGGTCGGGCCTGCGCAACTCTGGGCACTCAACCAACTGACGGCACACCGTCCCCAGGGAGTGTCACCGCCCTCGGTCGACGCCTTGACCGCAACGGCTGCGACAGCCGCCCTGCGCACCGGGCTGGACGTCACCGTCGAACTGCCGGTCCACGGTGCGGGGGTGCTCCTTCCGTCGTTGGGGCGCGCCCGGTTCCCCCGGGCGCCCGACGGAGCACCCGCCCTGGTGTCGACCACACCCGGTGCGCCGACCGTGGAGTGCGACGGGGCGACCGTACGAATCTACGGGGAAGCGCTCCCCGACGAGCGCGCCGGCCCGTCGTGGCTCCCGTTGCGTGAGCTCCTCGCCCCGGCCGGCGCTCCGGCACTCCTGCTCGACGACCTCGATCCGTACGTCCTTCCCGCAGAGGGCCACCCCGGGCGGCTGAGCGTGCGTCAATGGCGGCGGTGGAAAGACGTTTTCGGCGAGGCGTGGCAACTCCTCCGCACGGTCCACCCGGGGCCGGCGGCCGAGGTCGGATCGGTCTACCGCGCCATCGTGCCGACCTGTGCACCCACCGATCGCAATATCTCCAGCAGTTCGGACGAGACCTTCGGCTGTTCCGTTCTTTCGGCACCGCGCTCGGCCCTCGATCTGGCCCTGGCCCTGGTGCACGAGTTGCAGCACAACAAGCTCAGTGCACTCACCCATCTCGTCGACCTCGTCGTACCGGAGCCGGACCTGCTCTTCTACGCACCCTGGCGCGAGGACCCCCGCCCCCCGGGCGGGCTGTTGCACGGCGTGTACGCCCACATGGGAGTGGCCCAGTTCTGGCGGCGGCAGTGCGGGACGTCGACGAGCGAGGTCGCCGATGGGCGGGCCGTGGTGGAGTTCGCCCGGTGGCGGGATGCTGCCCGGGAGGCCAACGAGACGCTGTTGGCGAGCGGATGTCTCACCGGAGCGGGGATGCGTTTCGCCGAACAGATGCGCAGCACACTGACCGCACTGGCCGGGGAGCGGGTGCCCCGTGCCGCGATCGCGCGGGCGAAGGAACTCAGCGCTGAACATCGGGCCCGCTGGATCCTCGGCCAGGGCGCCCGACGCTGAGCGGGGTGATCGGCGCTCCCCGACCCCAGCGGTGGTGCGTGCCAGGCCCGTTCGGCTTCGGCCGTACGCGGTGGTGGGGGAGGAGGAATCGACACGGGAATGCAGTGAGGCCCTGGGCACCCGCCGCACGGCGGGCGCCCAGGGCCTCAACTGGGTGAGACAGCTCGGTCAATGAGCTGATGAAGCCTCAATGGTCGGCCTAGTAGGCGCCGAAGACATTGTCGATCGAGCCGTATCGGTCAGCCGCGTAGTTGCAGGCGGCAGTGATGTTGGCGACCGGGTCGTAGCTGTCCGTCGAAGTTCCGGGAACGTGGTAGGCGCGGAATGTCGGGTCAATGACCTGGAGGAGACCCTTGGAAGGGGTTCCTGCTATCGCGTTGGAGTCCCAGTTGTTGATCGCCCAGGGGTTGCCCGACGATTCACGCATGATGTTCCGGTGAATTCCATCGTAGCTACCCGGAATGCCGTGCTCGGCCATGACGGCCAGGGATTCCTTGATCCAGCCGTCGAGGTTGTTGGCGTAGGTCACGGCCTTCGCCGGGGCGCTGTACGCCACGGTTTCGGCAGCGATCGTGGTCGTCTTGGCCTTGCTCTCCGGCGCCTTTGCACCCGTCGCGTCAAGGGAGAGCTTGAGGCCGGGGTGGATCAGCGAAGGGTCGTCGCCCACGGCCTCGCGGTTGTTCTCGTACAGGCTCTCCCAGCCGCCCTTGAGCTCGTGGTCAGCGGCGATCTGCGAGAGCGAGTCACCTGCCACCACGGAGTAGGTCTTGGTGGTGGTCTGCTTGCTGACCAGCTGCTTGGCGATGGTCGCCGACGCCGGCTGGGTGGCCGCCGGCTGGGCCGCGTGAGCGGTTGCCGCACCGAGAGCCGGGACGGCGAGCAGGGCTCCGCTTGCCCCAAGGACCATGAGCCCCTTGACGATTGAACTGTTCTGCGGGCGGCGGTGCTTACCGAATGCAGGCATGGCGAATTTCCTCTCCGTCGCCTGCGAGGTGAGCTGTCGGATTCGGGCTGGAGATGCCCGGTCGCACACTGCGCGACTTCACCCCAAGCCGTTCCATTGCTGGACGGCGACTTACCTGGTTCCCCCGCTCCTGCCATACGTGAGTGAGTGGGATTTGCTGGACGGTGGCAGGATTCGGCGGTCCGTCCGGATTGAAGGATGACCGTAGACGAGGGAACGGGAATGGAACAAGACTCGAATTCCGTTCCGATGGCTATTCGATCATTTCCCGTCCGGCCGCTCCCCCCTTTCGGGATTTTGCCGAGATGCTCAACTTTCCTTCTGTGGAAGCGTTGTGGGCGGGAGCGGAAAGATCGAATTCCTGCCTTGGGTGACCCATGTCACGCCCATTCTCGTTATCTGATAGAGATGATCCTTTATCGGGATTCCCGATCCAGCGCCGACGAAAGGCCCTAAATGGGCAATTCATTCCTAATCGGGCATGTCTGGCGGGTTGGGGGTCGCGGGGGGTGCTCGACGGTGGTCCGGTCGTGAGGTCGTGAGGTCGCGAAGGTCGCGAGGGCGATCGCTGGGTGCGGTGCGGCCGGCCGCTCGGATGTGGCGGGTGGGTGTTGTGGTGCGCTTGCGAGAGGACGGAACCATGTGCGCGATCACATTCGACGGGCGCCGACCGGGGCATTGTGCGGTTTCCCCCGCAGGGGCGTCGGGCCTCGTCGATACTCAACGCCGTGTCTTCCGAACAGAGTCAGATCAGCGTTGAACTGCGGCTCCCCTTCATCACCATCGGGACCTCCAACGTGCGCTCGGTGCTCCAGCGCCGCAACCGGCGCATCGCCGGCCCCTTCATGATCGTTTCGGTGACGAGCGGGCTTGCGCTCGACACCGCGTTCACCACCGCGCAGGGGAGCCTTCCTCATCTGTGGCCCACTCACGGGAAACCCCACCAGCTCTGGCATCTGAAGCCCTCGGGGCACCGGGACGAGGTGCACATCGTCTCCGCCGCGAACCGTCTCCTCCTGGACGGGGCGCACCTCGCGGGGGAGGGCGACCATCCCCGCATGTCCGCGAGCAACGGCGAGGCCCGGCAGCGCTGGCGCCTCGCGTCCGCACCTGACGGTCGTGCCCATCAGCTGGTCTGCGTGGGGACGGGGAAGGCCCTGGACTGCCCGTGGGAGGCCGAACGCACCACCCGGCCGGTGCTGTGGGAGCCGCACGACGGAGAGAACCAGCACTGGGTGCTGGCCATGCCGTTTTCCGCGGCCGAGTAGTAGGGGCCGCGGTCCCGCGAAGGTGGCTGGGCGGGCGCCGCCGGGGTCGTGTTCGCCCCGTAGGACGACGGACCCGCAGGGGGCCCGTGATCCGCCCTTCCGTATCGGGCGAGCCGTCCGCTACCCCTGCGGGTCCGCCGTCCTGAGCTCGGCTTCCAGGGTGGCCCGCAACTCGGCCAGGACCCCTTCGAGCTGGTCGAGCAATTCGGGTGGGTAGGCGGCGAGAATGGCGTCCTGGCGCGCGTTGACGGGACCGAAGAAGGACCGGGCGAGTTCCTTGGCCGGGGCGGTGGCGCGCAGCGTGACGATCCGCCGGTCGCTGTGCTCGCGGGAGCGCGCAACGTACCCCGCGCGTTCCAGGCGGTGCAGCAGGGTGGTCATGGCGCCCGACGACAGGGAGATGCGCCGGCTCAGCAGGGCGGGCGACAGCGGAGTGCCGGACTCCTCCGCGGATGCGATCTCCAGCAGGGCGAAGGCGTCCGTGGAGTGCACGCCCAAGGCCACGGCGAAGCGCCGGCCGAGTTCGGTGAAGCTCGCGCCGTAGGTGCGCAGCCCCTCCGCCAGTCGTTCCCGCTGGGCCGCGACGCCGTCGGACGTCATCGACTCCTCCATCGAGGCGCCTCCTCTGCTCCTTCGCGCCGGCGATCCGCGACAGCGCTTTGACAACCTATCGTCGATCAATCTACCTTCACCATAAAGTGACTTCATGACGGAGGTATCTGGTGCATGCTTCTTCCTCCCCCGCCCATCGGTGGCTCGGACTGATCGCCATAGCGGCCGGTGTGGCCCTGATCGTGGTCGACACCACGATCGTCAACGTCATCGTCCCGCCGATGATCGAGGACATCGGCATCAGCTCTGTGCAGGTGCAGTGGATCCAGGAGTCGTACGCGATCGTCCTGGCGGCGCTCCTGCTGCTGGTGGGGCGGTACGCCGACCTCATCGGCGCGCGTCGCGTCTTCATCGCGGGCGTGGCGGTGTTCGGCGCCACCAGTGTGGTGGCGGGTCTGGCGCCCAGCGGCGCATGGCTGATCCTGGCTCGATTCCTGCAAGGGGTCGGGGCGGCGATGATCCTGCCGACCTCCCTGTCCCTGCTGAACGCGACCTTCACCGGCAAGGAACGCGGCCAGGCGTTCGCGGTGTGGGGGTCGACGATCGGGGCTGCCGCCGCACTCGGCCCACTGCTCGGCGGATGGCTCGCCGAGCACGCCTCCTGGCGTTGGGCCTTCGGCATCAACGTGCCCCTGTCCGCCCTGATCGTGGCGGCTGCGTTCGTCTGGATCGCTCCTTCGCCGCGCATCCGTGGGCGGGTGGACGCGCTGAGCGGAGTGCTGTCCGTCCTCGGGGTCGGGCTGCTCGCCTTTGGACTCGTCGAAGGACGCACCTATGGCTGGGTCGCCACCGTCCGACCGCTGGAGGTGGCGGGCTTCTCCTGGTCGGGCGGCCCTTCGCCGGTACTCGTCGCACTCACCCTGTCGGTCGTGCTGCTCCAGGTCTTCTTCCGCCGGCAGAGGGCGCTGGCCCGGGATGACGGCGGGGTGGACCCCCTGATGGATGTCCGGCTGTTCTCGGTCGCCTCGTTCCGCAACGGCAACATCGTGACCGTGATCATCGGGCTCGGCGAGTTCGGCATCATCGCGGTCCTCCCGCTGTGGCTCCAGTTCACCCTGGGCTACACCGCCCTTGAGGCCGGGCTCGCTCTGGTTCCCCTGGCGGTGGGGAGCTTCGTCGCGAGCGGGGCGAGCTTCGGCATGACGGCCAGGGTCACGCCGTTGGACCAGGTGCGCATCGGTCTGGTGCTGGAGGTCGTCGGGTTGGCCTGGCTCGGTCTGATGGCCGCCACGGACAGTTCGTGGTGGTCCATTGCACTGGTGCTCTTCCTGTACGGCGTCGGCGTGGGGTTCGCCACGGCGCAGGTCACCCATGTCGTCCTCGCCGATGTGCCCGATCGCAGCGCCGGACAGGCGTCGGGTATGCAAAGCGCCTTCCGGGAGCTCGGAGCCGCCCTGGGCATCGCCGTGCTCACCACGGTCTTCTTCACCACGTTGAGTTCCGAGCTGCGTGCGGGGCTGCACCGGGCCGATGTGTCCGCGGTGCAGGCCGAAGAGTTCACGCGGGCCGTCACCGACAGTGCGGGAGCGGCGATCGCTCCCCTTGCCGCGGACCCGCGGACGGCTGCGGTCGCCGATGCGGCTGATGCGGCGATGACCGAGAGCATCGCCGTCGGTAGTTATGTCGCCGCCGGCCTGATCGCGCTCGGCCTGATCGCGACCGTGCTCATCGCTCCTGCGAGGGGTACCCGTGAAACCTCTGAGGTCATACGGAGTTGATCATTCGACGTGGCGGTCCCGGGGCGGACGTTCAGCCCAGGCGGGTGCCCGTGCGGTCGAGGACGTGGGGCGGCGTGATGATTCCCGGAGCGAGCCCGGCATCGGGTCGGGGCTCGCCGAACGTGGTCACCAACGGCACGGTGCCCGCCCAGAGGCCGAGTTCCGCGTCCGGTCCTTCCCCGTCATCAGGGTCGCCGGTGCGGATCTTCACCGAGGCTTCCGCGAGGGACAGGGCCAGCAGCGTGGTCGCCGCGAGTTCCTTCCGGTTGGGGCGGCGGGCGTAGTCCCACTGACCGGGGGTCGCCTGCTCGGTCAGACACCGCAACCCCGACAGCTTCTCTTCCGGATCGACGACGACACGGGGTGTGCCGTAGATCATCGCACTGCGGTAGTTCGCTCCGTGCTCGAACACCGATCGGGCCAGGACCAGTCCGTCCACGTGGGTCACGGTCACGCAGACGGTGGCCTCGGGCGCGGCGACGAGGCTTCGGCTGGCGACGGAGCCGTGGAAGTAGAGGTGCAGGTCGTCTGCTCCGTAGACGGTCGGTACGACCATGGGGTGCCCGTCGACGATCACACCGACATGGCACATGAAGCCCGCGGCGAGGAGGGAGTCCAGGGCCCCGCGGTCCTTGCTCCCCTGTTCCCGCAGCCGGCGATGGCGGGTGCGATCACTGGGGGACAGCTCTGGCGACAGCGGGCTCTGCGTCACATCGGCTCTTTCGTCGGCGGTGGGAGGGTCCCCGGAGGATGCGCGGGACCAGTGGAGGAGCCCCGTATGCCTCACCTCTCATGCTAGCGATATCGTCCGATAGTTCTCTAGATGCTGTAGTAAATCGAAGCTCCATATCGCTAGAACAACGAAATCCGTTGTCCTTGATGGGGTCGGGGTGTCCGCTGGGAAGCCCGACGGCGGCCGGAGGGGGGTGCCTCCGGCCGCCGTCGGTGCTGAGCGGTGCCCTAGAAGTACAGCTTCCAACTGTCGAGGTAGTTCCCCGTCGACGGCTCATAGGGCCTCAGGGTGGCCCGGAGCTTCCAGACGCCGTTGGCGACCTCCGAGGAGGCGTCGACGGCGACCGTGCCCTGGTACGGACTCGGGCCTTCAAGCCCGCCGTACCCACCGGCGATGGGGTAGACGGTCCCGTCAGGGGCCAGCAACTCCAGGTCCGCCGAGGAGTCGAGCATGAGGTTCGTGTCGATCGTCAGGATGGTGGGGGCGTTGCCCGGCACCCCGCTGACCGTGATGGAGGAGACCGCCTGCGCCGGTGAGCCGACGAGGGGGTGGTCGGTGATGTTCTCGAACTCGGGACCCGGGGGCCTCGGGGTCGGGTTTCCGGAGCGCTGGCCGACGTTCACGGCTCCCCATGCGTCCATCACCCGCTGGTGGACGGTGGAGCCCGCGCCGTAGAGATCGGCAGCCGCGGACAGGGTCGCGGCCCTCGCCCCCGCGTAGTTGGTGGTCGAGGTCATGTAGACGGTGAGCGCCCGGTACCAGATCCGCTCGGCAGCGGCCCGTCCGATGCGGGCGACCGGCAGCCCGTCGTGCGTGGGGCTGTTGTACTGCACGCCGTTGACGGTCTTGGCGCCGCTGCCTTCGGACAGCAGATAGAACCAGTGATTGGCGGGACCGGCCGCGTACCAGTCCTTCCGTCCGGAGTCGATGCGGGGGTGCCAGTAGTCCGTGTGCATCGCGTTCTTGGACGGCCGGTCCATATGGCGGACCATCCAGGGCCAGTTCGACGTGTCGATCTTCTCCTTGAAGATGTAGTCGCCCGGGTCGTGGTCGTTGTCCGCGTGGAACTCGACCGCGGAGGCGAAGATGTCACTGCTCGCCTCCGCCAGACCGGACGATTCGCCGTAGTAGGACAGCTTCGCGGTCTGGGCGGTGAGGCCGTGCGCCCACTCGTGTGCGGTCACGTCGAGGGAGGTGTGCGGCACGGTGCCTCCGTCACCGTAGGTCACACAGAAGCACGCGTCCTGCCAGAACGCGGCGGCGTAGTTGGTTCCGTAGTGGACCCGGGAGGTTCCGCCGTCCCCGTCATTGCGCAGCCCGTAGCGGTTGTGCTTCTCGGCGAAGTAGTCCCAGTTCACCTGGGCGCCGTAGGCGGCGTCCACGGCGTCCGTCTGGCGATTCGCCGAGGTTCCGTCGCCCCAGACGTTGTCGGAGTCGGTGAGGACGACCCCGATCGCTTCATAGGTCCACTTCCCCAGGACATCGAGCGTGCGGTGGCTGCCGCGTGCGGTGTCGGTGAGGTTGTAGAACGACCCGAAGCGGGAGGTGCCCAGGGTGACCGGTCCGCTGTGCTGGCTGTGGCCGCTGCCCTTGCGCACCCCGTCGTAGCGGTAGAGCTCGGCGCCCGTGGTGCCATCGGTGATCACATGGAGCTCACTCGGCGCCCCGTCGTCCTGGATGCCGTTGATCACGGACTCCCAGGCGATGACGGGTCGGCCCGTGGCCGCCCACACCACCGCCCGTGGCGCTCGCGCCGGCTTGGTCTTGTCCGTGCCGAACCCCTTGGAGCGGGCGAGCGAGAAGCGGGTGGCGGAGGCCGCTGACCGTACGGGAATGGTGCTGGGCACCGCGATCCTGGCCCGGGTCGCCCTGGACGCGCTCTTGATGGCGCCCGTTGCCGCGGTGTGGACCACGAGGTCGCCGCCGAGCACGGGAACGCCGTCGTAGGTGCGCTCGTAGCGGGTGTGCACGGTGCCGTCGGCGTCCTGGAGCACGCTGCGCGGCACCAGTCGCTCCTTGCCGCCGAGGCCGAGCGCCCGGGCGGTCAGCGAATGGTCGGCTTCCGCCCGGGCGAGGAGCTTCGTCTGCTGGGCCACGGCGAGTCTTGCCGGCAGTGCGCCCGCCCGCGGGACGGCCTCGGGCTTCGCGGGTGAGGTGGCCGCTGCCTGGGCGGCGGTGGACGGGAGAGCGCTGGCCAGGAGGGCGGATGCGGCCAACAGGGATCCGATGGCCGCGGTCTTGAGGGGTAATCGATTCAAGGGAACTCCTTCTGCGGCGGTCGGGTGACGACCGCCGGAACAGGGGACCGGCCGACAGGACGACGGCCGGAACGGGCACGGGCCGGTGCGATGCGCCGGACCGGCACGGTGGGACGTGGCGCGGTTCTTCAGAAACGCAGCTGGCTTGAGCAAGAGCCCGGTGATGGCCGAAGAAGACCGAGGACCGGTGAGAGCCGTGGGAAATGGTGGCACTAGTGGGGTCTGTTGGGCAGGAGGGACGACCAGGTTGGCTGTATCCGGTCGACGAACCGCACCGATGGAGGGCCGAACCAGGTACTTCCGACAGAGTGAGGCGCCCTCCGTATCGCCGTCGGCCGACGCGGGGACCGACCCCGACGGAGCACGGCCGTCCACGACGGCCCGGTCCCTGACGGCGCCACGACATCGGCGGTGTCCGTGCCCGCGGAGTCTCAGGGAAACCCCTACGGGTAGCCAACCCCGCACGTACAGCCCCTGGTTGACACGAGAAAGGCGTTGAGGTCCCTACGGCCGACGCGCAAGGGGAACCACCCGCCGGACGATGGGGCAACCCAACGATGGAAAGGAACATCGTGACCTCAGTGACGTCCTCTGGTGTGGCCGAGGACTCCGAAAGACGGCGGACTACCCGCCGGCAACGCAACGCAGCGCGCCCTGTCAGGCGCGGCGTTATCACGGCCGCGGGCACCGTGCTCGCCCTGGCCGGCTCGATCGGTACGGCAGTCGCCGCGCCGGTGGACGGGCAGCGCTCCACCACATCGGAGCGGAGCACGGGCACGACGCCCAACGGCTTCTGGCGGATGGACGGCTACGGCATGGTCGTCGGCGTCCGCGACGGTGTGCTGCGGGCCTGGGAGACCACGGCGATCAGTTGCCAGGGCTCCCTCACCGCCCAGCAACAGGGCACCCCGGCGGCCGACGGCTCAGTTCGCTACGGCGTCGACGGCCTGGTCCTGACCGTACGGGCCCGGGCCGCCCAGCGCGCCACCCTCAGCATCGACGGATCCGTGGGCACCCGAGGGCTCCGAAGGATCGCGGCCCTGCCCGCGCTCTGCGGCCAGCCCCAGGCAACCGGCCCGGTGGCCACCTTCGACGTGTTCTGGCAGACGTTCAAGGAGAACTACGCCTTCTTCGCACGCCGCGGCGTGGACTGGGACGCGATGCGCGCCACCCATCGCCCCAAGGTCCACTCGGGCACCACGGACCGGGAACTCTTCGACATCCTCAGCGAGATGGTCGCGCCGCTCCAGGACGCGCACGTCTCGCTCGATGCGGCCACCCCCGAACTCACCCGGTCGTTCCGGGCCATCAAGGCCGGAACCGTGGGCCCCACCCAGGAGTACGACGACCAGATCCGCGCCTTCATCGAACGCCGCGACCTCGGCGGAACGCGTCTCCAGGAGTACGCACAGGGCGCCATCGGCTACGCCGACCTCCCCGGCGGCCTGGGTTACCTGCGGATCAACCGGTTTGTCGCCTACTCGCCCGACGGCGGGTACGAGAACGACAGCGCCGAACTCGACCGCGCCCTCGATGAGATCGTCACCCGGGCGCGTACCTCCGGCCGGACGGCGTGGCGCGGCCTGATCGTCGACGTACGGGTCAACGCCGGTGGCTCGGACGGGCTCGGTCTCCAGATCGCGGCCCGGCTGACCGACCGCGTCTACACCGCCTACGCCAAGCAGGTGCGCAACGACCCCGACGACGACACCCGGTTCACACCCCGGCAGAAGTTCCGTGTCGTACCGGCCGTCGACGCCCCCCGCTACACCGGTCCCATCGCGCTGCTCACCGCCGGCTCCACCGTGAGCGCCGGTGAGACCTTCACCAAGGCACTGGCCGAACGGCCCCTGCCCACCACCCTGATCGGGGAGAACACCCAGGGCATCCTCTCCGACGTCCATGGCCGCACCCTGCCCAACGGCTGGCAACTCGGTCTGTCCAACGAGAAATACACCACCCCTCGGGGAGTCTCCTACGAGGGGCCGGGGATCTCGCCGGACGTGCGCACACCGGTCTTCACCGACGCGGAGTTCGCGGCCGACCGTGACTCGGCGTTCGACCGGGCGAAGGCGCTGCTCACCCGGCGTCGCTGAGCCGGGCGCACGGTCGGGGCAGAGCCACCTGGACCGGAAGCCCCGACCGCTGAACCGCTGAGTAGCCCGTGCGGACACCGGACGGTGCACCGCAGTGGTGCAGGCGCCATGCATCACCAACACCGGGGCCACTGTCCCCTCGCCCGACCACCCCGGTGGTCGCCGGCGGGGCAGTGGTCCCGACCCCGTCGCACGGCGGTTCCGGTGCGCGTTCTCCCGTACGGATCAGGTCCGGATCAGGTCCGGGTCACGCACGGATCAGGCACGGATCAGGCACGGATCAGGAGTCGAATCCCAACCCCAACCGGTCCAGCGTCCGCAGCCACAGATCGCGACGGCCGCCGTTGCGGTCCGACCGGTCCAGGGAGCGACGGGTGAGCTCGACCCCCACGTAGCGCACGGGCTCCGGGGGGAACGGCAGCGGCTTGCTGCGCACCATCTCCAGACGCGTCCGTGCGGTCTCCTCGCCGGAGAGCAGATCGAGCATCACCTGAGCCCCGAACCGGCTGGCCGCCACCCCGAGGCCCGTGTAGCCGAGGGCATAGGCCACCCGACCGCCCATGGCCTTCCCGTAGAACGCCGTGAACCGTGTGCACGTATCGATCGCACCACCCCAGGCGTGGCTGAACTTCACACCCTCCAACTGGGGGAACGTGGTGAAGAAGTGCTCCGCGAGTCGGGCGAAGGTCTCCGGCCGCTGGTCGAGCTCGTCGCGCAGCCCGTTGCCGTAGTGGTAGATCGCGTCGTAGCCGCCCCACAGGATCCGGTGGTCGTCGGTGAGCCGGTAGTAGTGGAACTGGTTCCCCATGTCCGACATGCCCTGCCGGCCCTTCCAACCCAACGAGGCCAACTGGTCGTCGGTCAGGGGCTGGGTGGTCAGGACGTAGTCGTAGACGGGCACCGTGTACAGGCGCAGCCTGCGCAGCAAGGAGGGGAAGACATTGGTCGCCAGTGCCACGCGGCGGGCGCCGATCCGCCCGTACGGAGTGTCGAGGAGCACGCTGAACGACCCCTCGCGCATCGACTGCACCGGTGTGTTCTCGTAGATCCGCACACCGAGACGGAGACAGACCTCCCGCAGCCCCCACACCAACCTGGCCGGGTCGGTGAGTGCGTATCCCTCGCTGTCGTACGCGCCCGCGAGGAACGTGGGGGAGTGCACCTCGGCCCGGATCTCGTCCTGGCTCAGGAAGTCGATCCGACGACCGTGCGCAGCGGCGAGATCGCACATCGACTGGATCTCGTGGACCTGGTGGGGCTCGGTAGCGGCCCACAATTTGCCGTCACGGCGGAAGCCGCAGTCGATGCCGTACCGGCGCAGGGTGTCCTCGATCTCATCGAGGTTGTCCAGGCCCATCCGCTCCAACTCGGCCAACTCCCGCGGCCAGCGTTCGGCACCGTTGCCGATGCCGTGGGTGAGGCTGGACGAGACGAAACCACCGTTGCGACCCGAGGCGGCCCAGCCCGCCGTGCGCGCTTCGACCAGGACGACATCGGACGAGGGGTCTCGCTCCTTGGCGAGCAGAGCGGTCCACAACCCGCTGAAACCACCGCCCACCACCGCGAGATCGCAGGTTGTGTCCTCGGCGAGCGCCGGGGAGGCCGTGGGTGCCTCCTCGCTGTCAAGCCAGTGGCTTCGGGGTGTGGCCTCGGCGAGTGCGCTCGCGTACGGGACGCTCACGGGAATGCCTCCATTCAACGGCGGTGGTGGGGTGAAGGTGGAGAGGTGTGGGGCGGGGGATCGGGCATCGGGGCTCCGACACCCCGCCCCGGTCGCGGGCCGGTCGTCAGTCGGCGATGTGGAGGCCGTGCGACAGCCTCGACATGCTCCGGGCACCGGATTCGGTACACAACACCGTGTCCCCCATCTTGATGCCGAAGCCCTCGTCCGGCAGGTGCAGATTGGGTTCGATGGTGAAGGACATGCCCGGTGCCAGGATGTGGTCGTCGCCTTCGACGAGCGTCATCGGCTCCAGCCAGCCGGGCGGGTAGGCCACGCCGAGGCTGTAGCCGATGCGGTGACAGCGGCGGCGCACCAGGTCGAGTTCGCCGAGGACCGCGTTGCAGGCGTCGTCCGGCGCGGGAGCGGGCGCACCCGGGGTAGATGCGGCAATCGCCGCCTCCGTGGCGCGCCCCACGCACTCCGCCACCTCCCGCACCCGCTCGGTGGGTCGGCCCACGACGGCCGTGCGCATCAGCACGGCGTGATAGCGGTGCACCACGCCGGCGAACTCGATGCACACCACGTCGCCGCGGGACAGGGTCCGCCGCGAAGCCATGCCGTGGACCATGGCACTGCGTTCACCGGACACGACCATCGGCGGGATCGCCGCATACTCACTGCCCGCCTCGCCGAGCGCCCTGCTGGCTATGCCGGCGAGTTCGGTCTCGGAGACACCGGGGCGAATTGCGGCGAAGACCTGCTCCATGGCGTAGTCGGCCATCTCGGCGGCCTGCATCTGGTAGGCGATCTCGGCGGGCGACTTGATGAGCCGCTCCTCCGGTACGAGATCGGTCGCGTCGACCCAACGGACACCCGGCAGCAGCGCGCGCAGTCGGTCCCAGTTGCCCGGCAGGAGGGTGAAGGCCCCCAACTCGATGCCGAGCGTGCCCTGGTCGAGACCGCGCTTGCGCACACTGTCCGCCATCACCTCGATCGAGTCCTCGGTGGCGATGTCGTACACCCGGGGGGAACGCAGCCACGACAGCATGTGCACCCCCGGCTCCTCGGTGGTGCGCGTGATGTACTCCGGCTCCGCATCGCTGGTGTCGATGACCAGGACCTGGGGCCACAGATATCCCACGGAGCTGACGCCGGTCAGCCAGTGGACGACGTCCGGCATGCTGACGAGGAGGCCGTCGAGCCCCTGTTCGGTCATCCGGGCACGGACCCGACGCAGTCGGTCGTCGTACGTGGGCAGGCTGAAGGGGAGTTCCATGGTGGACCTCTCTGTTGTGCGGTGGGGGAGGGGCTTCCGGGGGGCTTTGGCTACAGCGCCCAGTGCGGCGCGAGCACCGCGCGGACCCGGTCGATCGCGGCGTCGCCGCGGGTGATGTCGTCGGGGACGTACGCGATCGGATCGGCGAGCGAGGCTTCCTGGCCGAGCAGTCCTTCCAGCGTGGCGTGCAGACAGTAGGCGGCGTAGCTGCGCGCGTAGCCGCCCTCCTGGGTGAGGACGAGACGTCCGTCCGTCAGCTCCCTGCTGATCTCGCCGAGCAGGCTGCCGATCCGGTGGAACCCGGCCATGGTGACGTTGTGCTGTCCGTTGGCGTCGAAGGTGGCCGCGTCCTGCCCCGACGCTGCCACGATCAACTCCGGTTGGAACTGTCGCAGTATGGGCAGCACGACCCGCTCGAACGCATCCGCGTAGGCCCGGTCACCGGCTCCGACCGGCAGTTCGACGTTGACGTTGTATCCGAGGCCGGTGCCGCGTCCGAGCTCGTCGGGGGAGCCGGTCTGCGGATGGGACGCCCCCCAGGCGCCGTGCGCCATGTGGAGGGAGAACGTCAGCACGTCGGACCGACCGTAGAAGCACTCCTGGGTGCCGTTGCCGTGGTGGACGTCCCAGTCGACGACGGCGACGCGCTCGACACCGCGCTCACGTGCCCGCTGCGCCGCCAGTGCGGCATGGCCGAAGACGCAGTAGCCGTCGGCCTGCGTCGGTTGGGCATGGTGTCCGGGCGGGCGGATCAGCGCGTACGCCATGTCACAGGAACCGTCGAGAACGGCGTCGGTGGCGGCGAGAGCGGTGCCCGCGGCGGCGAGCAGAGGTTCCCATGAACCACCGGTGACGGTGGTCGTGGACGTCAGCCAGGAACGGGTGCCCGCCTCGGCGGCGCAGAACGCGCGCACCCGGTCCACGTACGCCCGGTCGTGGACGGTGGTGAGCTCCGCCTCGGTGGCGAGCCGGCCGGGATGCCAGACGATTCGCTCCGCGATCGGGCCCCGCTCCAGTACGGACTTCATGTTGCGGATGCGGGGCGCGCTCTCGGGGTGCAGTTCGGATTCGGCGAGCAGCGCGGACGGGGCGGCCTCCCAGAAACCCGCGCCTGTGTCGTGGTCCAGGACGCGGGCGTCCCAGAACACGTGAACGGTGTCACTCACGGGCCTACTCCTGAGAAGGGGTCATCGAATAGGTGAAGAAGGCCGGCTCGCTGCCGGTGTTCTCCAGGTGGTAGGTCCAGCCGGGTGCGAGATAGACGCAGTCGTCGGGCCCGAGGTCGAAATGGCCCTCGTCCCAGGTCAGGCGCAGCTGCCCCCGGATGATGAAGTACGTCTCCTCGACCGGCCCGTACCAGTGGTCGCCCTCGGAAACATCGTTGTCACCGCGCGACGACCAGACGTTGGTGCGCTCGCCCGGGTCCATCCAGGCGGCGCCGAGCATCAGATTGGATCCGTTGCGCTGCTTGGTGATGAGTCGGGCGATCCGTACCTTGGTCACGGCCTCGGCCGCCGGGGTCACGGGGACGTCGGAGAGTGCGACGACACTGGGCGGGACCCGGCCGGGCACGTCGGTGGCGGTGGGGGAGTTGCTCATATCGGATTCCTCGTACGTGTGGGTTCTACTGGGTGGTTCGTGCCGGTGGGGTGACCGGCACGAGGGCCGCGTGGTCCACGGGCCAGACGATCCGCGCCGCACCTCCGGGCGCCGCGGCCCCTTCCTGGCCCGCCGGTTCGCGCAGTTGTGCGCGCACGCCGCACTCCAACTCGACGGAGATGCGTCGGTGGGCCCCGAAGTAGACGACCTCGGTGACCGTGCCCTGCAAGGCGTTGTGCGCGGGAGGTACGGGGTCGGTGGCGGCCAGCAGCCGCATCCGCTCCGGGCGTACGACGAGGGCGACCTCCTCCGCGGAGGCATCGGACGCACCGCCCTTCGGCACCGCGAGTTCATAGCCGTCCCCGGTGAGGACGCCCGGCGCGGCGCAACGGCCCGGGAACACATTGGACTCGCCGAGGAACTGCGCCACGAACAGCGTCGCCGGCCGCTCGTACAACTCCTCGGGGGTGCCGACCTGCTCGATCCGGCCGTCGTTGAACACGGCGATCCGGTCCGAGAGGGCGAGCGCCTCCTCCTGGTCGTGGGTGACGAAGACGAAGGTGATGCCCAACTCCCGGTGCATCCGGGAGATCTCCGTCTGGAGCTGCTCGCGCAGCTTCTTGTCCAAGGCGCCCAGCGGCTCGTCCATCAGCAGGACGCGCGGATTGAAGACGACGGCCCGGGCGAGCGCGACCCGCTGCTGCTGGCCGCCGGACAGCCCGCTCGGCAGCCGCTCCGCCATGGCTTCCAACTGCACCATGCGCAGCGCCTCGGTGACCCGGCGTGCGATCTCGGGCTTGGACACCTTGCGCTGCTCCAGCGGGAAGGCGACGTTCTTCGCCACCGTCATATGGGGGAAGAGCGCATAGTGCTGGAAGACCATGCCCAGGTCACGCCGGTGCGGAGGGAGATCGGCGACATTGGTGTCGTCGACCGTGATGGACCCCTCGGTCGCCTTGGTGAAGCCGGCGATCATGTTGAGCGTGGTGGTCTTCCCCGAGCCGGACGGACCGAGGAAGGTCATGAACTCCCCCACCTCGATGTCCAGCGAGACCTCGTCCACGGCGGCACGGCCCGCGTACCGCTTGGTGAGCCCCCGGAGTCGGACCGCTGCGCCAGTACGGGAGGAGACGGGTGGGGTGGACCCGGCGGGGGCGTCGGACGAAGTGGCGGTCGTGCCGGCGGTGTCGGCCATGTCAGCTCTTCCCCTCGCGCTTGCTGCGCCGCAGCAGTTGCGGTAGCAGGATCAGCGCGGTCGTGGCGACGAGCACGATGCTCGACGCGGCGGCGATCGTCGGGTCGGTCTCCACGGTGACGCTGCTGAACATCGTCACCGGGAGGGTGTGGAGGGTGGGGCTCTGGAGGTAGAAGGCGATGACGACCTCGTCGAGTGAGGTGACGAAGGCGAAGACCGCTCCCGAGAGCACACCGGGCGCGATGAGCGGTGCGGTGACCCGTCGGAAGGTGGTGAAGGGTCCGGCACCGAGCATGGCGGCGGCCCGGTCCAAGCCCCGGTCGTAGCCGCGCAGACTGGTGGAGACGGCGACCACCACGAACGGCACGGCCAGCACGGTGTGCGCCACCACGAATCCGATGAGCGTGCCCGACAGGCCCCAGTTCAAGAAGGCCGCGTACACGGCGATGGCGGCCACGATCTGCGGCACCACCATCGGGGCCATCAGCAGCCCCTGGATCAACCCCTTGCCGGGGATGCGACCGCGGTCCAGGGCCATGGCCGCCAGTGTCCCGAGCACCGTGGCCAGCACGGCAACCGCCAGGGCGATCTGGAGCGAGGTGAGCAGGGAGTCGCGCCACAGCGGATTGGAGAAGAAGTTCCGGTACCACTGGAGCGACCACTCCTCGGGGGGAAAGGTGAAGCTGCGCTTTCCGGTGAAGGACAGCGGAATCACGATGAGGGTGGGGGCGACCAGAACGGCGCCCACCATCGCCGCCCAGAGGCGCAGCCCTATCCCACCGCGGAACTGGTGGTTCTCCATCGGTCAGTCCTCCTTCGCGGACAGGCCGAGCGCGGCCCCGGCACGGCTGACCCGGGAGACCAGCACCAGCAGCAGTGCGGTCAGGGCGAGCAGGATCACGGAGAACGCTCCCGCGCCCCCGAAGTCGAGCAGCTTCTCGACTTTGGTGCCGATCACCTGCGCCACCATGGACTCCTTCGGCGAACCGAGGAGCTTGGGAGTGACGTAGAAGCCGAGCGCCAGGACGAACACCAGCGTCGTACCGGAGATCACTCCGGGCATGGACAGCGGCAGGTACACCCGCCGGAAGCAGGTGAAGCGTCCCGCTCCGAGACCCGACGCGGCACTCATCAGACGCCGGTCGATCCCGCTCATCACGCTGTACAGGGGCAGCACCATGTACGGCAGCAGCACCTGAATCATGCCGATGGCCACGCCCGGTGCGGTACCCAACAGCCCGCCGTCCCGTCCGAAGAGCGATCCGAGCATCCCGAGCGGCCCGCCGTCCTGGAGCAGCACGATCCAGGCGAAGTTGCGCGCCATCAGGCTCGTCCAGAAGGGCAGCAGCACCAGTGCCATCAACACGGCCCGTGTCCGCGGCCCCGTCACCGTCATCAGATAGGCGTAGGGGTACGCGAGCAGCAGTGTGGTCACCGCCACCACCAGGGAGGTGAGGAGCGTACGTCCCATCACCCGACCGGTGGTCGGATCGGCCAGCAGATCGGAGAAGTTGCCGAGCCCCGGCTCCGGGTCGGTGAAGGCCCGCCACACGATGTCCGCCAGCGGATAGGCGAAGAACACCAGCAGCATCAGCACGGCAGGTGCCAGCAGGAGCCACTGTCTGCCCTGCCCGCCGAGCGCCCGTTGCAGCAGGCTCTTGGCGGGGCGGTTGCCGCGGTCCGGGGCCGGGCCGGGTGCCCGGGCCGCGGTACCGCTCAGGAGGTCGGTCATGGCTCAGCCCGTCGCCCAGCCGGTCCAGCGCTTCGTCGCTTCGTCCTGGTTCTTGGCCCACCAGGCGACGTCCTGGTAGAAGCCCTTCTCCTGGATGTCGTCCCGAGCGGTGTTCCACTCCTCGGCGAGCGGCTCCAACTGCGGCTTGGCGTCGGAGTTGACGGCCGCGTACGGCTGGTCCTCGGCGAACGCCGCCTGGGACTTGGCGTTGGTGGCGTAGGCGATGAAGTCCATCGCGAGGTCCTTGTTCGGAGCGCCCTTGGGCACCATGAGGACCGCGTACGCCAGCATGTTGTCCTGCCAGATCGGGACGTACTCGGTGCCGTTCTTGGCGGCCATGTACGCACGGCCGGACCAGACGAGGGCCATGTCCGCCTGCTGGGACTCCAGGGCCTGCTGGCTCTGGGCCGAGGTCTCCCAGAAGCTGAGGTTCTTGCCGAGGGTGTCGAGCTTCTTGAAGGCGCGGTCGTAGTCCAGCGGGTACAGCGCGTTCGAGGCGACGCCGTCACCGAGCAGTGCGGCTTCGATCGCACCTCCGGTGGCGAAACCGGGGGCGAGGCGCTTGCCGGGGAACTTCTTGGTGTCGAAGAAGTCCGCGACCGAGGCGGGCTTGGCGTCCGGGTACTTCTTGGGGTTGTAGACGAGGACGAGCGAGTACATCGCGTCCGGTACGGCGCAGTCCGAGACGGTGCCCTCGGGGAACTTCGACTTGTCGATCTTCTTGAAGTCGAGCTTCTCGGCGTACTTGTCGCACGCCCCGACCGGGAAGAACGGCTCGGTGTCCACGACGTCCCAGGTGACGCGCTTCGACTCGACCATCGTCTTGATCTTGGCGTAGTCGGTCGGCTGGTCCTGGACCGCCTTGACCTTCGCTTCTTTGGCCCACGGCGCGAGCCACGCCTTGGCCTGTGCTTCCTGGTAGCCGCTGCCGTAGGAGGTGAAGGTGAGTTCCTTGCCCCCGCCGTCGGAGCCGGAGCCGCTGGAACAGCCTGCGGTGATCATGGTGAGGGCGATGGCGACAGTCGCCGCGCCTAGGCGTCGCGATGGGAAGTGCACGTCCGGTCCTCCATCGAAGTGGCAATAAGCGCTTATTATTGCGATGGAGTTCGGGTTGGCAATACCCTCCACCCAACTCGTGAGATTCGGGAGGACACACAGATGGCTCCACAGAGCGCGCACGTCGAGGGCCGAACAAGCTCCGTACGCGCCCAAGACGCAGCGGCCGAGGTCGACCTCACCGCCCTGCGCAGACTCCAACTCATCGGTGCGGCCAGCGAAGTGATCTGTCGCAACGGTGTGGACGGGGCCAGGTTGAAGGACATCGCCCAGGAGGCGGGCGTCTCCCTCGGGATGGTCCAGCACTACTTCCGGCGTCGGGAAGAACTGATCAGCGAGACGATCAGCGCGATGCTTGAGCTGACCCTCGCCACCTGGCGCTCGGTGTCGGAGCGGGAGCCCGACCCGGTGCGGAGGCTGTTCGCCCTGCTGCGGTTCCAGGTCGCAGGCTGGGCCCCCTTCCCCAAGCGCTGGTCCTTCTGGATCGAGTTCTGGTCGGCAGCCAACCGCGACGCCACCCTGCGCACCTATGCGCAGGATGTCTACCAGCGCTGGGAATTCCCGTTCCGTTCGGCGGTTGACGCCGGGTTGGCCAGTGGCGACTTCACGCCGTCGGTGCCGGTCGACCGGGTCAGCGTCATCCTGATGTCCCTGGCCGACGGGGCGGCCGTGCACGTGCTGATGGCGGGCGACACGCTCGACGACGAGGGCATGTTCGACCTGCTCATCGACATGGCGTGCCGCATCCTCGGCATCAGCGACACGGCCCGCGACCGTGCGCTCCAGGACCTGCCGCGGATCATCAGTCCGCACTATCCCGAGGAGCCCGAACCGAGCGACGGCATTGACTGGAGCCCGCTGATCGGCGAACTGCCCGCCTGACCGCCTTGCCTGCGGCCGTCCGGCAGGGGGCCACCCGGCGGGCCCGGGCTGCCGTGGTGGAGTCTCGGCCGCCCGCCCCGACCGCCCGCCGATCGGCGGTTCCCCGGGTTGACCGTGCCGTGGTTGGCTGCCTGCCATGCGACCGATCGGTGCGGCACTGATGACGCACGGCAGCCGAGCCGTGCACGAGGCGTACGAAGGCGTGGCGGACGAGACGACGGGAGCGGTCTGCGGCCCTGACACCCGCTTTCAGATCGCGTCGCTGAGCAAGCAGTTCGCCGCCGCCGCTGCCCTGCTCCTCGTCGAGGACGGCGTTCTGGCTCTGTCCGATCCGGTGTCCGCCTGGTTGGTCGGTGCTCCGGCACAGTGGGCGGAGATCACCCTGCACCACCTCCTGACCCACACCTCGGGTCTGCCGCACTGGGACGCACTGCCCGAACTCGACCGGGAGGGTCCACCGTCCCGCGAAGAGGTGGTGGCCGCCGTGATGGGACTGCTTCCCCTGCCCGGGGAGCCGACCTGGCACTACAGCAGCCCGGGATACGTCGTGGTCGCCCTGGTGGTCGAACGGGCCGGCGGGTGCGCGTACGCGGACTTCCTGCGTACGCGCATCCTGCTGCCCCTGGGCCTGGCGGCCACGTCCGTCGGGTCGGCTCCTGCCGCGGTCGCGGCCCGCGGCCACCGGGGTCGAGCGCTCCACGGGGCCGAGGACGTGTCCTGGTTGCCCGGCTCCGGAGACCTCTGGTCAACGGTTCGTGACCTGGCCCGCTGGGCGCGTGCCGTGGAGACGGGAGAGGTGGTGCACGGACGGTCGCTGCGAGCCATGGTCACCCGACAGTGCGTGGTGGAGACGTCCCGAGAGCCGCTCGTCGTCACCGGCTACGGCTATGGAGTGTTCCTGGGGGAGTTGGCCGGGACCCCCGCCCGATTCCACGACGGCGACAACCGGGGCTTCCGATCGTTGCTCGTTCGGCTGCCGGAGCACGACACGGGGATCGTGGTGCTCGCCCACGACGAGCTGGCGGATCCGTACGCGACCCTGGCGGAACTGGTCCGCCTGCCGGTGTTTCCTCCCCGGCGCGCTGGGGGGCGACGCCCGTGAGCCGTCACCCACCGTCCGGAGCCGCCGCAGGACCTGCGGCAAGGGCCTCGTCGACCGAGTCATGGAGGTGCAGTACGCAATCCAGGCCGAGGAGGTCCATCAGTCGGCGCAGCGAGGGCGAAGGGGCGGCCAGGTGGAAGCGGGCACCGAGTTCCCGATGCGCTCGAATGAGGAGGTTCACCATGGTGGAGTCGGCGAAGGAGACCCCCGCTAGGTCGACCACCACCAGCCCCGGTTCCGTCGAGGCGCGCTCGAAGGCTGCGGCGACCGGAGCCACGGTGTCCAGGTCGAACTCTCCGCTCAGGGTGAGGATCATGGCTCCGCCGTCCCGTCGGGACATGACATGCGGTTTCTGCTCGGCGCTTTGAGGCACGTACACCTTTCGGTGGATATCTAGCGCCTTGCGGCGTTCGGGCGATACCTCGCGTGGCTCCTGGAGCCGGCGAGGTCCACGCTAAAAGTAACAGTTGCCATTTGACAACATTATCCGTGAGGCAACAATCTGCTGTCATGAGTCACCTGATGACCGACCGCGGCGCACCGAGCGCACGCGGACACCAACGCGCGTGCGGTTACGCGCTGTCCGCGATGGGATGAGGGTCATGTTCCAGCAGTGGACGGCCATCGCTGCCCCGAAGCTCGGCAGCAGCCGCCTCCTGGAAGGCGGCGAGCCCCTCCGAGAGAGCCTTCAGGGACGCCGGTTCCATGACCGCGAGGACCGCGGCGACCTCGTCCATCCGGATCGCGCGATGCTCCTCCAACAGTGCCCGCCCGCGCGGACTCAGCCGCAGTTCGACCTCGCGCCGACTCGTCGGACTGGGGCACCGCTCGACCAGACCCATCGCCTCCATGCGGTCGCACAGCCGACTCACCGAGGGCGGACGCGACCCGATCGCGTCGCCGAGCGCACGCAGATTCGTCCCCTCATGCTTCTCGATGACCAACAGGGCGCGCAGCTGAGAGGGCGAGACCGTCCCCGACGGGGCAGCATCCTGGCCGCGTCCCCACAGGACTTCAAGCAGCTCGGAGGCGGCGCAGACTGCCTCGGACAGTTGCTCGCGCGGACGGGACGGACCGGTGAAACGGGACACCCGCCCACTGTGTCACCCGACAGCCGAGTCTGTCAGCCCAGGATCGCTCCCAACCAAGAACGAAGGATTCCCGAGAGACCGTGACCGAAAGCTCAGAGATCGAGAGAGCGGTGCGCGCCGCAGCGCCGTACGCCCTGGTGGAGACGGTGCGCGGCCAGCTCGCCGCATCCCACGGAGCCACCTCCGTGCGGCTGCTCCTAGCGGACTACGGGCTGACGGTGCTCAATCCGCTGGAGGCTCTCGACCAGGTCGCCGACCCGCCACAGCCGCTGTCGATCCACAACAGCCCCGAAGGCCGGGCCTTCGGCAGCCAAGAACCGCGCGAACGCCAGATCCGCCACCCGGACGCCGTCGACCACCATCTGCCGGTGACGGTCCGCGGTGAGCGTCTCGGCATCCTGACCGTACGACTCCCCGGCGACCGTTCCACCCGACAAGCGGTGGACGAGCTGACCCAGGTGGCCGACCTCCTCGGCCACGAGATCCTCGTCGCCGAACGGGACACCGATCTCTACCGCCGCGCCCGCCGCACCAGCCGGCTCACGCTGGCCGCCGAGATGCAGTGGCAGCTGCTGCCGGCCCGCGCGTGCAGTGCACAGGAGTACGCGATCGGGGCACAGCTGGAGCCCGCCTACGCCATCCACGGCGACAACTACGACTGGGCGGCCGACCGGGACGAGCTCACCCTGGCGCTCACCAACGGAATGGGCGACGGCATCCAGGCATCGCTGCTGACCAATCTCGCGGTCAACGCGCTGCGCAACGCACGACGCGCCGGCATCCCCATCGCCGACCAGGCGGCACTGGCCGACCAGGCGCTCTACGAGCAGTACCGCGGGGCGTCCTACGTCTCCACCCTGCTGCTGCGCTTCGAGTTGGCCACCGGTCGGGTCGAGATCGTGGACGCGGGCTCCCCCCAGCTCTGGCGGCGCCGCGGTAGGACGGTCGAACGGATCGATCTTGAGCCTCAGCTTCCGCTCGGCATGTTCGAGGAGACGCACTACGTCACGCAGGAGCTGCGAGTCCTGCCCGGCGATCGACTGCTCGTCGTGAGCGACGGTGTCTTCGACGCCCCCTCGCCGACCGGAGAGTTCTACGGGGAACGGGCGCTGGCCCTCGCGATCCACGCCACGAGTCTGCTGCCGGCCGCCAACGTCCCGCGAGCCGTGCTGCGCGAGCTGGCGGAGTACCGCGAGACGGACACGACCGACGACGCACTGGTGTTGTGCCTCGACTGGTTCGGCCGGGAGGAAGCCGCGACACCGAGCGAACGCTGACAGAAGACTGAGCGAAGTCTGAGGGGTATCCGACGGAACGGGGACGCGCCCCTGGAGCGCCGTGCCGCTCCCTGTGCTCCAGGGGCGCGCTCCACGGGGTTGCCCTCGGTGACATCCAACGTACGGGGAAGTGCCATCGGGGGCCGAGCACCGCGGCAGAGGCCCCCGGCTGTTCCCCGGACGTATCGCGGTCACATCACACCGAGGCGCTCCAGCAGGGGCTCACGGTTGCTCCGTCGATTCGCATGGCCGCGCCAGCCGGCCAGCAGCACCATGCCCGTCCAGATGTACCCACCCCACAGCAGCATGGTAAGCCGGCCCTCTGCGTCCACCTTCGACGCGTCCTGCAACGGAGCCACCCCTTCGGGGTCGTAGACGACTTCGATGCGGTCGCCCACCGCGTAGTCGGGGGACTGCCCCCGGTACAGCAGCTTCTCCCGCAACTCTCCGTCGCTGCCGAGGAGGGTGAACTCATGGCGTTTGCTCGTGGTGCCGGCCGCGCTGTCGGCGGTGATCGTCACCTGTTCATGGATGCCGCGGCGCTCCAGCGCACTGGAGGGTGCATGGCCGACGGAGCCGATGAGCACCATCAACGCGGGTACCACGGAGAGGGCGGCGAGCCACCACGCCTCGTGGAGTATGCGTAGGGCAACGGCGAACGCAACCCCGAAGAGGACACCGGTGAAGATCGGTATGAAGTCGGTCGTCCCCAACGCGAGGTAGGCGATCAGGGAGTTGGCCCCGATGAAGGCCCAGGCGAGCCCCACCATGAAGAGGGTGTTGCGCAGTGACTTCCACGGGCTCACACGCCCACCGCCATGGCTCTCCGGGCGGTGGGGAGCGACTCGCCCGGGGCTCGGGTGCTGTTCACATCACACATTGGAGCAGCATAGTCCGCATGAACCGGCCGCTTCGGGGCGGGCCATGACGGGCCGTTGAGTGGGGATGGGACGGGCGTCCCGGCCACCGTGGGCGCTTCGGCCGGCGGCGTGTCGGACCCGCAGGCCGGGTCTTCGACGCCTTGGTCAAGTCCTCGCACCTGACTCGCCTCCGCGGACGGGTACCGGAGGAGTGCCACCCGCACGGGCGACTCGCGTGTCCGCACGGCAGGTCCCGTCGTTGGTCGCTTCGACCCCGGGGATCCGCGGCCGGAGTGCCTCCGGCCGCGGCCGGGAACCGAAAGGCGGACGACAATGGCGGGAACAGCGCGAGGAACGATGGAGAGCGGCGCCGCGAGGGTGACAAAGCGCGTGGCCGTGGTCGGCACGGCGCTCGGAGCCGCGCTGGTGCCCGCCGGCGCGGCCCACGCGAGCATCATCGGAATCGGGAACCCGGCCTTCGGCAACTCCTGCGCCAACCAGGGCGGGGCACAGTCGGCGGGTGCCACCATCGCCGGCAGCGGGGCGGCCAGCGGAAACCAGGCCGGTCTGCCACTGAGCCTGCCCCGGAACCAGTGCGGCAACAGCGGCATCATCTGTACCGCCTTGATCCGCGCCAGTGTCTAACAGTCCTCAGGCACCCGCGCTCATCGGGACACATCGGGGCGCCCAGATCGGCGTCACCGGCCGGGAACCGGCGGTGCGGGAACTCCTCGCCCTGAGCGGACGGGCGCTGCCGCTCCTGCGTGCCTGGGTCGACGAGAACCCCCGACTGGGCGTCGCCCGCGCCCTGCTGACCTTGGCGACGGGCGACTCCCTCAGCGATGCCGAGCTCCGGGAGGAGTTGGTCGTCGCCCATCGCGACGCACAGGAGGCGGACCAGCGATCGGTCAGCCTGGTGTACGGGGTCTTCCTCCACACCCACCGCCAGTACCGATTGACCGCCGATCACCTCGTGGAACACTTCGCCCACTGGCCCGGCGACGAGGTGGCTTCGCTGCTGCTCGATGCCTTCGCCGCCTGCGGGGACCCTGCCCAGCGGGCGCACGGCGATGAACTGGTGGAACGCCAGTGCGCCCGCACGGGATCCGACGACTGGCCCTGGCTCGGCCGACTGGCCTGGACCCGAGCGGAACAGGGACGTCAGGAGGAGGCGCTCGAACTCGCGGCGCTGGCCCTGGACCGCCATCCCCGTGCGGGTCTCGCCGCCCACGCACGGGCCCATGCAGAACAGGAAGAAGGAGCGGGCCCCGCCTCCACGGCCTTCCTCGACGACTGGTTGGCCGCAGACCCCCAAGCGGTCCAGTTCAAGCACCTGAACTGGCACGCCGCCTTGCAGTCGATCGCCTGCGGCGACTTCGCGGACGCCCGACGAAGGGCGGACGAGGTCCTGGGGCGCGCCGATGTCGGTATGCGCTCGGCGACCAACTGGCGTCTGCTCCTGGCAGGTCAGCAACCCGCCGGACGCTGCGATCTCGACCACGTCCGCGCGCTGTTGGCCGCCCCCGGCGGCATGGCGGAGGTCTTCCACACCTTCAATCTGGCCCTCGCCCTGGCCGTCGAGGCAGCCACCGACGACCTCGCGGCACTGGCCCGCCGCGCCGCTGACGACGAACGCCCCGCGTACCAGGACGTGCTGGCCCCCGTCGTCCGGTCCCTCGCTGCCATCACGGCAGGCCGTTCCCGTCAGGCGGTGGAACTGCTGACACCTCTCGGCGCTGCGGTGGAGCAACTCGGGGGAGTACGGGTGGAGCGCGAAATCGTCCAGGACACCCTGGCCCGCGCCCTGGCCGACGTGGGGGAACACACCCGCGCGGCCGAGCTTCTGCACCAGCGCGTCACCACCCGGCGCCACCACGTCTACGAGGACCTGCTCCTTGCTTCGGCCAGCTGACCGATCGTCGCCCAGCAGCCCCACGAACCCCCGGAGACCACCCATGGTCAGGCCCCAGGTCGTCGTCGTCTCCCTGCGCGGCAGCGGCACCCAACTCCTCGCCCAGGCCACGACCGCCCTCGGCTACACCCCGTACGGCACCATGGCAGACACCCCGTCCCCACACGACGACCGCCCCGGCCCCGGAGAGGTCCACCCGCTCCTCACGGCCGCCTTCGGACCCGACCGGGCCCACCAACTCCTCCGGGGCCGACACGAGGACCTGTCCACACTGGAGGTCGCCTTCCAAGAGGCCGTCACCGCCCTGTGGCGGGTCTGGTGGCTGCGTCTGGGCCAACCCGTCAGCCTCGCCTCTCCCGTCGACCCCGCTCTGGAGAGTCGCCTCGCCCGGGTCCCCGACGGTGACCTCGTCCGACTGCTCCCCGGCCGCGGCTGCTGGTACGTCAACGGACTGGACCTCCAACGCGTCGACGGGGGCCTGCTGCGCGCATGGCACGCGACCGGGGAGCCGGCACTCGTCTTCCACCACCGCGATGTGCGCGATCGGATCATCAGTCAGATCACGTTGCTCTCCCAACCCACCGGCCGGGTCGGAACCCAGCCCGAACACCTCATCTACCGCGACATCGTGAGCGCCCTGCCCTCCCTGGACGAGCGGATCACCCTCGCTCTGACCGACCCGGACTTCCCCGGGATGCGCGAAGCACGGCAGTGCCGATGGCTGCTGCGCCACCCCGCCGTGCGCGTGATCACCCACGAGGAGTTGGCTGGGCCCGACCACGGCGGCACCGATGGGGGACGGACGGCCGCCTTGACCACCCTGCTGGACGCCCTCGGACATCCCCGCCCCCGCGAGACCCTCGCCGCGATGCCCACGGCGACCCCACCCTACGCAGACGTGGAAGACCTGAGGGTGGGCGCCTGGCGCACCTGTTTCACACCCCACCACGAACGCCTCCTGCGCCAGCACCACGGCGATCTGCTCGACGACGCGTCCACGCCGCTCCCTGCGCCGGCGTAGCCTGCGACGATCGTGCTCCCGGAGGCCGACGGACGCACCCGCGGCCCGCCGGATAGGGGCCGGATGGCTGGCCGCTGACCGGCGCGCACAGCAGTGTCCCGGGGCGCAACGGGCCGGCTCGTACGGTGGGTCCCATGGTCGTTCAGCATCGTGGGAACAGACGGCCCGGCTATCTGCTGGCCGCCGGGGTGTTCGCCGTGGGAATGGCGGGCACCACCTTGCCGACCCCGCTCTACGGGCTCTACCAGGCCGAAATCGGATTCTCCGAGTTGATCGTCACGGTGGTGTTCGCCGTGTACGCGGTCGGGGTCATCGCCGCACTGCTCCTGGCGGGAGACCAGTCCGACCGGGTGGGACGCCGTCCCGTCATCCTGGTTGCGTTGGGGCTGTCCGCGACCAGCGATCTGTGCTTCCTCTTCCAGGACGGACTGCCCCTGCTGTTCGTGGGGCGCCTGGTGTCCGGGCTGTCCGCAGGTCTGCTGAGCGGTGCGGCGACCGCCGCCGTGTTGGAACTCGCGCCCCCGCACCGCAGAACACGCGCAGGCTTCGCGGCCACCGCGGCGAACCTCGGCGGAGTGGGGTGCGGCCCCCTGCTCGCGGGAGTGCTCGCGCAGTACGCGCCCGAGCCGTTGCACCTGCCGTTCGTGGTCCATCTCCTGCTGCTGGCGTTGGCGTGCATCCCGGCCTGGCTGCTGCCGGAGACGGTCGCCCATCCACAACGTCGACCGCGGTGGCACCCGCAGGGCATGGCCGTGCCGCCCGAGGTCCGCGGAGTGTTCCCCTCGGCGGCCGTCGCCGCGTTCGCGGGTTTCGCCCTCCTAGGCCTGTTCACCGCCGTGGCCCCGAGCTTCGTGGCCGAGACCCTCGACATCCACGATCTGGCGCTGTCAGGTGCGGTGACGTTCTCGGCTTTCCTCGCCTCGACCCTGGGGCAGTCCCTGACCAACCGGATCGGTGCCCGTCGATCCCTGCCCGTGGGGTGCCTGACACTCGTGGTGGGGTTCCTGCTGGTGGGTTCGTCCCTCGTCGTGGAGACCCTGGCACTGCTTCTGGCGGGGGCGTTGATCGGCGGACTCGGTCAGGGCCTCGCCTTCCGGGCGGGTCTGACGGCGGTCGGGGAGGCCGCGCCGAGCGAGCACCGAGGCGGAGCCATCTCGGCCTTCTTCGTCGTCGCCTACGCCGGCATCGCGCTGCCCGTCGTCGGGGTGGGAGCGCTCACCCTCGCACTCGGACTGCGCAACGCGGGCCTCGTCTTCACCGTCGTGTTGACCGTCCTCGCCCTGGGCGTGGGGCTGTACCTCCTCTACCGACCGGTCCCCGACGGCAGCACGTCGACGGACGGGAGTGCATAAACCAACCGGGCAGGGGTGGTGCCGCACCCCGAAGGGACATCCCGGCAGCCTCCCCCGGCCACGCGGCCACGCGACTGAGAGGCGGGTCAACGGCATGTCCGTCTCGTTGACCCGTTGTTGATCGAGTGCCGATCCATCTCTGGCAGCCTGATGGTCATCCGCCTCGGAAGTCCCACTCCTCCGCCGAGTCGGAGGTGCGTGGACGGCCCCCAAACCGTCCACGCACCCAACCCCTCTCCGTCCACGTCGCCTCCCGCCCGCAAGTACACGCGCACCAGCCCCGTGCGCCCCGGGACGAACTGCCACGAGGCCCGTCCACGACTGCGCCACCGCCACCCACCTCCGTCCCGTCCCGTCCCGCCCCGCACTGATCCGTCGTCGACTCCCTGCCCGTACACCCGTCGCCGCTCCCAGGAGGTCGCGCGTGGCAGCACCCCCGCAGTCCCCGCCCCAGGCCGTCACCGCCCAGCCCGGCGCCACCTTCGACAGGCTGCGACGCCATCTGTCGCGCAGTGCGGCGCTGACCGCGGAATCGATGGGCAAGGGGGCCGTGGAGACCTCCGCCACCGGGGCTTCCATCACCCTCTCCGACGAGCGCACCGCCCTTGACTTCGGGTCCTACGCGGTCGCCCTCCTCGGACACCGTCACCCCGGTGTCGTCGACGCCGTGCACCGTCAGTTGGCGACGATGCCCACCTCCACCCGGACGCTTGCCAACCCGGTCACCGCAGAGGCAGCGGCCACCCTCGTCGACTACTTCGGCGGCGTTCTGCCCAAGGTCCACTTCGGCCTGAACGGCTCCGACGCCGTGGAAGCAGCCGTCAAACTCGCCCGCCTCGCAACCGGCAGGGACCGGGTACTGGCGGTGCGGGGCGGCTACCACGGCACCTCGCTCGGCGCACTGGCCCTGACGCACCACCCCGGTCTGCGGGCCGGCTTGCGCGGCTGCGCGTCACCGACCGTCCACCTCGACCCGCTGGATCCCACCGCCGTCGTGCAGGAGATCGCCCGGGGACCCGTCGCAGCCCTCGTGTTCGAACCCGTCCAGGGGGAGAACGGTGCCGTTCCCCTGCCGAAGGACGTGCTGCACCGTTGGGCCCTCGACGCCAAAGCCCACGGCGCCTTCGTCATCGCCGACGAGATCCAGAGCGGGCTGCGCCGGTGCGGTGAACGCTCGGTCGCCCTCGCCGATGGCCTTCCCGTGGACGCCGTCCTGACCGGCGGGCCCCTGGGCGGGGGAGTGATGCCCCTGTCCGCCGTGGTCTGCACGGAGGTGCTCTACCGACCGCTCGGGGCGGACCCCCTGTTGCACACCACCACCTTCGGCGGACACCCCCTCAGCTGCGCCGCGCTCCCCGCGGCGCTGGACGCCATCGAAGGGCTCGCTGACCACGGCCGCTCACTGGCCGACGGGTTGGTCAACGGACTGCGCGGACTCCATGACCTCCATCCCCGGCTGCTCAGCGGATTCAGGGGCCGCGGACTGCTCTGGAGCATCGGTTTCACCGCCCCGCAGTTGGCCGGTGAGGTGATGGTGAGGCTGGCCGATGCCGGCCTCCTGGTGTCGCCGTGCCTCAGCGACCCCCGGAGCGTACGACTCCTTCCGCCCCTCACCACCACCCACGCCGAACTCGATCAGGCACTCGGCATCCTCGACGGCGCTCTGACCGAGGTGGCTCGCTGCGGAAGGCTCTGACCGTCACCGTCCGCGGTCACCGTTCGCCCCTCGTTGTCCTCGGTTCACTGCCGCTCGGTCAGCCGCAACAGGGTCTGCTCGACCTTCTCCCCCTCGGCCAGCCCGAGCCTGCCGTACAGCGCCACGGATTCCCGTACGCAGGCGATCGCCCGGTCACGTTGCCCGAGTTCGGCGAGCGCCTCGCCGAGCGTGGCCAGCGCCCGGGCCTCGGCCCTCGTCATCGCCGTCTCCCGACTGATCTCCACGGCCTGCTCGGCGACGCCTGCCGCGGCCTGGGCATCCGCGCACAACAGATGGGTCTCGGCGATCCGGTGCAGGATGTTGGCCTCCAGATACCGCATGTCCAACTCCCGGCTCAGCTCCAGCGTCGCCGCATAGCACCGCATGGCCGCCTCGGTGTCACCGAGCTGTTTCCACGCGGTGCCGCGATGGATCAGTATCTGGGCCTCGCCCATGGGGTCACCGAGCCTTCGGTACAGCGCGAGTCCGTCGTCGCTCGCGGCGATCGCCTCGGCGGGTTCCTCCCTCATGATGTGGGTGAACGTGAGATTCCCGAGCGTGTTCGCCTCCGCCGAGAGATTGCCGGTGGAGTGCTGGCAGGCGCGCGCCTCGGTCAGCACGGCGAGGGTCCGTTCGTCGTGGCCGTCGAGGTTGGCCGCCACCAGCGCCCGTACGGTGAGCACTTCGGCGAGCACGAGGAGGTCGTCATGGTCCCGGCAGATTGCCTCGGCCCGCTCGATGTGGGCCGTGGCCTCGGCGGAGCGGCTGATCTGCCACAGCCCGCCCGCCAGCATGTAGAGCGCGCCCGCCTCCTCCCGGGCCAGGCCGGCACACCGGGCGGCCTCGGCGATCGCCTGGGCCAACTCCACGATGTCGTACCAGGCGTAGGTGCGTTCGAACAGCGGGTCCAGCCCCAGCAGCACGTCCGCGGCGGTACCCACCAGCGAGGGCGCCCGCCGTACGGTCTGTCCCAAGACGCTCAGCAGGAAGTCCCGTTCGCGGTCGAACCAGGCGTGGGCGGCCGGTGCGTCCGGGAACTCGATTCCGGGCGATGCGACGGGGGCCAACCGGTCGGCGATCCGGTGCCCCGGTCTCACCACGCGATAGGCGTTGCGGACGGTGGCCAGCAGGAAGTCCAACAGATTCGCCAGACACCGGGTGGTCTCCTCCTCGGAGTCAACCTCAGCGCTCAGACGGCGTGCGAACAGCCGCAAGAGATCGTGGTAGCGGTAGCTGCCGGATCGCGGTGATTGCACCAGACTGGCGTCGAGGAGCGCGTCGAGCACGTCTTCGGCTTCGTACGCGTCGACTCCGAGCAGCGCGGCGGCGCAGCTCAGCGAGACGGTGGCCGCATCGGGCAGCGCCAGCAGCCGAAACGCCCTCGCCAGTGAGGGATCGAGCTGGTCGTAGCCCAGTCGGAAGCACGCCTGCACATTGAGGTCCCCGGTGCGGAGTTCATCGAGGCCGCGGCGTTCGTCCCCGAGCCTGCGGAGGCACTCGGCGATGCTCGTGCCGGGGCGGGCGAGCAGCCGGCAGGCGATCACACGGACCGCGAGGGGCAGATGACCACAGCTGGCCAGCAACTCCTGGGCGGCCTCCGGCTCGGCGGCCACCCGTTCACGGCCGACCACGGCGGTGAACAACTCCATCGCCTCGGCGGGTGCGAGCGGGTCGAGATCGACCGGATGCGAGGGCACGGCGGTCATCCGGGCGCGGCTGGTGACGATCACCGCGCAGCCCGGATAGCCGGGGAGCAACTGTCTGATCTGTTCCGCGTCCGTCGCGTTGTCCAGCACCACCAGCACCCTGCGGCCGTGGAGCGTGGTGCGGTAGAGCGCAGAGCGGGCCGCCAGACCGTCGGGGACGGCCGTCTCGGGGACACCGAGCGCATGGAGGAACGAAGCCAGCACGGCAGCGGGGTCCGCAGGACTCTCCTGGACGCCGGCGAGGTCCACGAAGAGTTGGCCCGCGGGGAAGAGGGGACGCAACGCATGGGCCACGTGGACCGCGAGCGAGGTCTTGCCCGCCCCGCCGATGCCGGAGATCGCACAGATCCGAACCGCCGGCCCGGACGGTTGGGTGAGGCGGTCCGTCAGTTCGGCGACCAACTCGGTCCGGCCCGTGAAGTCGACGATGTCGGTGGGGAGCTGAGCGGGCACCGAGACGGTCGCGGGGGCGGGCGCCCCGGAGACCACGCCGAGGAGATCCGGGTCCGAGCGGAGGATCCGCTCATGGAGTTCGCCGAGGCGCGGGTCGGGGTCGATGCCCAGTTCGGCGGCGAGCGTCGTCCGGGTGTCAGCGAACACCGCGAGCGCCTCGGCCTGTCTCCCGCACTGGTAGAGCGCCCGCATCAGCAGGAGGCGCAGGCTCTCCCGCAGAGGGTGCCCCGCGATGGCCGCGGTCAGGTCGGCGACCGCGGCGCCGGCATGGCCCAGTTCCAGATCGAGCTCTATCCGCGATTCCAGGAGATCCAGATACCGCTGGGTCAGCCGCTCCCGCTGCGCCACGGCGAACGGCCCGGTCAGCCCGGTCAGCGGCACCCCCTGCCAACGACCGACCGCCCGGCGCAGCAGCCGGTGCGCCACGGCGGCTTCGCCTCCCTGCCGTGCGTCGGCCGCTGCCGCCGCCTCGCGGTCGGCCTCGATCACGTCGGAGGCACCGGGCGGCAACTGGAGCGCGTAGGTGGTACCGACCGAAACCAGCAGGCCGGGGCCTGCCGCGGCGCGGTGTTCCGGGGCCAAGACCGTACGTATGCGCGAGATGTAGGTGCGGACCGTGGTGGCGGCGGCCTTGGGTGCATGATCGCCCCACAGCCCGTCGATGAGTTCCTCGATGGCGACCGGTTGGCCCGCGGCCACCACCAGCATGGCGAGCGTCGCCCGCTGCTGGGGCCCCGCGAGCGCCAACTCCTCGCCGCCGCGCCAGCCGCGTACCGCTCCGAGAAGGGAGAACCGCACCGCGGCGGAGTCGCTCATGCCGATTCCCTCCCCCGGACCGGCGCCCCTGTCCGGGGCGTTCGCGGCCGGAGTCCCCACCGGGGGGCGCCGACCGAGATCGACAGCCGCGACCTCGTGGCCTGCTTCACCGTGCACCGGTCGTCCCCGGAACGCTCATACGACCACCACCCCATTCTCCGCGCATGCAGCACCGGATCATCTCAACGATCAACGGATCGGTGCGGTCGGTTCCACGGGGAATGGCCGGTTGGCGTACGTCGGCACCGGCTGAAGGCGCGCCCAAGTCGCGGCGGACGGACACCTCGTACCCGAGTCCCGGAACACCTCCTCGGAACTCCCCGCCTCGATGGGAAGCGCTCGCTCTCCGTGGCAGCGCCCGAACCCACCACTTCAGCCCCATCCGACGCGCGGTTCCGTGCCGCACTCCCTCGCAACGCGGTGCCAGGTCACATCTTGAGAGCGATGGGGCGACTTGACCCCGCCACGAGCCCCTCGACGTACAGACTGCGCAGCCAGGAGGCCATACTGGAGTGCCGGGGAGGGCGGCAGTGGAGCAACGGGGGCGACAGGACGCGATGGCGGAATCCAGGCTGATCCAAGGCCGGTACCGGCTTCTCGACGTCATCGGGCGCGGGGGCATGGGCGAGGTCTGGCGGGCCGTCGACGAGTCATTGGGCCGACGGGTCGCGGTCAAGTGCCTCAAGCCCATGGGCGCACAGCCCGACACAGGCATTGCACCCGTGCTGAGGGAGCGATTCCGGCGAGAGGCCCGGGTCGCCGCATCCCTCCAGCACCGCGGGGTGACCGTCGTCCACGACTTCGGAGAGTCCGACGGCGTCCTCTACCTCGTCATGGAACTGCTCGAAGGGCGCAACCTCGGCCAGTTGCTGGAGGAGAACAGACAGCGCCCGCTGCCCGTCCACGACGTCGTCGACATCGCGGAGCAGGTGGCCGACGCCCTCGCATACACCCATGAGCGGGGGATCGTCCACCGCGACCTCAAGCCCGCCAACATCATGCGGCTCACCGACGGAGAGGTGAAGATCTGCGACTTCGGCATCGCCCGCCTCGGCGAGAGCATGGGACTGACGTCGCGCCTCACCGGCACCGGCATCGCCATGGGCACCCCGCACTACATGTCACCCGAGCAGATCGGTGGCGGTCCCGTCGACCACCGCAGCGACCTCTACTCGCTGGGCTGCGTCCTCTACGAGATCGCCACGGGTGTGCCCCCCTTCGACCACGAGGACGCCTGGGCCGTTCTGGTGGGGCACCGGGACACCCCGCCCCAGCCCCTGCGCACCCATCGCGACGACATCCCCGACCCCTTGCAGCGCATCGTGCTCGATCTGCTCGCCAAGGCCCCCGACGGGCGCCCCGCGGACGCCAAGGACCTGCGCCGCCGCATCAGCACCTCGATCGATCGAACAGCGCCGTCACTGGCCCACGCGACGCACGCACCACCGCTGGACGGCCGCTTCGACCCGCACTCCGGGGCGCTACCGGCACTGCCGACCTGGACCAGGGGCATGACCGGCGGCCATCGCGCGACCGGTGGGGTGGTGCGCCCCGAGCCCGTGGACCCTTCGGCCGGACTGACGGGTGAGTGGACGACGGGGATCGACAGCCGTCGGGTCACCGCCCCACCGGTACTCACCGCACCGAGGCGTCCCACCCCGTCTCCGGAGGCGCTGGCCGTTCTCGCTAGTCGGCACAGCGCGGGTCTGAGCCTCGGCCGTCTCGGCCGCTGGGAGGAAGCGGGCGAAGTGCACCGGGCTGTCGCCGCCGAGCGCGAACACGCCCTGGGCCCCGACCACCCCGACACGCTCGCCAGCCGCTACGAAGTCGCCTTCACCCTCAGCAGGACGGGACGGGCGGCGGACGCCCTCCGTGAGTTCGAACGGGTGGCCGACGGTCGTACGCAGGTGCTCGGGGCCGACCATGCGGACACCCTGGCGGCGCGTCAGGAAACGGCGTACGTGCTCGGCCAACTCGGCCGCCACTTCGAAGCCCACGAGATCTACACGGCCGTGCTCGCCTCCCGTGAACGCACCATGGGCCCCGACCACCCCGACACCCTGCGCTGTCGTCACAACCTCGCCTTCAGCCTCAGCCGCCTCGGACGGTTGGAGGACTCGTTCACGATGGCCGGCGACGTCGCATCCGCCAGGGCCCGAGTGCTCGGGCCCGACCATCCCGACACCCTGGTCACCCGCTACGAGGTGGCGTACACCCTCGGTCAGCTGGGGCGCTGGCCCGAGGCGTTGGAGAGCTATCGGCAGGTCGCAGCGGCGCGTGCCCGGGCGCTCGGCGCGGACCATCCCGACACGCTCGCCGCCCGCTACGAGGTGGGCATCGGCCTCGGCCGCCTCGGCCACACCGACCAGGCGCTGGAGCTCTACCGGGGCTTGGTCGCGGACCGCAGCCGACTCAGCGGCCCGCACCACCCCGAAACGCTCCGCGCCCGACACGGCCTCGGGGTGAACCTGGGCCGTCTGGGCCGTTGGGAGGAGGCGCTCACTGAGGCCAGGGACGTCAGCTCCCTCCGATCCCGGGCTCTGGGCGCCGACCATCCCGACACCCTGGTGAGCCGCAGGGAGGTCGCCGTCTGTCTCGGCTGGTTGGGCCGCTGGACCGATGCACTGACCGTGTACGAGGGCGTGGCCGGGGCCCGTGAGCGCGTGCTGGGAATCGACCACCCCGAAGCGTTGGCCAGCCGCAACGACGAGGCGCACTGCCTGGAGCAATTGGGGAGGCGCACCGAGGCCGTAGAGCTCTACCGCCGTGTCGCCGCGCTGCGCGAAGGCCGCGGCGGTTAGGCGGCGGCTGCGAAGCCCCCGCCGACCGCCCCCCGCGGGGGAAGTGAGCACCCGTCCGACACACCACCGCAAAGGTGTCGCCGTCCGTTGTGGTTCGACAGCGGCCCCAGCGGTTATGTTCCGGCCATGCCCGCACACACTTCGTACGACGTCGTGATCGTCGGCGGCGGCCACAACGGTCTGGTCGCCGCCGCCTATCTGGCCCGCGCCGGGCGCTCCGTCCTCGTGCTGGAACGCGGCACGCACACCGGAGGCGCCGCGGTCTCCGCCCGCCCCTTCGCCGGAATCGACGCCCGACTGTCCCGCTACTCCTATCTGGTCTCGCTGCTGCCGGAGAAGATCGTGCGTGACCTCGGGCTGCGCTTCTCCGTACGGCGGCGGCGGGTGTCCTCGTACACCCCGAGCGGCAGCAGTGGACTCCTGGTGGGTGCGGGCCGCACCCGGGATTCCTTTGCGCAACTCACCGGCGGTGAGAGGGAATTCGCGGCGTGGCAGGAGTTCTACGGTATGACCGGTCAACTGGCCGCCCGGGTCTTCCCCACCCTGATCGAACCGTTGCCCACCCGCGCCGAACTCAAGGCGCGCATCGACGACGAAGCCGCCTGGCGGATCCTGTTCGAAGAGCCCATCGGCACCGCGATCGAAACGCACTTCCAGCACGACCTGGTGCGGGGCGTGGTGCTCACCGACGCCCTGATCGGCACCTTCGCCGATGCCAATGACCCCGACCTGCTCCAGAACCGCTGTTTCCTCTACCACGTGATCGGCGGTGGCACCGGTGAGTGGGACGTGCCCATCGGTGGCATGGGTGCGCTCACCGATGCGCTCGCCCTCGCGGCCAAGAACGCCGGGGCCACGATCGCGACCCTCCACGAGGCCACCCGCATCGACACGGACGGCGAACGGGCCGAAGTCACGTGCCGTTCCCCCCACGCCGAGGTCACGGTGGCCGCCCGTCACGTCCTGGTGAACGCCTCGCCGCAGGAGTTGGCCGTCTTGCTGGGCCGAGATACCCCGGACCCCGTGGAGGGCGCACAGTTCAAGGTGAACATGGTGTTGCGACGACTGCCGGGGTTGAGGGACCGTACGGTCGACCCCGCCGACGCCTTCGCGGGCACCTTCCACGTCTCCGAGGGATACGGACAGTTGGCAGCGGCCTACCGGCAAGCCGCCTCGGGGACCATGCCCAGCGCGCCCCCGTCCGAGATCTACTGCCACACGCTCACCGACCCCTCGATCCTCAGCTCGGATCTCGCGGCCCGCGGGTATCACACCCTGACCCTCTTCGGACTCCACACGCCGGCGCGGTTGTTCGCCGCCGATCCCGCGCGGGCCCGTGCCGAACTCCTCACGGCGACCCTCGCGGAACTCGACACCCATCTCGACGAGTCCATCCGCGACTGCCTCGCCACCGACGAGCGGGGCGAACCCTGCATCGAGGCCCGCAGCCCCCTCGACCTGGAGCGGGAACTACGCCTGCCGGGCGGGCACATCTTCCACCGCGACCTCAGCTTCCCCTACGCCACCGACACCAGCGGGCGTTGGGGAGTGGAGACCGAGCACCCCAACGTGCTGTTGTGCGGTGCGGGCGCGGTACGCGGCGGGGGAGTCAGCGGAGTGCCCGGACACAACGCGGCCATGGCGGTGCTGGGTCGGTGAGACGCCGTACGGCCCCGACCGTGGGCGGGCCCCACGCGACCCGTCGCCATCCTGGTGCCCACCCCGCCCGACCCGTGCACCCTCAGTCCAACGACGCGATCCAGCCCACGGCCTCGATCCGCGCCAGATCCGTCGAGCGTCGCTCGTCGAAGACCGTACGTCCCCTGTCCTCGACCCTGATCGCATCCACGTACACGCCCCGACCCACCAGCCGCGAATCGGTCGTGTACCGCCACCGCACCCGTACCGTGGTCTCCCGCCACGGCGCGAGATCGGCCGTCAACCGGTGCCACACCCGTTCGGACCAGCCGCCAGCGGAACCGTCCGGATGGTGCCCCGCCGGCTGACGCGCCCCCAGGCGTACGGTGTCGAAGGGCACCGGACGCCAGGTGACGCCGTCGTCGTTCGATGCCTCCAGCAGGAGCCGGTCCGCACCGGGGGCGATGTCCCACCACACGGAACTGACCAACCGTGTCGACGACTCCACGGGCAGCGCGGGCAGGGTCAGCGTGACATCGGACGCGTTCGCCAACCCTGAGAACCAGGCGGTACGGCCCCTTCGGGGACGCACGGCGACCGCCCGCGCCAACCGGTCGGCTGTGGCGACCCGCGGCGCACTGCCCGACCGCCAGGTGCGCACGGGGTGGACGGAGTTGCCCAGGACGATCAGGAACGAGTCGGTACTGGGGTCGAGCACCAGGCTGGTGCCCGTGAACCCGGTGTGCCCGGCGCTGCGCGGTGTCGCCATCGCCCCCATGTACCAGTGCTGGTACAACTCGAATCCCAGGCCGTGCGCATTCCCCGGGAACTCCGTGTTGGCGTCCGTGAACATCAGCTCGACCGATTCCGGTCGAAGGATGCGTGCAGTTCCGTAGCTGCCGCCGTTGAGGAGCGTACGGGCCAGCACCGCCAGGTCCCACGCACAGGAGAACACTCCCGCGTGCCCCGCGACACCGCCGAACGCAAAGGCGTTCTCGTCGTGCACCTCGCCCCAGACCAGCCCCCGGTCCAGGCCGGACCACGGCGGTCGGGAGTCCTCGGTGGCGGCGATCTTCGGCTTCCAGGACGGCGGGGGATTGAACCGCGTGCGCTGCATCCCCAGCGGAGCGGTGATGTCCTCACGGAGGAGGACGTCCAACGAACGGCCGGTGATGCGCTCCAACACCAACTGCAGGGCGATCAGATTCAGATCGGAGTAGAGGTAGGTGACGCCCGGCGGACTCACCGGGGCCTCCTGCCACAGCAGCCGCAACATGCCCTCCCGAGTCGGCTCGCGGTGGAAGGGGATCCAAGGCCGAAGCCCCGAGGTGTGCGTCAGCACCTGGAGCACGGTGATCTCCTGCTTGCCCGCCGCCGCGAACTCCGGCACATGGGATGCGACGGTGTCGTCGAGCTTCAGCTCCCCCCTCTCGATCCGCTGCACCGCCAGCAGAGAGGTGAACAGCTTGGAGACCGAAGCCAGATCGAAGACGGTGTCCTCGGCCATGGGGATCTGCCGTTCGGCGGGCAGTTCGATGCCCGTGTCGGACTTCTCGTCATAACCGGAGTAGCGCACGGCCATTCCGATGGGTCGGTGCAGTGCGACCGTGCCGCCGCGGCCCGCGAGGAGCACCGCTCCCGCATACCAGGGCTTTCGAGGAGAGGGTCGGAGGAACGCCTCGGCTTCGGTGACCAACTGCTCCAGATGCGCGCCGATCAGACCGGCCCGCCCAGGGGTACCGCGACGCAGAGTGGGACCCTGCCCCGGGAGGGCGCCGGGCCCGTCGAGGGGCTCACCCTCCGCTCCCGCACCGCCGACCGTCGCCGCGTCCGCGAAGGAAGCCGGTGACAGGGCGAACGCTCCGCCGAGAGCCAGCGCCCCGCTCCCGAGCCATCGTCTGCTGATCCCCGCGCCTGTCGTGTCCTCGGTCACCCGGAACCCCTCTCCTCTGTGAATCCGCCGAGAATTCGCGGGTCCTCGAATAGCAGTGAAGCTTTCTTGCGGAAGTCGTGCGCTGTCAACACTCCGACCGGTCCGACACCGGCCGTGAGATCGCGGCTCCCGTCGGGTACCGAAGGGCGCAGGCCCCGGGCCGCGACCCGATCTCGCCCGTGGGATCGGGTGCCCCGAGCCGTCCGCGGAAACACGTCCGCACGCCTTTATCGCTCCCGTGGCGGTGGGCGCAACACCGCGTCCCGTTACGGACCGTGCGTATAGCCTGGCGACACAGAGCGGTGCCGCCGATGAGCTGACGGCGGGTAGGGCGGACTCCAGGGGGCGGGGATCGATGGGCAGGGCGACACCAGTCTGCTTCGGGGACAGATTCTTCTGGGCCTACGACGTCGGGCTGGGCGTCCTCTTCGCCGAGGCGATCCACTTCGCCGAAGAGTCCGCCCCGGATCGCCGTCCGCTGTGGTGGAGCGAGTTGGTGCACCAGATGCGGGTGCACGCGGTGGTGGGGGCGAGCATGGCCGTACTGCTGGACGAGTTCAGTGCCGAGGAGCAACGGGCACTCCTGGGCTGGGTGTCGCGAGCGGGCACGCGACTCGCCGAGCGTGGCGGTGTTGACCTCGCCGAGGTCGCCGGGTGGAACGTCCTCGACGGCCAGACCATCGATCTGCGCGGTGCCCGACATGTGGCCGCCGGGCCGCTGGTGGAGTTGGGGCGGGCCATGTCCGATCTGGTGGACGACGTCCTGGACCCACCGCCGCAAGGGCGCCACTGGTACTTCGGCACACCGGCCGGTCGGGTCCTCCACGGGGGGTGAGCGACCCCGTGCGCCCGGTCCCGACCGCGCCCCTGCGACTGATCCGATGCAGGTGGAAACAGTCCTGCATCGACACCGAACGTACATTCGGGCATTTATCCATTATTGCCGTGGTATTGCGGCAGTGTGGCGAAACGGGCGCCACCCTTCCCGCTTTCACTCCGGGTCGTTACGTTGCAGTGGACGATCTCCCGGGGCACCTCGGCCCCGGCAGCGGGAAGGGCACGCGGTTGAACGACGGCACCTCACGACGACGGCGATCCGCGCGCCGGCCCTCCGCACGCGACGGCCCCCTGTCCGCCGGGTTATCCCCGTGCCCGTAGGGGCTTTCACTTCTGCGTCTGACCGGGCGGCCGAGCGGTGGGCTGCGTCCGTCGGCTCGGCCGACGCTTCGAGTCCCGTTTCCAAGCGCCGCCCCGGACGTCCCAGGACCACCCCGCGTCCTTCCGACGCACGGCCCCGCTGTCACCTCCGGTCCACCACGCCCGTTCACCACATCCGGTCCATCACATCCCGTCCATCACATCCGAAGGAAGAACCATGAGCCAGCCCATCGACTCGGTGGCCGCCGGTCACACCCCCGACGACACCGCCTCCGTACCCGGCCCGGGCTGGTCGTTCGAGACCAAGCAGGTCCACGCCGGCACCTCGCCCGACCCCACCACCGGCGCGCGGGCCGTACCGATCTACCAGACGACGTCCTTCGTCTTCCGTGACACCCAGCACGCGGCCGACCTCTTCTCGCTCGCGGAGCCCGGGAACATCTACACCCGGATCCACAACCCCACGCAGGACGCACTGGAGCAGCGGATCGCAGCTCTGGAGGGCGGCGTCGCCGCCGTCGCGCTCGCCTCCGGACAGGCCGCCGAAACCCTGGCCATCCTGACCCTGGCAAGTGCCGGTGACCACATCGTCTCCAGTACCTCCCTCTACGGCGGCACCTACAACCTCTTCCGCCACACCCTGCCCCGCTTCGGCATCGAGGTCTCCTTCGTCGACGACCCGGATGACCTCGACGCCTGGCGCGCCGCCATCCGCCCCAACACCAAGGCGCTCTTCGCCGAAACCCTCGGCAACCCGCGGGGCAACGTCCTCGACGTCCAGGGAGTGGCGGACACCGCCCACGCCGCAGGCGTCCCGCTGATCGTCGACAACACCGTCCCCACGCCCTATCTGCTGCGCCCCATCGAGCACGGCGCCGACATCGTCGTCCACTCGGCGACCAAGTTCCTCGGCGGACACGGCACCACCCTCGGCGGTGTCGTCGTGGACGGCGGCACCTTCGACTTCGGGGCACACGCCGAGCGCTTCCCCGACTTCAACGAGCCCGACCCCAGCTACCACGGCCTGCGCTACTGGCCTGCGCTTGGACCCAGTGCCTTCGCGATCAAGCTCCGCGTCCAACTGCTGCGGGACATCGGCCCCGCCATCGCACCGCACTCCGCGTTCCTCCTGCTCCAGGGCATCGAAACGCTCAGCCTGCGCATCGAGCGACACTCCGCCAACGCCCAGGCGCTCGCCGAATGGCTGTCCCAGCGCGACGAGGTGGCCGCCGTGCACTACCCCGGCCTGCCCGGCAACCGTTGGCACGACGCGGCCCAGCGCTACCTTCCGCGGGGTGCCGGTGCCGTCCTCTCCTTCGAACTGCGTGACGGCGTCGAGGCCGGCAAGCGTTTCGTCGATGCCGTGGAGCTCTTCAGCCACCTCGCCAACATCGGCGACGTGCGCAGCCTGATCATCCACCCGGCGTCCACCACGCACAGTCAGCTCGCGCCCGAACAACTCGCCGCGACCGGAACCTCGCCGGGGCTGGTCCGACTCTCCGTGGGCATCGAGAACCTCGCCGACCTCAAGGCGGATCTGGAAGCAGGGTTCCGCGCGGCGAAGGGCGCGTCCTGAACCCTCAGGCCCACACGGTGTCCCGGGAAGCCCTCCTGCCCCCCGCCACCGGGGCGTGGCAGGAGGGCGACCCGCCCGGCCGGCGCCAGTGGGCCCGATTGCGTTCGGCGCTTCCCCTGGAGAGCGGCGGGGAACTCCCCGGGGTCCGGATGGCGTACGAGACATGGGGGCGGTTGGCGCCCGACGCGTCCAACGCCGTCCTCGTCCTCCATGCGCTGACCGGCGACAGTCACGTCAGCGGCCCGGCCGGTCCCGGCCATGTCACCGCCGGCTGGTGGGACGGGCTGATCGGGCCGGGCCGTGCCCTCGACACCGACCACTGGTTCGTGGTCGCCCCGAACGTGCTCGGGGGCTGCCAGGGCAGTACCGGCCCGTCCTCGCCCCACCCCGAAGGCGGTCGTTGGGGCGGCGCCTTCCCCTTTGTGACCACCCGTGACCAGACTGAGGCCGAGGTGCGCCTCGCCGATCTGCTGGGAATCGACCGCTGGGCCCTCGTGGTCGGCGGCTCGATGGGCGGAATGCGGGCGTTGGAGTGGGCGGTGTCCTGGCCGGAGCGGGTGGACTCGCTCCTCGTGCTCGCCTCCACGGCGGCGGCGAGTGCGGAGCAGATAGCCTGGGCCAGCGTCCAGGTGGGGGCGATCCGTACGGACGCCAACTGGCGTGGCGGCGACTACCACGACGCAGGACCCGGCCGCGGGCCCCACCAGGGCCTGGGACTCGCCCGGCGACTGGCCCATGTGACCTACCGCAGCGAGAGCGAACTCGACCTCAGGTTCGGTCGCTCGGCGCAGGGAGCGGAAGACCCCTGGCGCGGCGGTCGCTATCAGGTGGAGTCCTATCTCGACCACCACGCGGGCAAACTGGTCCACCGCTTCGACGCCGGCAGCTACGTCGTCCTCACCGAGGCGATGAACAGCCATGACCTCGGCCGAGGCCGGGGCGGAACGGCCGCCGCCCTGAGCCGGGTCAGCGCCCGCACCCTGATTGCCGGAGTCGATTCCGACCGGCTCTATCCCCTTGCACAACAGGGCCACCTGGCCGCGCACATCCCCGGGGCCGACCGGGTGCGCACCATAGCCTCCGCCTCCGGCCACGACGGATTCCTCATGGAGGTCGAGCAGGTCGCCGCCTTGGTCGGGGAACTGCTCGACGCCGGGTGACGCCCAGCGCCACCGACCCACACGACGCCCTAGGAAGTGGTAAGGACGGCCCGGGCCCGCGCGTTCTTCCGCGTGCGGGTCAGGGGCTGAAGGAGAGGAAGATAAAGGCGGCGAACAGCACCAGGTGCACTCCGCCCTGGAGCAGGGTCGCCCGCCCCGGCACCACAGTCAGGGCGCTGACCACCGCGGTGAGCACCAGCAGCACCATGTGGGTGGCGTCCTCACCCAGCACCAGTGGACCTTCGAGCCAGATCGTGGCCAGCGCAATGGCGGGAATCGTCAGACCGATGCTGGCGATGGCCGATCCGTAGGCGAGGTTCAGGCTGGTCTGCATCCGGCCCAGCCGGGCCGCTCGTACCGCCGCGAGGGTTTCCGGGGCGAGCACCAACAAAGCGATCACGACACCGACCACCGCCGTGGGCAACCCCGCCGACTCCACACCGTCCTCGATGGCCGGTGAGACCAGCTTCGCATTGCCGACAACGGCCACCAGCGCCAGCAACAACAGCGCGACACTCGACCAGGTCGCACGGTCGCTCGGTAGGGGAGCGTGGTCATCGGGATCGGCGGACTGGTCCTGGGACCGCACCGGGAGGAAGTAGTCCCGGTGCCGGACGGTCTGGACTCCGACGAACAGTGCGTACAGACACAGGGACGCACCGGCGGCGAACGCCAACTGGCTGCCGGTGAACTCGGGGCCAGGCTGGCCCGTCGTGAACGTCGGCAGCACCAGGGTCATGGTGGCGAGCGTGCAGACGGTCGCCAGGGCACCGCCCGAACCCTCCGCATTGAAGACGGCCACACGATTGCGCAGGGCACCGACCAGCACGGAGAAGCCCACGATCCCATTGCACGTGATCATGACGGCGGCGAAGACGGTGTCCCTGGCATAGGTGGATGCCTTGTCCCCGCCACCGGCCATCAGCGTCACGATCAGGCCCACTTCGATGACGGTCACCGCGACGGCGAGCACGAGTGATCCGAACGGCTCACCGACGCGATGGGCCACCACCTCGGCATGGTGCACCGCGGCCAGCACGGCACCGATCAGACACACCCCGATGATCACGACGGCGGCACCGGACAGCTCTCGACCCCAGCCCAACACGAGGGCGATCACCGCAATGGGCGGCACCCACGTGGTCCACTGGGATCTCAGCCGTGGTGCGCCAGTCTTCATGCAGCCAACGCTGCCAGCAGCAGGGGCCGGGCGCGCGGGGTGCTGCGCCAACGGGGTGCGACACGCCACCGACCCACCCGGCCATCTGGAACGTCGGACATGACGTGGCGTTCGCGCACCCGCACCACCCCGTCTCCGCGCCTCGGGCTCTCTCGTCTGAGAACAGCCGACGTGCCGCGTCGGCCGCTTCGGGGGAACGGTCGCCGGGCTGCCCGTGCGCCAGGGCGGCTGCGCCGAGGTGATGCTGTCGACCCGTTGTCCCTGGCCGCCGAGCACGGTGGGTGCATGACCCGGCGGGCGTCGATGATGGACACCGGACGGACCTAGGTAGCGTTCCGGCAGACCGGATCGGTGATCTGACGTTGTATCAGTCATGCGTTGTATCCGACTGCCCAGCCGCGCATCAACTCCTTCGATGCCTTGCCGGGTCCCCGCGGTGCCGGCGCGGCGAGGAGTCCTTCGACCGTGCCGCTGTCGTGCACTCCTCGGAGGTGCAGATCGCTGGAACGCCTGCGCTGAGTGTCCGGAACCCATTGTCCGCGGGCCTCAGGGACCGAGCCGCCGATGCGTTCGCTCGGTTGACGACGCTCCCTTCGATGCACCCGTCGAATCCCCGTTCCCCTCGCTTTCCATGACTCTGGCCCATGGAGTCTCAACCTCAAGTCTAGGGTGAGAGTTATGGTGATGGTTCTCCGCTCGTGTACGCGATGGGACGCATCCCCGCTGCTTGCCCTGGACGCACATCAGGCGCCTTCGTTGCGCTGCCCGTGTCACTGTCGAACGCCAGATCCACTCCCTGTCAGCGCGACCGCAACACTCCCCGGGCGGCGGTTCGTCGGTCCGCTCACCAGCGTGTCGGGACGACTCCGCTGGTAGCCGCGCCGACGACGCAACTGCGGGGCATTCGGCCCGGTGCCGGGCGCGTCGGTGGCCTGTGCGGGAGGGCAACGGGTGGCTACTCTGACTCGGAACCCATGCGGGAGGAGCACGGACGTGGCGGAGAGCACCACAACCACGCAGATGTTTTCGAGTTGGGAGAAGCCCGAGCTCGACCTCAGCAGAGCCGATTGGCGGTCCGGTACCCAGGGGGCGGGGGACGTGCAGATCGCCTTCGTCGAAGGCTTCATCGCCATGCGCAACGGCGGCCGTCCCGAGAGCCCGTCGCTGATCTTCACCCCGGCGGAGTGGCGAGCGTTCGTGTTGAACGCTCGGGAGGGGGAGTTCGACCTCACCTGACCCGCTGCGTCACCCTTCGACCCTCGGGCGCGTTGTCGCTTCGCACGTGGACCGTTGGGCGGAGCGACTGTTCGCCCTGTCGGTGGGACGCGGCCAACAGTCCGCGCCGCCACCAACCAGTGTGATAGGCACGGGCACATGGCGGATCTGATCACCACACGACTGGTTCTCCATCCGTTGGGCATCGAAGAGGCCCGGCGGTTGGTGGCGGGGACACCGCAGGTCGACGACCGTTGGGAGGAGGGGTATCCCACCGACGGCGATGTGACCGGAGCCCGGAAGTTCCTCGACATCTGTGCCAGGGTGGGCGATCCACAACCCTTCGGCCCGTATGAGGTCCGTCGCGGGGACAACGGTCGGGCGATCGGCGGGCTGGGCTTCCACGGACGCCCGAACGCCATCGGTACGGTGACGATCGGCTACGGTCTGATCCCCTCGGCACAAGGCAAGGGATATGCCTCGGAGGCGCTGCGCGGCCTGGTGGCTGCCGCGCGCGACTGGGGTGTGACGGGTGTCGAAGGCGATGCCGATCTGGACAACATCGCATCCCGACGCGTGATGGAAGCCGTCGGGATGCGATGCGTCGCAGAGGACGGACGATGTGCGTACTACCGGATCGACTGGACCGACGGTGCCGGGTGAGGCTCGGGGTGGGCCGTGACCCGCCGAGGCGTTGGCCGCCGGGGGAGGGCCACGGCCCGGTCGTACCCCGGTGAGCGGCCCGCCCGGGTGACGACCTGTACGGGACCGTCAGGCGTCGACGGGAAAGCCGTAGCTGATCACGGTGCTCGGGCTCTTGAGCGCTGACACGTCGTCGAGCGGATCGCGGTCGATGAGCACGGCGTCCCCGCGGAAGCCGCGCGCCAGTCGCCCGGCGCTCCGCGACAGGCCCACGAGCCGTGCCGCACCCGTGGTGGCCGTGCGGATCGCGTCCAGCGCGGGCAGTCCTGCCTCGCGCAGCAATTCGACCTCCCGGCCGATCGGGTCGACCGCACCCGCGGAGGAGTCGGTGCCGGCCGCGATGGGGACCCCCAGCTCATGGGCGCGCAGCGCTGCGCGCTGTGCGATGGGGAGGAAGCGTCTGCCGCGCTCGGCGAGTATCGGGTCGGGATCGGCGGCGAGGCTGGCCATGGCGGCGAGGGTGGGCGTGAAGTACGTACCCCTCTTCCGCATTTCCCGCATGGTGCGCTCGCCTAGGTACACCCCGTGCTCGATGCTGCTGACCCCTGCCATCACCGCGTCGTGGATGCCCTTCTCGCTGTAGCTGTGGCACAGGACGGTCGCACCGCCGCGCCGGGCCGCCGCCACGGTGGTGGAGAGCTGGTCACGGTCGTACACCTGGGTCAGCGGGTCCTCTGTGGGCGATCCGGCCCGCTCGTTGACCCGTGTCTTGATCACGTCGACGCCTCGGGACAGGTTCACCTCCACCACCCGACGCAGCGCCTCGGCCGTGCGCACGCCGTCCTTGAGACGGCTGAGCGGTGCGAGGTCCGGGTCGGCCAGGATCGTGTCCCCGAGCTTGGGCGTGACGAAGACACCGGCCGCCCGTATCCGCGGCACTCGACCCGGCGCCCAGCGCGCCAGCTCCCTCAGGGCGATGTCCTGGTAGAAGCTGGTGCTTCCACTGCGGATGCTCGTCGCTCCGAGCTTGATGGCCCGGTGGGCATCGGTCTGCGTGCTCAAGTGGATGTGGGCGTCGACGAGTCCGGGCAGGATCCAGCGGCCGTTCGCCTTGATGACCCGAGCGACCTTACGGACGGCCGCCACGTCGTTCCTCGTTGCCTTGCGGGTGCCTGCCGCACGGACGGAACCGTCTTCGATGACCACGACGGCGTCCTCGGTGACCCTGCCCGTCAGCGGGTCCAGCAGCGTACCGCCGTCGATGATCAAGGTGCCGCCGCGCGGTGGACGGGACGGCGTGGTCCGAGCGCGGTCCGCTGCCGAGGCGGTCCCCGTGGCCGTTCCCGTCAGTGCCGCCCCTCCTGCGAGCACGGCCGCACCGGCGAGTACGCCGCGCCGGGTGACCCGGGACGGCGGGGGAGGGGTGGTGGGGTCAATGCACATGGACATAGCTCCTTGAGGGTGTGGCTACGGCTCCGCGCTCGCTCTCCTGCTGCGCGATCAGTGCTCGGTGGCCAGGACCCTAGCCGCATGTATACGTGCAGACAACAGTTACTGCATGGACATGTGCATGGAGTCCTCGTCGGCTCAAGTGGCGACGAACCCAGACGTTCCTCGTCGTCCGTCCGCGTGGACCGCAGCCGGTTCACACGGCTCGTGGCCTGCCGGCGCGACGCCTCGGAGCATCCGTACGTCTGGTGATCGAAAGGGCCGACAGTGCGGCGTCGACCGTCAACCCGGTGATGACCTGCACACCTTCCCGCCTGACTCGATCGCACCTTGAAGAATGCACTGTGCATTGTCGTCAAGTGCTCTGTGCACCCCACCTCACTCATGGCAAACTGCATCCCAACGGGCCCATGTGCAAAGGAGTTTGACGGTGTACCGGAGGGTTCGGAGCGCGCGCTCCCCAGGCCATCGACCGGCCGAAGGGCTTGGCGCGATGGATCGCCCGCCGACACCGTGCGCCCCTGTCGCAGGGCGGACCGCAGACCACCCCCCCAGCAAGTTCAGCGATGTCCCGGGGACGGACATCCACAAGGAGATGCAATGACCGCGCGTATCCACCATGTCGACCACGCCGCCGCCGACCTGGGCGATGAGAACTGGAACCGACCGTGGAGCGGACCCAACGGGGCCTCCTGCGTGGAGGCCAAGAAGCTCCCCGGAGGCAGGATCGCCCTGCGCCAGTCCAGCGATCCACACGGCCCGGCCCTGGTCTGCACCACGGAGGAGATGCGGGTCTTCATCCAGTGGGCGAAGGACGGCGGTGCCGACTTCCTGCTCTCCTGAGCCCGTGGCTCAAGAGGACGGCAGCGGCACGAAAAACCATTGGCACGCTCGAAAGGCCACTTGCTAGCGTGCTCACCGCCTCATCAGGCAGCCCGTTCCACCATGTCACCGGACCGCTCGGCCCGAGAAAGTAGTTGATGTATGCCCCGGCCCGTGCCGAGAAGGCCCCGCCGAACCGTGTACCGGTCCGGTCGCTGACCACAGCCTGATCACCGCTCCGACCCCGCCGTCTCCTCGGCGTGCGGTCGGCCGGTCCATCGAGGTCTCCGACACCGCATCCGCACCGGTGCGTCGCTCCGTCGCGCCCCGAGAACCGCGGCTCCCACCGCGCCTCACGGCCACGATTCGCCCAGGGCCGCTCGGCCTCCTCCTGCTGTCATCGCTTCATCACTTCAGCAAGGAGCACCGAGGGTGTCTTCACACAACTCGCATTCCCACGCCTCTGGCGGACCCACTTCCCACCCGAGCCCCGTCCAGCGGACGAAGACGTTCGACTGCGTACGCTGCGGACTTACCGTCAGTGAACTCGGACCCGATGGCACCGGGCGCAACCACTGCCCCAGCTGCCTGCACTCCCGGCACGTGCACGACCACGTCGAAGGCGGCGCTTCCGACTGCCGATCACGGATGACGCCCATCTCCATCGCCGTCCTCAGGAACGGCGACTGGATGGTGATCCACCGCTGCACCCGCTGCGACGAGCTCACCTCCAGCGCCATCTGCACCGACGACAACCAACTGATCCTCATGCGGATGGCCGTCCGACCGCTGGCACAGCCGCCCTTCCCCCTCGAACTCTTCGCCGAGCTGTGAGGGAACCGGAAGGACGGAGGACGACCATGCCACGACGCAAGGCACCGAACCACCGACAGCGCCCTGCACGCGCCCAACGGCACAAAGACGTGCTCCACGGACGCAACGGCAGCCAGGGAGAGGCGTTCAGATGTGTCGGCTGTCGGCTCGACGTGTCCGTGAGCGCGCCCGGAACGGCTCACCGCAACCACTGCCCGCACTGTCTGACCAGCCGCCACGTCGACCGTCGCGTACCCGGCGACCGCGATGCGACGTGCCGAGGACGGATGACGGCGCTGAGCATGGCGACACGGACCGACGGCGAATGGATGATCATCCATCAATGTCTGTCGTGCGGTGAACTCAGCTCCAATCGGATCGCTGGGGATGACAACGCCCTGGCCCTGGTGCGGATCGCGGTACGGCCACTGGCAGACGGCACCGTGCCGCTGCGGGTGCTGCTCACGCTCTGAAGCGCCATGACCTCCGGGTGCGCCGCGCCACCGCGGCCCGACGCGCCCGGAACGCTCGGCTGAGGACGACGCCACCATCGTGCGTACGTCCTCGGCCGAGCCCCATCCGGGAGGCACCCCCTGCCTCCCGGAAGCCCACTGCGGGCAGCTTCTTCCTCCCACCGCGGAATGGCATGACACGGCCCGTCAGGTGGGGGAGAGATCATTCTGTGCGCGAGCCCGGTCGTGACGGCCCGGCCGATGGTGTCGCTCCCGCTCCCTCGTACTGCTGGAAAGAGACTCACGATGACCAACTGGACCACCCATTCCGAAGCCCCCGAGGACAGGGCGGCGATCCACGAGATCAATGCCGCGGCCTTCTCCACCACGGCCGAAGCGGACCTGGTGGACGCACTCCGTGCAGACCCCGACGCATGGATCGACGGGCTGTCCTGGGTGGCCGCCGCCCCCGACGGGACACTTGCGGCACACGCCCTGCTCACGCGCTGTCATGTGGGCGGTCAGCCCGCACTGGCTCTCGCACCCTGTGCCGTGCTGCCCGCCCACCAGCGCAAGGGCGCGGGTTCCGCGGCCATTCGCGCCGCGCTCGCCGCCGCCGTCGAGCAGGGCGAGAGCCTGGTGGTCGTCCTCGGGCACGCCGACTACTATCCGCGCTTCGGATTCCTTCCGGCTTCCCGTTGGGGGATCCGTGCCCCGTTCGAGGTACCGGACGAGGCGATGATGGCGCTCGTCCTGGACTCGGACCGGCCCGTTCCATCCGGTGTGATCCGATACGCCGCGGCGTTCGGCGTGTGAACGACCCGACCCGTCTCCCCGTGCACGGCGGCCATGCACGGTGAGACGGGTCGCTCCCGGGTGTTCCTCGCGCGATGCGATGCCCGGCCGGTCCTCCGAAACAAAGACCCCCGACGCCGGGGCGGTGCCCGGACATCGGAGGTCTCGGCCGTGCTCAGTGCCGCCGAGATCGACGGCTGACCTGATCGGGTCGGCTACGGCTTGGTGGCCACGAAGCCCCACTGCTCCACCGGCTCCCCGGTGGGCGGCTCCTCGGGCCGCCACAGGCTGATCGAGCCGAAGCCCGGCTCCACGAGGTCGAGTCCGTCACTGAAGGAGCGCACCACATCGGCCTGGCGGGACTTGTAGGGCAGCGCCCCGCCGCTTTCGTACTCGTCCGATCCCGCGCTGGTCTCCGGCGTTTCGATCGTGTCGCACAGGATGAGGCAACTGCCGGAGGGGAAGGCTCCGAGATAGCTGTTCAACAAGGCCGCCGCTGCTTCGTCGTCCGTGACGTGGCCGAGGGTCGACAGGAGCATCAGGGCCACGGGCTGCTTGAGGTCGAGGGTCTTCTCCGCCTCGCGCAGCACGGTCTGGGAATCCGTGAGATCGGCGTGGATGTAGTTGGTCGAGCCCTCGGGCTTGCTGACCAACAGGGCACGGGCATGGGCGAGCACGATGGGATCGTTGTCCACATAGACGATGCGTGACTCCGGTGCGGACGCCTGGGCCACTTCGTGAGTGGAGTTGGCGGTGGGCAGCCCCGTACCCAGATCCAGGAACTGTCGTATGCCGCGCTCTTCGGCAACGTACCGCACAGCACGTGCCTGGAAGGCGCGGGAAGCACGGGCGATATCGATGATCTGCGGGAACATCTCCTCCATCCGTGCGCCCAGGGCCTGGTCGACGGGGTAGTTGTCCTTCCCACCCAGCCAGTAGTTCCACACCCGCGCCGAATGCGGCGTACTCGTGTCGATCCGATCTGCCGTGGGCTGAGCCTGCTGCTCCGCGTTCATCGAACTCTCCTTGTGTCAGCCCCCGCAGCACATACGGAGGCAGACCCATGGTTCCCCAGACTTCCTGCATAAGCCAGCGGCAAAGGCACACAACTCCGTTACGACAGCGCTCATCTGAGCTGTCGCAGGGTTCTCAAGGGCTCTGTGGCAAGGGCCTTGGGGCAGGCGGAACGGATCGAGACCGGTACGGGCGACAACCGGAACCCGGGGAGGCGGACGGTCGCTGGTGCCTCAACGGCGTTTGCCGAAGGATGGGCGGCCTCGCTGGCTACACATCGAGACCTTCGGTCAAGCGGGATCCCTGGCGAAAGCGTGGCCGGATCTCCTATCGACGGGGGACGGTAGGGAAGCACCGGGTGGCCACCCGCCCCGGTCCCCTCTACGGCGCTCAGCCATCTCGGGTACGAGGGATTCCACCAGCCCGGGGGATGCCGAACGGCCGAGCGGGGGCACCGCGGAAATCCCGTTCAATTCTGCAATGGTCCGGACCGGGGAAGCCGGGAGCTGGAATGGCAGGGCGCCTCGTCAGCGATCTGGACGAGGGGCCCGCATCCGGTGACGGACTTCTGCCGGGCGTCGGGACGGTTGAGGATGCACGAGCCGATCCGGCCCTGCGGAACGCAGACGCACTACGGCCGTGAATTAGAACGGTGAAGCATGAGCGGTAACCGGCTCCGTGCCGACTTTGAGATCATCGAGGCGAAGGACAATACCAGTCCATTGGACACCCCGAGAGCAACTCGGTCGCGAGAGCCCCGACCGCCACGGAGAGCGCATATGACACAAGGTCAAGTTCCGTCACCCAACGGAGTGTTGGGGCGCTCAGACCGTTCCGTTCGTGCGGGTTTCAAGGGTAGTCTCGTCGTCCCGGGGGCAGCCCCTGGTCTGATGAGGAAGAAAGGCGGAGCACGCAGCCGTGGCCAATGACCAAGGGGTCGAGAAGAACTCCATTCCCTTTGATGTACCCACCTCTGCCCGGGCCTATGGTTGGATGTTGGGCGGCAAGGACAACTACGAAGTAGATCGAAAATTTCTCCTCTCCACGCTTGCGGACTTCCCCGAGTGTGTGGACATCGCTCGCCAGAACCGTGAGTTCCTTTACCGGGCAGTCCGTTATCTGGCCCAAGAGCAGGGAATTCGTCAATTCATCGACATGGGCTGCGGGCTGCCGACCGACAACAACGTGCATCAGGTCGCCCAGAGATTCCAACCGGACGCCAAGGTCGTCTATGTGGACATCGATCCCATCGTCCTGGCCCACGGCCAAGCCCTCCTCGCCGACGACGCGAGCACCACGGTCATCACCGGCGACATGCGGAACCAGCAGACCATTCTTGGCCATCCCGAAGTGAACCGACTGATCGACTTCAAGGAGCCGGTCGCCGTCCTGTTCCTGTCCGTGGTGCACCACCTGGCCGATGTGGACGACCCGCGCAGCGTTCTCCGAACGGTCGTCGACAACGCCGCCCCGGGAAGCTACCTCTGCCTGTCCCAGGTGGTCTGCGACGATCCGGTGGCCGGTGCCGCGATGTCCGCCCACATCTCGGGACTGGGCATCCCCTGGCAGACCCGCACCCCCGGTGAGTTGGACGCCCTGCTGGACGGGCTGGAGCCGGTCGAACCCGGGTTGGTGAACCTGGCCGACTGGCGTCCCGACCCCGACCAGCCGGCGCTCGCCCCCGTACACCCGGCCCTCGCTCCTTACCTGGGTGCGACCTCGTCCACCCAGCGGGTCTATGAGTACGGCGGGGTGCTGCGCAAGGCATAGCCCTCTCGGGCAGCGTTTTCCGTTTGTGCGGCAAGCGGGAAGCGGTGTCCACCGTCGTCCGGACAGGCTGGCCGCCCGGTGTGAGGTGCACCTGACGACGCCCGGTCCACAGGGTGACGTCCGGGGACAGCAGTTCCATCAGGGTGTTGATGTCACCGCCGGTGGTGGCGGCGAAGGACCGCTCGGTGGCCTCGCGCTGGCGGGTCCGGTCGGCTGCTAAGCGCGGGCGCCGGGCCCGCACGTGCTTGCGGGCCCGGTGCGCTGCCTGACGCACCGCAGGTTCGGAACGTTCCACCGCCTCGGCGGATTTCGGCAGGGCTGAAGTCGAAGACCTCCTTGAGCACGAACACCGCGCGCTCCAGCGGGCTGAGCGTCTCCCCAACGCGTAACACGAGTGCACCAGGAGTGGATACCCCGCGTTCTCGGCCACTGTGCACACCCCCTGGCCAGGCGGAACCGGCCCAGGCGTGCCGATGGATCAGGTGGGGAAGGGATCGTCGCGTCCGACTCCGTTCCGTCGCGGGGCATATGGGTGCCACCCGGACGGGGTGCTCCCGGCCCGGGTCGGGCGGAGGCTGCTACCGACGAGAACAGCACCAGCCGTTTCCCGTGAAAGGAACTTCGCCTGTGCACAGGAAGTCGTCCATCGGTGTCGTCGAACCATCGCCCAGTCTGTTGGAGCGGATGCCGATCCTCCGTCGGTCGCTCGACCGGCTGGAGAGCAAGCCCCTCGCCTTCGGCCTGGTGATGTGGGCGTTCGGGCTGGCCCGACCGGTCTTCCTGGACCACGTCATCACTCCGGAGCCGGGCCGTGAGCTCAGCGAGGTACGGGCCCTGTTGGAGAACGGGCGCGAAGGGTACGCCGAACGCCTCACCGGCTTTCTGAAGCACTCCGAGCAGTTGGCGCGCATACCCCTCGACGGAGTGGAGAAGGGAGCCGTTCCGTACTGGGGCAACACCTGGTTGCCACCGCTCGACGCCTTGTCGCTCTACGGCATCCTGGCCGATGAACGCCCGGCCCGCTATCTGGAGATCGGGTCCGGCAACTCCACGAAGTTCGCCCGCCGCGCGATCGAGGACCTGGGGTTGGCCACGCACGTCACCTCCGTCGATCCCCAACCCCGCGCCGCCATCGACCACCTCTGCGACCGGGTCCTGCGCGTTCCCCTCCAGGACGTCGACCTGTCGGTCTTCGACGAACTGGAGGCGGGGGACGTCCTCTTCCTCGACGGCTCGCACCGGCTGCACATGGGATCGGACGTGATGAGGTTCTTCTTCGACGTCCTGCCGCGGCTGGCGCCCGGAGTCATCGTCCAGATCCACGACATCATGCTTCCCGGGGACTATCCGCCGTCGTGGCGTTGGCGCTACTACTCCGAGCAGTATCTGCTCGCGGCGCTCCTCACCGCAGCCCCCGAACGGTTCGACGTCCAACTGCCCAATGCGTTCATCCACACCGATCCCGAACTCAGCCGCATCGCGGAGCCGCTCTGGCGCACCCTGGGGGTGACGGATCACCAGAACCCCGGCTCGTTCTGGTGGCGCCACGCCGGTTGACGCCGGCATCGATCCGGATGCCGCCCGGGCTGCCGCACCTCGTGCGCGCGGTGGCCCGGCAGGCAGCGGCGGTGTCCGCTCCGGCCGGGGCGCGCACCCCTCTGTCCCCGCGCTAGCGCGAGCCGCTCCAGGCGGCCGGTACGAACGTCCAGAGCACTTCCGCCACCGACGCTCCCGTGTTGCGCCAGTTGTGCGGCTCGCGACCGGAGAAGGTGAGCGTGTCCCCTGAGGTCAGGGCGACCGTCCGACTGGTGAAGAAAACCGTGAGTTCCCCACTGATCACATGGAGCACCTCGACCTCGCAGTTGATCGTGTACAGGTCCTCGCCGCCGTCCGCCCCGGGTTCCAGTACGGAGCGCAGTAGCTGCACCCGTGACTGTCCGCGAGGTGTGATCATGCGGTCGACGACGCCACGCCCGCCCATGTTGATGTGGGGAGCGTCCGCCAAACGGACCACTTCGGTCTCCGCGTCCTCGAAGAGCGAACCCACGGGCAAGGAGAGCACCTGGCAGAGGGTGACCAGTGTCGCCACGCTCGGTGATGTCTCATCTCTTTCGACCCGGCTGACGAAACCCCTGGTCAGATTGGTTGCAGCCGCGACCTGCTCAATGGTGAGGCCCTGGGCCTGACGGCAGGCCCGCAGTCGCGCGCCGACGCGGACCGGGAGCGCGGACGGCGTTGGATGCAGCGCTTTCATGAAGTCCTCGCGTCGGTCGATCGATCGTCGACCACCCTTGACAGGGTGATAACCCAGAGCAACACTACCGGAATGTGAGTTGTCTAATAGGCATTCTTTGTTGTCTATGAGTGACTCCCCGTACGTAGAGATCCGAGGCTCCGATGAACGCTCCCGAATCCCCCATCGGCCCACCCGACGCCAGCGTCAATCCCCGCTATGCCGGGATTGCCACGTTTGCTCGGCTACCGCGTCTGGAGGACGTGCCACGGGCGGACATCGCCGTCGTCGGAGTCCCCTTCGACAGCGGGGTGAGCTATCGCCCCGGAGCCCGGTTCGGCCCCGCGCACATCCGCGAAGCGTCCCGACTCCTGCGCCCGTACAACCCGGCACAGGACGTCGAGCCCTTCTCCCAGCAGCAGATCGCCGACGCCGGCGACATCTCCGCCAATCCGTTCAACCTGACGGAGGCCGTCCAGCAGATCGAAGCCGCAGCGGAACAGCTCTCGGCCGACGGCAAGCGACTGCTGACCCTCGGCGGCGACCACACCATCGCGCTTCCGCTGCTGCGCGTCGCCGCCCGTCGCCACGGACCGGTCGCCGTCCTCCACTTCGACGCACACCTCGACACCTGGGACACCTACTTCGGGGCGCCCGTCACCCATGGCACCCCGTTCCGCCGTGCGTCGGAGGAAGGGCTCATCGACCTCACGGCCAGCACCCACGTCGGCATCCGCGGACCGCTGTACTCCCGCGACGACCTGCGGGACGACGAGCGACTCGGCTTCGCCGTCATCTCCAGCGTCGACATCGAGTCCGAAGGGCTTCCCCGAGCCGTCGAGCGTATGCTCGCCCGTCTCGGTGACCGTCCGGTCTACCTCTCCATCGACATCGACGTGCTCGATCCGGCCCATGCGCCCGGCACGGGAACCCCCGAGGCCGGCGGTATGACGAGTCGCGAACTGCTCGCCATGATCCGCGCACTGCGGGCGGTCAACCTCGTCGGTGCCGATGTCGTCGAGGTCGCCCCGGCCTATGACCACGCACAGCTCACGGCCGTAGCCGCCTCGCACGTCGCCTACGAGATCCTCTCGGCCATGACCCCAGCCAGCTCCGTCCACGCCGGCTAGCCGGCCTGTTCACCGGGAGGACAACGATGTCTTCACCAGAGATCGCACCCCAGCGCGACAGCGTGATCGAGCAACACTCGATCGACTACGTACCCAGTTCGGAGCGCCACGGGAAGGTGTGGCACCAGGGCCCCTTCTGGTTCACGGGCAACTTCGTCCTGCCGACCATGGTCGCCGGATTCGTCGGACCCGCCATGGGACTCAGCGTCGGATTCAGCGTGCTCGCCATCGTCCTTGGCGTCGGGTTCGGCACCTTCTTCATGGCCTTCCACGCCAACCAGGGCCCGCGGATGGGCCTGCCGCAGATGATCCAGTCGCGAGCGCAGTTCGGCAGCCGCGGTGCCTCCGTGCCGTTCGCCGCGACCGTGTTCGTCTACGTCGGCTTCCTCGTCTTCGACACCGTCCTCGCGGCCCAGGGCATCGGGCTGCTGCTCCCCGACAACAAACTCTTCTGGTACCCGCTGCTCATCGCGGTCTCCATCGTCATCGCGGTGGTCGGCCACGATCTGCTCCACTTCGTCCAGCGCTGGTTGACCTACGCGCTGATCGTGGTGTTCGCGATCCTCACCGTGGTCGCCATCGTGCACTACTCCTCCAACCCGCTCGTCGAGGGCGCCCCCGCCGCCGACGCGGGATGGGACACCACGGCGTTCCTCGTGCAGATCTCCCTCGCCGCCGGGTACAACATCAGCTACTCGGTGTACGTCTCCGACTACACCCGCTACCTGCCGGCGAAGGTGCCCGCGGGCAAGCTGATCACCGCGGTGTACGCGGGCGCCACCTTCTCCGCGGTCTGGCTGATGTCCCTCGGCTCGATCCTCGCCAGCTACATCCCGAACCCCGACCCGATCCTCGCCCTGCGCGAAGTGGGAGACCTCGTCTTCCCCGGCTTCGGACTGATCGCGGTGATGGTCTCCGTCCTGGCGCTGATCTCCATCATGGGAGTCAACGCCTACGGCGCCATGCTCACGGGAACCAGTGCGGTCGACGGGTTCAAGAAGGTCCGCCCGACGGTAGGCCTGCGGGTCATCGGCCTCACCGTCGTCGGCATCGCCACCCTCATCGTGGCCCTGCTGATCCCCGACGACTACATCGGAAGCTTCAACAACTTCGTCCTGTTGATGCTGTACTTCCTCGTCCCGTGGACCGCGGTCAACCTCGTCGACTTCTACTTCGTACGCCGGGGTGGATACGCCATTGCGGAGATCCTCAAGCCGAACGGCATCTACGGCTACTGGGCGTGGCAAGGCGTCGTCGCGTACATCGTGGGATTCGCGGCGATGATCCCGTTCTTCTCGACCAGCTTCTACGTGGGCCCGGTCGCTGACGCCCTGGGCGGAGCGGACTTCTCGTTCGCCATCGGACTCGTCGTCGCCGGCGGGCTCTACCTCCTCCTGGCGCGCACCATCGACCACGACGCGGAGACCGCGGCGCGCGCCGCCAGCGAGGCCGAACTGGAGGGAACGCACCGATGACCGCGGCATCCGCACCCAGCACCGTCACCGTCGCCTGCTGTCAGCTCGCCCCGGAGGTCGGTCGGACGACTGACAACCGGGCGCGCATCGAGACGGCCGTTCGGGCTGCTGCCGGGAAGGGCGCCGACATCGTCGTCCTTCCCGAGCTCGCCAACTCGGGCTATGTCTTCGAGAGCGCCGACGAACTGCTCTCACTGGCCGAGCCGATCGACGGTCCCACCATCCGGGAGTGGGAAGCACTGGCGAGGGAACTGCGGCTGGTGATCGTCAGTGGCTTCGCCGAACTGGGTGCGGACGGCCGCGCCTACAACAGCGGCGTCCTCATCGACGAGACCGGGCTCCGCGCGGCCTACCGCAAGGCACACCTGTGGAACGCCGAGAAGACCTGGGGCTTCACTCCCGGCGACGGCCTCCCCCCGGTCGTCGACACGCCCTTCGGTCGGATCGGCCTGATGGTCTGCTACGACCTGGAGTTTCCGGAGTGGGTCCGCAAGGTGGCCTTGGCCGGCGCCGAGCTGCTGTGCGGACCGGTGAACTGGCCGCTGTACCCCCGTCCGGAAGGTGAACGTCCCGGTGAGGTCGTCCGGATCCAGGCCGATGCCGCGGTGAACCGGATGTTCGTTGCGGTCGCGGACCGCGTGGGCCCGGAGCGCGGGCAGCACTGGCTCGGCGGCACGGTGATCGTGGACCCGGACGGCTACCCCCTCACCCCACTGCACCTGGGAGAGGAAGCCATCGTCACGGCGTCGGTGGTGCTGACCGAGGCCCGGAACAAGGCCATCAGCGAACGCAACGATGTGCACGGCGACCGGCGTCCGGAACTGTACGAGCAGATCGGATCGGAACCGTCATGACCACCACGACCATCGCCATCGTCCAACAGCCACCCGCACTCCTCGACCTGGACGAGTCACTGCGCCGCGCGGCCGTCCATGTGACGGCCGCCGCGGAGGCGGGTGCGGCACTCGTCGTGTTCCCCGAGACCTGGTTGACCTGCTACCCCGCCTGGGTGTTCGGCCTGGCGGGTTGGCGCGACACCACCGCCCAGCACTGGCACGCGCGACTGCTGGAACAGAGTCCCGTGCTCGACCACACCGGGGGAGTGGACGACGACCTCGCCCCCGTGCGCGCGGCGGCGCGCGATGCCGGTGTGACCGTGGTGCTGGGGCTGAACGAGCGCCCGGCGCGGACCAGCGGCTCGCTCTACAACTCCCTCATCACCATCGGCCCGGACGGCCGCACCCTCAACCTGCACCGCAAGCTCACACCGACCCACACCGAACGCATCGTCTGGGCCCCGGGCGACGGGGCCGGCCTGCAAGTCGTCGAGACCCCGGCGGGGCGGGTCGGCGGACTCATCTGCTGGGAGCACTTCAGCCCGCTGACACGGCAGGCGCTGCACGCACAGAACGAGGAGCTCCACGTCGCGGCCTGGCCGGACATGCCCGACAGCCACACGATCGCAGCCCGCTCGTACGCATTGGAGGGGCGCTGCTTCGTCGTCTCCGCGGGACAGATCCTGTCGACGGACGACCTGCCGGCGGATCTGCTCGACGCCTATCGTGCGGGTGTCGGCCCGGACGCCGTGGACGACGGACTGATCTTCACGGGCGGCTCCAGCGTGGCCGCGCCCGATGGTTCCTGGCTGGTCGAGCCGGTCTTCGACCAGGCACGCATCATCACGGCGACGGTCGAGCTCGACCGCCGGTACCGGGAATCGCTCGATCTCGACGTCGCGGGTCACTACGCACGGCCGGACGTGTTCCAGCTCTCCATCGACCGCCGTAGGCGCGACACCGGAGTCACCTTCACCGACTGACGCCCCGGCGGCCGGCTCCGCACGGAAGGAGGTGGGTCCTGTCCCGACCGGGACGGGCCCCACCCCCATGACGTCGGGCTCGGACAGCCAGCCCGGCGGCGAACGCTGTCGGACGCTCCGGTCCGATGCCGTTCGCTCCGCCCGGGTCAGATCACGCCCTGCGCCAACATAGCCTCCGCGACCCGTTCGAAGCCGGCGATGTTCGCCCCGGTGACGTAGTTGCCGGGCTGCCCGTACCGCTCGGCCGTTTCGTGGCACCCGTCGTGGATGTGCCGCATGATCTCCGCGAGCCGTTCCTCCGTGTGCTCGAACGACCACGAGTCCCGGGACGCGTTCTGCTGCATCTCCAGCGCACTGGTCGCCACCCCGCCAGCGTTGGCCGCCTTGCCGGGACCGAAGGCGATGCCTGCCTGCTGGAGCACCCGCACGCCCTCGGGCGTGGTGGGCATGTTCGCGCCCTCCGCGACGGCCTTGACACCGTTGCGAACCAGGGCCAGCGCATCGGTCTCGTACAGCTCGTTCTGGGTCGCGCACGGCAGGGCGACGTCGCACGGAACCTGCCACACCCCGGCACCCGCGATGAAGCGGGCGCTGGTGCCGCGCCGCTCCGCGTAGTCCGCCACCCGGCCCCGCTCCACGTTCTTGATCTGCTTGAGCAGGTCGAGGTCGATGCCCTTCTCGTCCACCACGAACCCGTCGGAGTCCGAGCACGTGACCACGGTGGCACCCAGCTGCTGGGCCTTCTCGATCGCGTAGACGGCGACGTTGCCCGAACCGGACACCGTGACCCGCTGCCCGTCGAAGTCCTCTCCGAACGTCTGCAACATCTGCTGGGTGAAGAGGACACAGCCGTATCCCGTGGCTTCGGTGCGGGCCTGCGCCCCTCCCCAGCCTGTGCCCTTGCCGGTGAGGACGCCCGACTCGTAGCGGTTGGTGATCCGCTTGTACTGTCCGAACAGATAGCCGATCTCACGCTGGCCCACCCCGATGTCACCCGCCGGCACATCGGTGTACTCGCCGAGATGGCGATGGAGCTCGGTCATCAACGACTGACAGAACCGCATGATCTCGGCGTCCGAGCGGTTCTTGGGGTCGAAGTCGCTGCCGCCCTTGCCGCCGCCGAGGGGCATTCCGGTCAGCGCGTTCTTGAAGATCTGCTCGAAGCCCAGGAACTTGACGATTCCGAGGTTCACCGAAGGGTGGAACCGCAGACCGCCCTTGAAGGGGCCCAGAGCGCTGTTGAACTCGATTCGAAAGCCCCGGTTGACCTGTACCTCGCCGGAGTCGTCCACCCACGGCACCCGGAAGATCAGCTGCCGCTCCGGCTCGCAGATCCGCTCAATGATCTTTGCATCGGCGAACTCCGGGCGTTGGGTGAAAACCGGCCCCAAACTGTCCAGGACCTCCCGCACGGTCTGGTGGAATTCGGCTTCTCCGGGGTTGCGGCTGAGTACCTGCGCATACAGGGGTTCGAGTGCACGGGTCTGTGCTTCGCTCGACGATCCGGCGGGGGAAAGGGGGGATTGCGCCATCGGCTATCGGACTCCTCGGCACGTCAGTGAGGAGAGCCGCGGCTGTGTGGCTCGACCGGTCGTCGTTGACCGGGACCGCCCGTCCGCCCGGTGGACCGGGGCCGACGGCACAGGAGCGGCTCTCCAGAGAAAGGATGTGCGTTGAAACGATACGCGCAGATGTCGCGATTGCAGCGGATGGACGGAGTTTGTGCGATGGCGAACGGAGAGGTCGACCACGGGGGAGAGCCGCCGGACCCGGACGAAGGGTGCCCGGACCGGCGGGGTCGCCGCGGTCAGAGGTTGCGATAGGGCGGGGCGGCCGGTGGCGGTCCCAGAGTGGTGGTGCCGGGTGCCGCGCGATGACCGAGCCCCGTGCGATACACGTCCAGGGCCGCTTCGACGCGTCCGCTGCGGCGTAGGAGGTCGCCGAGCAGCCGGCAGAGATCGGCGAGATCACCGGTGGCACCGCTGCGCTCCAACAGCGCCAGCGCCACGACGTAGTGCTCCTCGGCCTCCTCGATGTCCCCGCGCTCCTCGGCGATCAACCCCAGCAGGCGGCGGGCCCCGCCCGCATGGACCGCCCCGTGCCGGTCGCCGAGTTCCAGCAGCGTCGCCACCAGCTCGGCCGCTTCGTCGTACCGGCCCAAACGGCGCAGGACATCGGCCAGCTCCACCTCCACTTGGGCGGTGTAGAGCGTGGCGCGCTTCTCGGTGAGCATGTCCCTCGCGATGCGCAACTCATGCTCGGCCGGGTCGAGTTCACCGTTCTGGGCGTGGACGTAGCCGCGCATCCAGTGGCAGTGCGCCAGATCGGTGTGCAGTCTCAGTTGGCGGTAGATCGCCTGAGCCTTGGCCAGCGAAGCATCGGCGTCGGCGGTGCGCCCTTCGGCGAGGAAGGTGCGGGCGACCTGTCGGTACATGCCCGCCACGAGCGCCGGGTCGTTGACGTGAGGCGTCAGCGCCAGGGCGAGTTCGGCCGCGTGGGCGGCACGGGCATGGGCGCCCATGTCGATGTAGGGCCCGATGACGGCGGTGTAGAGCAGTACGAGCGCCTCGGGGTCGGCCAGACCGCTCGCACTGAGCTCATCGATGGTGGATTCCAGCAGGTAACAGGCGTACCGCAGTTCACCGGCCAGTAAATGCGCCACGGCCCGGCCACGGATCGCCCGGCATCTGCGCGGCAGCGATTGATCCCCCAGCAGCCGTTCCGCTTCCTCGAAGTGAAGCCGGGCGGCCTCCAGCTCACCGGTCTCCAGCCCGCAGTCACCGAGCCCGAGCAGGGCTTCGGCCTGTTCGGGTACGAGGGCGAGGTGCTCGGCGTCCGTCAGGAGTCGGCGGTAGCGGACGGCGGCCTCGTCGGCGGCGCCGGTGGCGAGTTGCTGCTGTGCGTCCGTCAGGGCGAGGCGCAACTCCGTGGCCAGCCGCGCGGGGCGCCCGGTGGACAGTTCCTCGAATGACGTCCCGAGTCGTTCGGCGAAGAACCTCAGGGCGGTCTCCGACGGTCGGACCTTGCCGGACTCCAGGGTGGAGACGTACGCGGGTGTGTAGGAGGGGTGGGCCAGTTGTCGCTGTGTCAGACCCAGTTCCTTGCGCAGTCGCTGTACGCGGCGACCGATCTCGGCCGGTTCGTCCATGGGGACCCCCTCGTAGCGTGACTGCCCAGTATTCAGGGCTGGCAGACCATTGCGCATGTCCCACCCACCGCCCTAACTTAAGCATCCAGTTCATTTGAGTTAACACGCTACTTAACTTCTTCTTGGGGAGAGGAACCGATGCGCTCAGCTCTGCGCAGAGCCATGACCGCGGCCGGAGTGGTCACCGCGGTCACCGCCGTACTGGCCGCCGTACCCGGTGCGGCGACTGCCGCTCCGACTCCGCCGGCCCCGGCCACCGTCGAGGTGGAGATACCCGGTCCGGAGCACGGCACGGCAGCTGGCTCCGGCCACACTCTCGTCCCCCAAAGTGGCCAGAACCGACCGCAAGCACGTCTCTCCGCTGCCGAGAAGGCGGAGGACGGGCAGATCAGCAAGCTGATGGACAACGGTTCCACGGCCGACCGCCTGGACATCGTCATCGTCGGCGACGGCTACACGGCCGCGGAACTGCCCCAGTTCCACACCGACGCCAAGGAGATCTGGGCCGAGACGGCAGCCGTGGAGCCGTACACGACGTACCGGAACCTCTTCAACATCTGGACGGTGGACGCCGTGTCCAACCAGTCCGGGGTCACCGGTGACCCCGACCGGGGCACGGTCCGAGACACCGCACTCGGCTCGTACTTCTGGTGCGGCGACATCGAGCGGCTGCTCTGCATCGACCAGGAGAAGGTCGACCGGTACGTCGCCAAGGCCCCCGAGGCCGATCTGGTGATCGTCCTCGCCAACAGCACCAAATACGGCGGCGCCGGCTACAACGTGCCCAGCGCAACCCTCGGATACGAAGGCATCTCCACCGCATCGGCCGGCAACGACAAGTCCGGCCAGGTGGCCATCCACGAGACCGGGCACTCGCTTGGCAAGCTCGCCGACGAGTACTTCTACCCCGGTTACCCGGGCTACGAGCGCTACACAGGACCCGAGCCCGCCGACTCCAACATCTCCACGCTCACGGCCGCGGACATCGCAGCCCAGCGCACCAAGTGGCACCGTTGGCTCGGCGAGCCGTCACCGGACGGCGGGACGATCGGCGCCTTCGAAGGCGGCGGCTACTTCGTCCAGGGCCTGTACCGGCCCACGGACAACTCCCTGATGCGCTCGGTCGGCAAGCCGTTCAACCTGCCCGGTGTCGAAGCCATGATCGCCGGCTTCTACCGCCATGCGAAGCCGCTCACCGCCGTGACCCCGACGGACCGCACCCTGCGCTTGCGGCACACCGTCAAGACGACGGTCCCCGCGCTCACAGGAGCGGACGGACGCCAGTTGAAGATCCGCTGGTTCCTCGACGGCAAGGAACTCAAGCGCCTCGCGGGCCGCACCCAGGTACGGGTCTCCGACGTGGCCCTGCGCCTGCTCGACTTGCGTACCCACAAGCTGACGGTCACCGTCGACGACCGCACCCCTGCGGTCCGCGACCCCGAGATCGCGGCGACCATGAAGTCCGCGATCACATGGAAGGTCCGTCTATGACCTCCGCCCACCAACTCGTCGGCCGGTGGCAGCACCGCCACCGGCCGACGGCCTTGCTGTGGGACGCTCGAACCAGCCGACCCGCCCGAGTGCCCGGGAGGCCGCGCATCCGGTCGTCGAGCGGCACCGGCCACGACGTTCGGCGCCCACGGTTCGACCCCCGCGCGGACGCCGATGCCGAAGTGCGGAAACACGCTCGGATGATGGCAGTATCAGGGGATGACTGAGTTGATCGCGGCGTGCGACGGTGCGTCGAAGGGCAACCCCGGCCCCGCCGCCTGGGCATGGGTGATCGCCGACGAGACAGCGCACGCAGTGCACCGCTGGCAGGCGGGGCCGTTGGGGAAGGCCACCAACAACGTGGCGGAGTTGACCGCACTGCGGGAACTGCTCCGGGCGACCGAACCCACGGTGGCACTCCAGGTGCGCATGGACTCGCAGTACGCGATGAAGGCGGTTACCACCTGGCTGCCGGGCTGGCGCCGCAACAACTGGCGCACTTCGTCAGGGAAGCCGGTGGCCAATCAGGAACTGGTCGTCGAGATCGACGCGCTGTTGGCCGGGCGCGAGGTCGACTTCGTCTTCACGCCCGCCCACCAGGTCGACGGCGACCCCCTGAACGCAGCCGCCGACCGCGCTGCCAGCCACTGCGCCCGCACTCAGGAGCCGATCGGATCCGCACTCGGATCTCCGCTGCCGCCACCCGAATCCGCGTCCGCACCTCGTGCGGGGGCTCCTGACGGCGGTGTGCCCCGCCCGGCGCGGTCGCGCCCGGCTCGCTCCGGTGCGTCGTTGAAGGCCAGGTTCGCCGGCCGCTGCCGCTGTGGTCAGCCCTATGCGAAGGGCGAGAGCATCAGCAAGAACCCGGAAGGTTGGGGCCATCCCGCCTGTGCCGCCTCCGGATAGGCGGTACGGGCTCGTCGCCGGCTATGGAGGCCGTACCGTTGCTGCTACCGACCGCCTGACACCTCCAGCACCGTGCCCGTCACGTAGGAGGCACCTTCCGAGAGCAGCCAGGCCACCGCTTCGGCGACTTCCTCCGGACGGCCGGGGCGGCCCATCGGAATGGTCGACGACAGACGTTCGGGCCGCCCGGGCTCCCCGGCGCGGGCGTGGATGGTGGTGTCGATGATCCCGGGGGCGACCACGTTGACGCGGATGTTCTCGCCGGCGAGTTCTTTGGCGAGGCCCACGCTCAACGTTTCTAGGGCGGCCTTGCTCGCCGCGTAGCTGACGTACTCGCCCGGAGAGCCGAGACGGGCGGCGATCGACGAGACATTGACGATGGACGCGCTCCCGGTGCGTCCGGACCACCGCCTGGCGGCCTCGCGACAGAGCCGTACGGGCCCGATCAGGTTGACATCGACGATCCGGCGCAGGTCGACGTCGGTGAGATCCACGAGGGGACCGAGACGTCCGGTGATCCCGGCGTTGTTCACCAATCCGACCACCGACCCCAACCGTTCGGCCGCGTCGAAGATCCGTACGGGCGCGTCGTCATCGGTGACGTCGGCCTTCACCGCGACTGCGGAACGACCGACGGCCGTCAACTCGCGTTCGAAAGACTGGGCCTCGTCATCCGAGGCGGAGTGTGTGAAGGCGACGGCGAGTCCATCGGCACCGAGCCGTTCCACGATGCTGCGTCCGATGCCCCGACTGCCACCCGTGACGATCACGACAGGACTCGGGGTCGCCCCTGGGCTTACGTTCATGGTGGGGACCACTTTCCGTTCGATCCGGCCGTGCAGTCCGGAGCCCGACACATGCACCTTGCGGAATGGATGATGCCGCAGTGGTGGCGACTCACCGCACATGAGGTGGGTGCGGGGGGGCGTTATGTCATGACGCCGACGCGTGTTGATCGCGGATCGATGGGACGGGACGGTCGGAGGCGAACCGTGGGGTCGACGGAAATGTCCCTGCGACAGTGTTCGTACGGTGGGGGCGCACGGGTCCGGCCGCGCGTGCGGCGCGTCCGGACCCGCCCAACTGCTGGCTGTCCGCCCCCGGTGTTCGACGGTTCCTTAGAACTTCACGTCGGAGCAGGAGTAGAAGGCGTTGGCGGTGTCCGCGATGGTCCACACACCGAGGATCAGGTGCCTGCCGGTCTTCTGCGGCAGCGTGCCGGTGTGGGTGACCACCGCGCCGGGCTGACGACCGCCGAAGGGCACGGTCAGGAACGGCTGGGGCTCCAGGTCCGCCCGGGTCAGCTTCTTGTTCGGGTTGAAGCCGTTCTTGGTGATGTAGTAGCTGAAGTTGGTCGTGGCGTGGCGAGCCCTGATGTTCCACTTGAACGTGAGGCTCTGACCACTGCTCAACGAGGTGGTGGGCCAGGCTCCGCCGCGCGGGTCGTCGAGCTCGGAGAAGCGGCCGTTGTCACCCGAGCAGATGCTGCCGTCGGCAGCTCCGCGGGCCGGGAAGCCCTTGGGGCCCTCGACGCTCCACGGCTCCCACTCGATCTGACCGCAGTCCTGCACGACTCCGTCGTAGCAGAGCTGCTGGCGGCTGATGGGCGAGTCGGGGGCGCCGTGGCCCTGCGCACTGCCGGATGCGGCGAGGAGTGAGGCACCGACCATGCCGATGCCGAGCAGTGACGAGGTGATCTTTCTGCGCATACTTCGCTCCTGGTGGAGGTGTGGGGGTGCTGCGAGTCTGGTGGGGCAGACGAGCTCACGCAGTGGGGGCTAGCCCTTCTCAGGTCTAGACCAAGTTCGAGACTATCCACGCCTGTTGGGCGTGTCCACCACAAGTCTCAGGGGTGATGCATCGCTCGGAGACGCTTGCAGGCGGGGGTGAGAGGGGCGCTCCGCGATCCAGAATCAATGATTCCAGTTCGATGGGCGCGAGGTACTCCAAAGGGCGGAACTGCCCGCATGTACCGGGGGCGAATCAGCCTGAGTCAGTGCAAAGAGCCTAGGTGAAAGCCGAGACGGGTGTTCCCTATGAGGCTTCATGGGGGTTCATCGGTCGCCTTCTGTGCGAGCGTGCCGACGCTTCGGAAGACAAATCCACGTACGCTGCGGCACCTTGTCGACAGCCGGACTCCGTAGCCGAACTCAGCCATTCGCGACAGTCGCAGGCAGGAGAAGGGCGACGCGGACCCCGGGCCGAAGGCGACCACCGGAGACGCTGGACCTCCCTGGCTCACCGCGCCCGGTCGCGCCCGGTCGCGCTCGGGGAGGGAGGTGTCTCGGGTCCGCGCTGCGGGCTGCTCAACCGGAGTTCGAGCGCCGCCCGCGTGGTTTGCGAGGGGTTGCCCAGCGGCCGGACGGCCTTTGACGGGTCCTCTCCCGCATCACCTCGTCGTACTCCGCCTTGCTCATGGCCCGATCCGCCGGGGGCTCCAGGACCGCCGTACGAGAGCGCCAAGCGGGTGCGACGGGCCAGCCGATCCGGGCTGCAACGCTGTCGTAGCGCGGACCGAAATCGGCGCACACCAAGGGTTGCATCCGGTAGGAGAGTCCGCGGACACGGTGGAGGAAGGGCAGGGGAAGTAGCACGTGGTGGGATTCCAGATAGTGTGAAAAGTCCTTGCGCCACAACCATGCGCCATCGGTGCAGTGTGATGATCCACCGCCGGAATGACGGTGCGCGATCCCGGTCAGCACATCGACGACGCCCTCGGTGACATCGAGTACGCAGTGCCCGGCGTCCAGATAGGCGACCACTGCGCTCTCGTCCCCCGTGCCCAGGGCACTGACGGCGTCCGACAGTGGCCCGTTCGGCTGGTGGCCGCCCTCGGCGAGTTCGTCGTAGAAGCCCAAGAGCCCCAACACGGAAAGCCTCCTTTCCTGTCCAACGGGCATCGTGGCCCGCTGGTTTCGATGGCTCTTGGACAAACCATGCCCCGGGAGTGCCACACGATGTCGTGTTCCGTCCCGAGATCCTGGGGCTTGTGGCGGGGTGTGCGCGGTGAGAGCCTGCTGAGGTTCAGGGAGATGCACCGGAAGAAGGGGGAAACGATGAACAGGCGAGTGACCACCGTACTGTCCGCCGTCCTCGTGGCGGCCGTCGCCGTCCTGGGGTTGGGCTCACCGGCATGGGCGAAGTCTGCGGGTGACAAGAAGGTGGAAGTCATCAAGGGCGTGGTCACACCGGACGCATGACAAGGTGCTTCCGCCCACCGGAGACAGGGATCGCGGACGCGTTCGACGTGCCGTCCGGAGGCTGGGGGGTCGGGACCCGCGCCGACCGGCCTTCACCGCGGCGATGGTGTGGAGGCAGAACGGCCTACCTCGGCCGGGCTCGCATGCACCGAGGGTCCGGTGTGGACAGAACCGCGCCGGCCGTTGATGTCGGCCGGCGCAGTTCTGTCGGACCGGCGGTCCATGGCGAAGGTTGCATGAGCAGCCGACGCCACGGGACCGGGGGTCAGTTGCCGGAAGCCTGGTAGAGGCCGCGGCCCGCGCGGTGTGCCCGGGACGTGGCGACCAGCCGGTCGAGCGTGCTGCGGACCGTGTTGATGGCTCCGGCGGACTCGTCGCGCCCCAGTGCCTGAGCCACGTCCCTGGCGCGCAGGGGCTTGTCCGCGTGCTGCACCAGGACCGCAATGACCTGGTCGGTCAGACCGCTTGAGTCCTGAAGCGCTGCGGCGGACTCCACTGCCGCTGCCGCGGTCGCCTTCTTGGCCTTTGCGGGCTTCGCTTCGACGACCTTCTTCGCCGTACGACGCTTGGGCGCGGGGGCGACCTTGGTCTCGGTCTTCTTCGTGGCGGGTGCCTTGCGGGACTTGCGGGGGGCCGCCGCCTTCGTGGGTGCTGCGCTCTCCTCCACGACCGGAGCCGCTTCCGGCTCCGAAGGTGCGGAGACCTCGGGTACGGCGACGGGCTCGACGGCCGCGGGCGCAGGCTCAGCAACAACCTCGGCGCGCGGGGCCGGGATGGCGGCGGTGGAGAGGTTCTGGAGCGCGGAGAGCGCACCACGGACCGATTCGAGCCGCTCGGTGACCGCGGCGAGTTCCTTCTCCAAGGACTGCTGCTGCTCTTCCAGCTGCGGCAGTTCGTCCTGGAGCAACGCGGTGGTTGTCTCGATGCTGCCAGTTGCACTGTTCGACGATGTCATGGTGCCTTCCCGTGGGGGTCTTGTAGCGCGTGTTGAGCGAGTTGTGATGCAGAGTAGAGCTGAGGTGTTGTGACCGGCAAACGGCCGGTGCGCCCGATCGTGCCGTGCGGGGCCGCAGTGACTGCCGAAGCGAGCCCCTGTCGGCACACGAGCCGTGCAAGGAGGTGAAGGGGGCGAGTGGATCGTAGCGACACGGAACCGATCCCCATGGGTGGGGACGATGCGCAGCCAGCTTCTCACAGATACCTGCCCACAGTGGCAAGATGCCCCAGCCTCTCGAAAAGCCTCGTTGAGCTGGGGTTTCTCGGAGTGGGTCGGAGACCTTGAGCGGCCCGGCGACGAGTTGAGCCGTTCCACCCGGCCTTCTGTACCTCCCGTCCATGCTCGGGAAATCATGTGACTTGTTGTCTTGGGGGGCGCCGAGATGCCTCCTGGATGACGAACACAGAAGCGAGGGGGATGGGGAATCAGTCGTCCCCCGGTGTGGCGTTCGCACCCACATCCCCTTCGAGTGAACGTGCTGCAACTCACTTCCGGAAGCTGATGTACTGTCAACCGGAAGCTCCCCATCGCGCTCGACGTGAACCTTTTGCGGTGAAGGGCATCGCTCTTCGACCGTAAGTGAAGAACGACAGGGGCGACTCTTGCGGACCGCCGTGCGTCCCGTTCCGAGGGGCGGTACGGAATGTTGCCCCACGCGTTCCGCCATCGGAAATCCGCGGCGCCACAAGGTGAGTCGCCGTGTCCGGCCCGGGTCCGATGGCTTCTTTCACGGTAAGCGTCGGCCCCATCTGGGAAGAGGTGGGGTCGAGGGATCCGCTGCATTCGAGGCATCTGCTCGATGGGTCGCAAGCTGCGTTGGCCATCCCGTCCCCCGTACCGCGTGTGCAGAAGCGGAACGTGCTGTCGGTCGACGATCTGGACACAATGCCCCGGGCGGCCGCATTCACCACACTGCTTCAACACGCAACGAGATGGTTGTAGCGACACCGCACCCGACGCCACCGACGACACGTGGCAGCAGCGGCCGGCGCGCCAGCAGGAACGTGAATGCAACCGGGCACCGGCCGTGCGGACTGCAATGGACCGGGGCACCCGGCTGGGTGCCCACCGGCTCTCAGAAGCCGGCCGGACTACGGCGGGGCGGTCCAACTGGGCTACGACGACGTGGCCCGGCCGGAGTGTGACAACCGAACCCGCCCTCTGGTCGCAGCGAAGCCGCCCAGGACCACCAGCGAGTGAGGCCCGTGACGTCGGGTCCACCCGCACGACTTTGACAGGGAGTTCCCGTGCCCGTCACGTCCACGATCGACCACCACGCCACCGGTCACAGCCCCGCACACGCCTACGCCCTGGTGCAGGTGGCCGCCTTGGCCTACCAGAACGAGTCCGTCGTCGCGGAGCAGGCCGAGGAGTGGGGCTTCCACCACGTGCGGCACCACCGTTCACGGTTCACCCCGCCGTTTCCCCTCACCGACACCCAGGCGTTCACCATGGCCAGCGACCGTATGATCATCACGGCGTTCCGCGGCACGGAGCCCCTACAGATCCGCGACTGGCTGTCGGACGCGACCACCCCGCCGTGGCCGGGGCCGGCGCGTACCGGTTACATCCACTACGGTTTCGGTGAGGCACTCGAATCCGTGTACCCGGTCGTGCGGAGCACCCTCGAAGAGTTCCGCACCGATCGGCAGACGGTGTGGTTCACCGGCCACAGTCTGGGCGGTGCGCTCGCGCTGCTGGCCGGTGCCCGCCTGCACTTGGAAGAACCGAAGCTGACCGCGGACGGCATCTACACCTTCGGCCAACCCCGGGCCTGCGACCGACTCCTGGCCGCGGCCTGCAACCGGGGGTTCGCGCAGCGCCTCCATCGATTCGTCAATAACAACGACATCGTGCCCCACTTGCCGCCCGAGCCGGCATACACCCATACGGCGGGCATCCGGTACATCGACTCCCGCGGTGCGATCCACACTTCGACCTCCCCGCTCGCGAAGATCGCGGACCGGGCCAGAGGGATGACCGCCGACCCCCTGGCCCCGGCCTGTGACGGTGTTCGTGACCATGCCGTGCTCAACTACGTCACGGCGCTCAAGAACAGCATCGGGTGACGGGGCGCAACCCCCTCTCGCTTCTCGGCGCGGTGCGGTCGGCGCGCCGTGCGGGCGTCATCGCAGCAGAACCTTCACCTGCTGCGGGTGTTCTGGTCACCCGGGATCGCCGCGGTCGACGAGCAGGGCACCACGGTTACCGGCGTCACGACGTGGGCAGCGGAGTGTCGATGAGGTCACCCACGAAGGTGCGTAACACGCCGCGTCTGACCGGGGAGACGCCGGAAACCAGCCGGGCCCCATACGCGATGGCCACGCCGGGACCCGCGTAGCAGGTCCACCGGGTGCGGACCAGGGACGGGGTCGCCGAGGGGTCGCTCCCGTACGAGAGCGGCCCCGCCACCGGGCGCCGCGCGACCCGTACCTGTTCCGAGCCGTCCGGATGACCTCCGGCCCGCAGGGCCTCTTCGGTCGGAGGCTCCAGGGAGAACCGGCCGCCTTCGTCCGCCTCGGAGATGACCACACCGATGCGCCCGACCCGGGCGGGAGCCACGGCCGGATCGAGGATGCCGTCGAGGTTCGCGGGTATCTCCTGCCCGGCCGACAGATGCGTGTACGCCCACGAGGCCGCATCCGCGATCGACGGCATCGCCCGTTGGATGGTCGGAAGGGCCCGTGTCATCGCCTGGTTGAGGATGTCCACCGCAAGGGCGGGAGCGGGGAGCACCGCCGCATGGATCTCCGGTTCCCATGCGGCTGCCTCCCCGTCCATGATCTTGTTCAGACGGGAGAGCTCTTCCCCGCCGAGGAAGCCCTCGACGCTCTGTAGAGCGAACATCTCACTGCGGTGGTTCATCAGTCTCCTTCGAACGGCCGGTGGGGCTGTGCATCGCCCCCCTACGATGATGTGACGCAGCCCCGAGGCGGCAGGGCGCACATGGCGGCGTGCGGTGGTGTGTCACGAGCCGCGCAGAGCCCCCGGCACATGTACGGATCCGTCGGCCGCGAGTCACGCAGTGGGATCGCGTCCTCAAGACGGCCGGTACACGTCCTCCTGAACACGCCGTCCGTGCCGGACGCCCGGTGGGCGTACGCCTGCGCGAACTGCTCCGCCCACCGTCGTCCGATGTGATGTCGCCCGCGGAGGCGCGGCCGGGCTCAAGGGCGCGTCGTCGGGGCGCGGGGGACGACGGGGTCGGGCCGCAGCAGGGGCGTGCATATGCCGGCGAGGACGCCACGGCAGGCCATGGCTAGGCCGGCCGCCTGTGCGCGACGACCGGACAGCGGTCCAGCCGTGCACCACGCGAGGAGGCACGCCTCAAGAATGCAACCGCACTGAAGTGCACCGTCCTATCCCAGTGCACCGTCCTATCAGCCGGGAGAGCCGTTGCCCATCGGTGGTGCAGATCGAGAACTCCGTCAGCCTGCGGCAACGAGGAGGGCGACCCTCAGTTCGCCAGGGAAGCCGTGGGGAGGTCTCCGTCATGGGCCTGACGAGCCCGTTTCGTGAACATCTCCGCCAGCGCTGTGAGTTGCTTGTCGGTGTGAGGGGTGTGTGCGACCCCGGTGTTCGTCTTGATCGATAGCAAGGTGGGGCCCACCCGGATCTGGATGTAGGCGCCGAGGCCGCCGTCGTGCTCGCCGCGTTGGGCGCCGCTCTGGTCTCCCAGACGCCCGACCTCGGCCTTCTCCGAAGGAATGATCCATGCCGTGCCGGCGTCCTTCCAGAGGAAGGGATAGGCCTTCGAGGCTGCCTCGGTGTCCCGGTGTGCGAAGACGGTGAAACTGAAGTCACCCTCACCCTCCTTCGTCAGGACGGTGGTTCCCACTCCCTGCGCCGCCACGCACTTCCCCAGCTCACCGCCGGCACACGGCCGCTTGTCCGAGCCCGCACTCAAGTCCAGTACGCCCGAGTTGTTCCTCTTGGAACCCGGAAGGTCGGCCGCTTGGGGCAGCACGGCCTTGATCTCGGCCTGAGTCAGTGTCTTCGCCCGGTCGTAGGGGCTCGAACCCTTCGCGTCGGCGCTCTTCTCCGTGCCACCACAGCCTGTCACCAGCAGCGCCGCCACCAATGCGGCTGCCGCCCCGCGCGGTGCCTCGAGCCTGACCATCATCCGCCCCCTGGGTTGCGTCGTTCGCACATACGGACGCCCCATCATCCTCAGCGGTTGCAGGGGGAACACAGTGGGGCGTCGGTGAGGAGGCATCGGCGTTCGTCCACGGTCGGTGCGTCGCGGCGTTCCGGGTGGCCGCCGACCGTCCGACTTCGCGATCTCGTCCCCTCTCGGCGCGACTGCCGTGGGCATCTGTCATGAATCCGCACTCTTCGTCTGCTGATCCGAACTGCCTAATATGAGAACGGAGTTCGAGAATTTCGTCCAAGGGTGAATGATGTGCCGCAACGGCCCCCGCCCCACCAGGGCCGACCTGTTTGACATGCCCAACGGAAGGATCGACGTCGTGCAGGTAAGACGTATGGCCCCCGCGCTAGCGGTGAGTGTGTTGGCGACACTGGCGCCCGCGCTCGCCTCGGCCCCGGCCTCGGCCGCACCCACTCCGGGCGCGGTCCCCCCACTTGCCCACTCCCCCCAGAAGCTCGTCTGGAAGGGATGCGACCCCGCCCTGCCGGCCTCGCTGGAGTGCGCCACCGTCAAGGTGCCGCTGGACTACCGGCGCCCGAGCGGCAAGAAGCTCGACATAGCGATATCCAGGATCAGCGCGACCGACCCGGCCAAGCGCCGGGGCGTGCTGCTCATCAACCCCGGCGGCCCCGGCACCTGGGGCCTGGACATGCCCGCCTACCTCCAGGGCGCCTTCCCCGCCTCCGTGCTGGAGCGGTACGACCTGATCGGGTTCGATCCCCGCGGCGTCGGCAGCAGCAGCCCCCTCACCTGTGGGCTCTCTCCCGCGGAACTCGACGGAGAACGCGCGTACACACCCGCGACCTTCGACCAGCACATCGCCCTGACCCGCAGCATCGCCGACAAGTGCCGGACCAAGTACGGTTCCGATCACCTCGCGCAGTTCACCACCCGCAACACTGCCCGTGACCTGGAGGTGATCCGGGCCGCCCTGGGCGAGCGCAAGATCAGCCTCCTCGGATACTCGTACGGCACCTACCTCGGCGCGGTCTACGCCCAGATGTTCCCCCGGCGCGTCGACCGGTTCGTCCTCGACAGCGCGGTCAACCCCGCCGACGTGTGGCGCGGCAGCTTCCAGATCTGGGCACCCGCCGTCGAGCAGGCGTTCAAGCGGTGGACCGAATGGACCGCCGCGCGGTCGAGCACCTACGGACTCGGCACCACCCCGGCCGAGGTCTCCCGCAGCTTCTGGAACATCGTCGCCCAGGCCGACCGGGAGCCCATCCGGGTGGGGAGCACCCTCCTCAACGGCACCCAGATCCGCGCCAACACGCGCACCACGTTCTTCAAGCTGCGTGCCGGAGCCGAGGCCGTCGTCAACCTCAAGAAGGCCGCGGCCGGCGAGACCGTACCGGAACTGCCGCCCCTGTATGGGTGGGACGACAACGGCACCACCATGTTCTGGACGGTCGCCTGCGGCGACGTGTCGTGGCAGAAGGACCCCGAGAGCTACCGCAAGGACGCGGTCCGCGATGCGACCCGCTACCCCCTCTACGGGGACTACAACTCCAACATCGCGCCGTGCGCGTTCTGGGGGAAGCCGGCCGAGCCCACCACCGTCATCGACAACGACGTGCCGGCGCTGATCCTTCAGAACGAGTGGGACTCCCAGACCCCCCTGAGCAACGGGCACGGACTGCGTCGGACACTGGACGGCGCGCGCATGGTGACCGTCGACGAGGGCGAGGGCCACGGCGTCTACGGAACGGGTGTCAGCACCTGTGCCGAGGGCATCGCGAACACCTTCCTGGTCACCGGTCAACTGCCGGCGAAGGACACCACCTGCCAGGCGAACCCGGCCCCACAACTGCGCAAGGGTGCGGGCGGGCCGATCCCGCTACCGATCCGCTGACCCACCTGCACCACTCTGACCGCCCGGCCGGCCCGCCTGCACATCAGGGCGCCCAGTGACGAAGGAGCCGGTCGCGAACCTCATCTGAGGCCGTGACCGGCTCCGCTGTGCACCCGGCCCACCGCGCCGGCGAGCCGAACGCCCTCAGGACCGGTCGGCCGGACCTTCGGGGATGCGGTCGCTGACCGCTTCGGCCATGGCGTCCATCCCCGCGTCATTGGGATGCAGGCCGTCTCCGGAGTCGTAGACCGGGGCCAGTTCATCACCGTGCCCCGGACGGGGATCGGTCAGCACCCGGTCCAGGTCCACCACCTCGTCGTACGCCCCGCTGCTCCTGATCCAACGGTTCACGGCGTCGCGGACCTCCTCCTTCTGCGGGGTGTAGTAGCCGGCGTACGCCTTGAACGGTGTGAGCGTGGCGCCGATCACCGTGATTCCGCGTTGCCTGGCCGCCCGGATCAGCGCACGATGACCGTCGATGACCTCGTCCGCGCTGACGACGGGACGGGTTCCGCACCCCCCGTCGGGGAGCCCACCGCCCCCGATGTCGTTGATGCCGATCAGAACGACGGCCGTACGGACCCCGGCCTGCCCCAGCACGTCATGGCGAAATCGAGTGACGCCCTTGTCGCCGTAGCAGAGCGAGTCGGTGAGCAGCATGTTTCCGCTGACGCCCGCATTGACGACACCGAGGCGCCGTCCGTCCGCCAGCAGTCGCTCGCCGAGCCGGTCGGGATAGCGGCGATCGGTGTCGGGAGTGGAACCCCATCCGTCGGTGATGGAGTCCCCGAACGCGACGACACCGCCCTCGTTGCGCACTCCCCGCACCTCGACCCCCGAGACGAGGTAGTGGGACTGGCCCGTGTCGTTGGCGAAGGCCGTGCCCGACGTGTCACGCGTGAGGTTGCCCGCCGCGCGGTAGGAGGTGGCGAGGCCGTCTTCGTGGTAGCTGACGGGGCCGGTGCCACCGGCGAAGTGGAGGGTGATGGTGAGTCTCTCCCGGGGTCGTACCGGCAGCCGTACGGATTCCGAGTACCGTTCGGCCCCGATGGGCACGACTACGTCGTCGCGATGCTCGAACCGCAACGGGCGAACGGTTCCGGGAACCACTGCCGCTCCCTCGGCGGTCCTCGCCACGCTCGCCCCGGTCAGACGGAGCGGCTGCTGTCCAAACCGGTTCGACACCCGGACCCTCACCTCCGAGCCCGCGGCACTGACGCGCACCACCTGGCGGAGGCTCTGGTCGGTGAATCCGTCCCAGGACCAGTTGGGCCAGGACCACGGCAGGGGCGCCAGCGGGCGGTAGAGGCTGGAGCCCCAGGCTCCCGTCCAACTCTGCTGCCGCGTGGCCCTGTCCGCGTCGGACGTGACCGAAGCGGCCGAGGCTGGGGTCGCAGTGACCAGCACGACGAGGGCTGCGGTACCCAGGGCAGAGAGGCGGACGCACCGGTTCGACATGCGCAAGGGGACTCCTTCGGGGGACTGGATGCAGCGAACCTATCGGGCCCGTGTCCGCGAGGGGAACGGTCCACGGCGACGCGTGTACACCGGGCCGTACGCCCGCCACTCATGGGGGAGTTGGTGTGCCCGGAACATCCGGGTCCGGGTTCCCACAGGCCGAGACTCGCTCCTCATGCTCGGAAGGTACCGCCTCCTGTAAAAGCGCGCACAAACACCACCAAACGCTAACTAACACCAGTGAATGCTGACGAAAACCTACGCCGTGGAGCCTTCGCCGTACCGAATCCGCCCCGCGGCACGTCGAGACGCTTCACCCCTCACTCCGCGACCCCACGGGACGTAACCGCGAAGAGCGGACCGACGTTGGCCCTACATGCGTCCACGTCACGCCCCGCTGCCCGTGCCCGGGCCGCGCCGGCCTCCCTCCATGCTGCGCCTCGCGTTCGCCTCGCTCGCGGGTACGGCCATCGAGTTCTACGACTTTTTCGCCTACGGCACGGCCGCCGCCCTCGTACTGGGGCCGTTGTTCTTTCCGTCCTTCTCGCCCTTGGCCGGAACCCTGGCAGCCTTCGGAACCTTCGCCATCGGATTCATCGCCCGCCCCGTCGGCTCCGTACTCTTCGGCCACATCGGCGACCGCTACGGTCGGCGCCCTGTGCTGTTCGCCTCCCTGCTCACCACCGGATGTGCGACCGTGGCCGTGGGATGCGTCCCGTCGTACGCATCCATCGGCCTGGCCGCTCCGATCCTGCTGCTTGCCTTCCGCTTCCTCCAGGGGCTGGGGCTCGGGGGAGAATGGGGCGGAGCGGTGCTCTTGGTGGCCGAACACGCGCCGCCCGGGCGGCGAGCGCTGTGGGGCAGCTTTCCGCAGATGGGACCGCCCCTCGGCTTCCTCCTCGCCAACGGCATGATGCTCACGCTCTCCGCCGTGCTCACCGACCGTCAATTCCTCGAATGGGGTTGGAGGGTTCCGTTCTGGGCCGCAGGTGTCCTGGCCATCGGTGGATTGCTCCTGCGGAGCTCGCTGACCGAAACCCCCCAGTTCCACGAGCTGGCCAAGAGCGGCGCACGGGCGAACGCACCCGTCGCGGAGGTCTTCCGGCACCACCGGAGACTCCTCCTGTTGACTGCGGGTGCACTGTCGATCGGATACGCCGTGTTCTACGCGGTGAGTACCTGGGCGCTGTCCTACGGGACGGAGCAGTTGGGCGTCAGCCGTACGGTGATGTTGCTCCTCGTGATGGTCGCAGTCGCGGTGAAGGGCGCGCTCACACCGGTCGCGGCGCTGCTGGGGGACCGGTTCGGCCGTCGCCCGATGTGCCTGGCGGGAAGCGCCCTCGCGGGCCTGTGGATGTACCCCTTCGTGGGACTGCTCAGCACCGGGGAGCCGGCGTTGATGTTCCTGGGCCTGATGGTGTCACTGCTCGCCTTCATCACCATGTTCGCGGTCGTCGCCGCCTATCTGCCGGAGCTGTACGAGCCGCGGGTGCGGTGCACGGGCGCCGCGGTCGGCTACAACCTGGCCGGTGTCCTCGGCGGTGCGTTGACCCCCATGGTGGCGACCGCGCTGTCAGGCGGATCGCGACCGCCCTGGGGCGTTGCGATGTGGTTGACCGGTGTTGCGGTGCTCAGCACGGCCTGCTTCGCGGCGCTGCCCGAGACCAAGCCGCGGTCCATCGGCACCGATGCACCGGAGCGGTTGGACGAGGGGTCGGTGCCGGCCTGACCGAAGGGGGCGGTCCCACCGGGGCGGTGCCCCTGCTGCGTCCCACGGACCGTCATATCGGGCCCGCTGCACCCTTCCCGAGCATCGAAGGCTTCGGAGGGCCGCACGAACCGCTGTGGTGGTCAGCCGAGACATCGTGTCTGTTCCGGCGGTTTGTGACGAGAATGTAGCAAACCGGTGGTCAGGCAACCTTTCGGGCTCCCATGCCCTCTCTCCGAACGATTCCCGATCGCTCGGAGGTACGAACCATGGTCAGCACGCAGCAGCGCTTCGCCCCGCGCCGCAGCACACCGGAGCCCGGCCGCACGTCTTCGGGCCGCGATCGCCGACTGTCTGCGATAGCCACCGCCAGCCTGGCGGCACTGCTGCTCGGCGCCTGTTCGGGCAACGGGGCGCAGGACGATTCCCGCAACGGTGGCAAGAGCGTGGAGGAGGCCGCGGCGCGACCGGAGATCTCGGTGAACCTCCAGGGCCGAGCGGCGGCTCCGGGCAAGCCCGTCACGGTCAAGCTGGCCCGTGGCGAACTGAAGGACGTCAAGGTCACCACCGGCAAGGGGGCCGTACTCGGCGGTGCGGTGTCGAACGACGGCCGCACCTGGACCTCTCGTCGCGCCGCCGCGCCCGGTACCGCCTACACGGTACGGGCGACCACCGCGGACGGAGGCTCCACGCAGGCGAGCTTCGCCACCGCCGCCGCCGACAAGGTCAACAAGCTGGAACTCGCGCCCGGCAAGGGCAGTACGGTCGGCATCGCCCAGCCCGTCTCCATCGTCTTCGACCATCCGGTGAAGAACCGCGCAGCCGTGGAGCGCGCACTCAAGGTGACCACGTCGAACAAGACCGTCGGTTCCTGGGGGTGGATGGAGCACTACGACGGCAGGTCCCGCATCGACTGGCGCCCCAAGGACTACTGGGCGGCGGGCACCAAGGTGAGGCTTCAGGCAGAGCTCAACGGCATCGACTCGGGTGCGGGGGGCGGCTGGTTCGTCCGGGACTACGACATGGACTTCACCATCGGCAGCTCCCAGGTGGTCAAGGTCGACCTCGGCTCGAAGAAGCTGACGCTGTTGCGCAACGGTGAGGTCGTCCGTTCGATCCCGGTGTCAGCGGGCACCCCCGGGGGCAAGAAGCGTTCCTGGGGCGGGACGTCCGTGCTGATGGCCAAGGAGGGCACCATCAACATGAACTCGGAGACGGTCGGCCTCGGGGACGCGTACAACAAGATGGTCGACTACTCGATGCGGTTGACCTGGTCGGGGATGTACGCCCATGCCGCCCCGTGGAACAGCGCGCACTTCGGGAACGCGAACCGCAGCTCCGGGTGCATAGGGATGAGCACGTCGAACGCATCCTGGCTGTACTCACAGGTCCGAGCGGGCGACCCGTTCGAGATGTCGGGCCCCGGTCACAAGGGCGACCCGGCACCGGGCAACGGCTACGGCGAGTGGAACCTGTCCTGGCAGGAGTGGCAGGGCAAGAGCGCCCTGGCCTGATCGCCCGGCCGACGATACGAGGGGGCGGTCGTCTCCGCGCGGAAGTTCAGGGCCTGCTGTGGGTGTGCTCACGGCGGGCCTGCGCACGCGCCTGGCGGTCTGCCGCGACGACCTTGAGCCCGGCTTCGCGCAAACGCCCGTATCCGGCGGGTTCTACGACGTACCAGCAACGGCCGCACACATAGCCGCCTTCCGGCCCGGCCAGGCCGGTGAGGTGGCCGCAGGTGTCACATCGAACGCGTTGCGTGCTCATGAGCGACCGCTTCCGCGATCACCGCAGGACCGCCTGTCCTCAAGGCCCTGCACCGCTACGGTGCGTCGGCGTGGACGACTCATCAGCCGGGTCTCCTGAACTGGCGTCGGTGCTCCCCCAGGGGGCGACCTTACAGCGGTACCCGGGCTCCCGACAGGAACTCCGGCCAGGAACATCGCCCGGGCCCTCCAGGAGCGCTGCGGTCGGTGCCGGGTAAGAGCCGATTACCCACCGGTGGTTCAAGATGAGAAACCGTCGATCCCACGCAACCAACCGGTCGGCCTCGCCGGCCCAGCACCGGACACGGGCTTCCGACACGCCCTCCTCGGGCACCTGACCTGCCAACATAAAGCTACGAGGGGACTGGAGATCGAACGTCTTCGATCTTGCGCTAGCGTCCCCCGCATGATGAGTCGAACATGGGCCGCCGCGGCTGTCGCTCTCCTCAGCGTCGCAGGCGCAGCCCCCACTGCCGCTCACGCCTCAGCCCCCTCCGCCAACGAGTCCTGGCAACGCGTCGGAACCGGAATGACCGGAGGCGTCAGCGGACTCGCAGTGATCGAGAACGGTACGAGTACCGAGGACTCACTCGACCTCGTGATGGTGCGCGACAACAAGAACCCCGGCGAGAACCGGATCGCCACCGTGCAGTACCGACCCACCGGTGTTCCCGTCGTCAGGGAACTCCCCTGGCGGGGATTGGAGGAACCGAGGGATCTCGAAGCGATCGACGCCGTTCCCGGACAACCGGGTGACTTCGTCGCCCTCTCCAGCGACGGCACCGCCTACCACCTCACACTCGATCCCAACGCCGCCATGGTGTGGGGGAGTTCACCCGTTCCCGGCCGAGCGCCGGGAGACAACTACGAGAGCTTCGCCCTGACCCGTCAGCAAGGCCGCACCGTCGCGGTGTGGGCGACCCGAGGTTCGAGCGACGCCCACCCCGCACAGGTGCGCGCCGCCGCCTACGATCCCAACAGCGGAGTGTTCGGCCCGGCGACCGGACCGGTCGCCTTCAGCGTGCCGGACCCCTTGCCGGTGGACGGACAAGAGGTACGGCACGCCAGCGACATCAAGGTCCACCAGGACGGAACGGTGCTCCTGACCGCGGCATCGGACCCGAACATCAACTCCGGACCGTTCGCCTCCGCCGTCTACCGCGCGGGCAGGGTGACGGTCGACGCCGCCGGCCGCATCGGCGTGAGCCTGAGGCCGAAGGGACAACTCGTGCCCCTCGTGTCCTTCGACAAGGAGACCGACAACCGCAAAATCGAAGCGGTCGCGTGTGCCAGCAACTCCAGTGTGGGCATCGTGGGTACGGACGACGAGGAACAGGGCGGCTCACTGCTGCCACTCGACATCTGTCCCCAAGCGCGGTTCTGACCGGACGGAACACATCGCGCACGGTAGCGCCGCAGGAGCCGTAGAGCCACCCGTGGTCCGTTCGTCCCACGCGAACGCGTGGGACGAACGGACAAAACCCACCGACGACTTCCGATGCCCACGACTACGGCAGTGGTCGGGCCCAGGGCCCGTGCTGCTCGATGTGGTGTCGTGGAGAAGACCGTTCGCCTTGGGAGGGGGATCGTGGGGAGAACCCGGCGCGCCCCACCGCGACCCGGTGATCGGACAGCGCCCTCGGCCACTGCACATCACCCGAACGGGTGGGCGCATCAGGCGACCTGGGTTCGCAGCCGGTCCAACGGCCGTGGGGGACGTTGCGGAACCACCCGAGAAAGTAGAACAGAACAGCGGACTCCCGCCGCCTCAGAGTCGGCGTGCAGCCTCGCGACGCTGCCTCTTGCCCAGCGGCGCCAGGGACAGATCCTCCGCCTGGGCCCTGAGATTCTTGTAGCCGTAGCCGCGCTCGTCCAGCCAGGCCCGGGCAGCGACTTCCGCCCGCTCCGTGGCCGCCACGATGTCCTCCTCCCGCTCGCCCGTCGCCTGGAAACGGAATGTGAAGGCGGGGCGGACGGCGATGTCATAGCTGAGGTGCCCCTCGGGCGTGAACGCCGCACGCAGGACGCTGTGCTCGCCCGCACGATCGAGGAGCGCGGTGCGCTGCTCACCATCGAGCCCGGAAAAGACGCCGCGCACGGTCACGCGGAACACACGAGTGGTCATCCGGGCACGCTATCGCGGCGACGACACGGCGCTCCACTGCATTCCGCCGGGCAGAGCCACGAGGACGACCACCAGGGGTCCCGTCCCCGCCCGCCATGGTGGATCACAGCGCAGACCAGCCGGCTGACCTGGGGATGTTCGCTACGGATGTGATGCAGGCGATCCTCCCGACTCTCAGGCGCTACCTCCTTCCAGGGACTCGTTTCCAGGGACTCCTTCCAGGGGCACTAGGACAAGGCGATGGCGCGGCTGCGCAGCGGACTGGAGTAGACGACGCTGGTGGTCACGGACCCGAGACCGGCGATGCGCCCCGTGGTCGTTTCCAGATGGCGCATGGACCGGGCGAGGACCTTGAGCACGAAGCAGTCCTCACCCGTCACATGGTGGGCCTCCAGGATCTCAGGGGTGGTCGCGAGCAGGTCGTGGAACGGCTTGTAGTTGCCCGTCGGATAGCGGAGGCGGACGAAAGCCAGGATGCCGAGCCCCAGTCGCTCCGGCTCCACGACGGCCGAGTAGCCGCTGATCACGCCGCTCTCCTCCAAGCGGCGCACCCGTTCGGTGACGGCACTCGCCGACATGGCGACGGCCCGTGCCAACTCCGCGTAGCTCGCCCGCCCGTCCTTCTGGAGGGCCTCCAGGATGCGCATATCTGTTTCGTCAAGGGAATCATCGGCCATGCGCCACTTCTACCATGAATTCCGCGGCGGATAGGTGGCCAGGCCGGTGATCATCAGTTCCGTACGAGGGGTGAGGACCGTAGCGTCATACCCATGAACGACACCGCTCCCAGTCCCGTACTCCGCACAGCACCCGCGGCTCCCGCCGAAGCTGTTGCCTTCTTCGCTGCCCGACTCACGTTCCAGACGGATGTTGCCGATGTCCATGCGTCGATCCGGTCGACCCACCCGGGCTTCATTCTGGTCGACTCACGGGGAGTTGCGGGCTGGGAGCAGGGGCATGTCCCGGGCGCGGTCCATCTGCCCACCGCCGACATCCCTGCCCGTGCCGCAGACCTACTGGACCCCGCGCTGCCCGTGGTCACCTACTGCTGGGGGCCCGGCTGTGACGGCGCGACCCGTGCGGCGCTCGCACTCGCGCAACTCGGCTACCAGGTCAAGGAAATGATCGGTGGTATCGAGTACTGGATCCGGGAGGGCTTCCCTACCACGAGTGCCACCGGTACTGAGCGAAGGGCGGTCGACCCGTTGACCTCCCCGGTCAACTCCGCCTCCTGCGCATGTTGAGACACGACTCGGGGTCTGTCCGACCGGATGGGGGAGTGCCAACCTCATGTCCGTCGCCCCCGTCTCCCCTCAGCAAAACGCCCCGGCTCCGCCGTGTTGTGACCGGCCTGCGCACCATGTGGCGAGCGTGGTCAAACAAGGGATGAGCTCGTTCTGGACCGGCACGCGCATACGTCTCCGAGGCATCGAGCCCGAGGACTGGGCCTGATGGCAATCCGCAAAGGAGCGGGAAGGCACCCCGCCGGCGTTGCCGTAGGACCCGTGTTACAGGGCCCACCAACAATACATACGGTGCCCAGTCGATCCGGCACGGCCGGCCAGCGCCGACAGCAGGACCAGTACTTCCAGGGCGGCTTCGGCATCCATGCCGGACGTTTGGAGCTCGTCGGTCTCGGACCACGGCCCGGCGGCCTCGATGAGTGCCGCGGGCGTGGCCGTTGCCAGTGCCTCCTGCACGGTGTCGGACACGCTCACGATGAACGCGCTCTCGGCGTCCGGGGACGACAGCAGCTTCCCCGCCCGGGGACGCCGGGCTGCTTCGTCATAGGTGCATCCGGTCAAGATCGCTTCGAGTTGGGCCACCACGACGACCGGATCTACCCCCTTCAGCGACACCACGTCGAACACCGAGGTGTCCGGTCCGCCGAACTGGTCGAGAACACCAACGGCCGCATCATCGCTGGACGCCGAGAAGTAGTCACACATCACCATGGAGTGGATCCTCTCACCGACGACTGACATCCCACGATCGCGGAAACCGGTCCGGCATTCCGTGCACTCCTGCCCGGCCGCGCTCCTCGATGTGCGTGCCCGCCCGGTGGGCCCTGACACGCGAAGGGGCCGCACGGTGACCATGCCGGCCGCACCACGATGTTCTAGGGTTTCGCCATCAACGCTTCGACGGGGAGCGTGAGGGGAGGGAAGCGTCCGACATGGCCTTTCGCAAGCTTCTGAGTTCACTCGGCATTCATGCGCCGAGCGTCGAGACCGTACTCGGCGCCGTGTCCGCAAGGCCGGGTGACCGGCTCTCCGCCAAGGTCACCTTGCAGGGTGGCGGCGCGGATGTGGAGATCGAGCAGCTCAAGGTCGATGTGGTGACCCGGTTCGAGGACCGTGAACCCACTGAGGGCTGGAACCACCCGGGCATCCTGCTGTCGTGGCAGCCCAACGAGTCCTCCTTCCTCTTGCGGGCGGGTGAGACCAGGAGCTGGGACGTCTCATTCGAGCTGCCGTGGGAAATGCCGCTCACCCATGCCCGTGGTAGTGCGGTGAAGGGCGGCAAGGCGGCCCTGCGTACCGAGGTGTCCATCGACAACGCCCTCGACAAGGGTGACTTCGACCCCTTCCAGGTCCATGCCCTGCCCGCTCAGGACGCCATCCTCCAGGGCTTTGACGACCTGGGGTTCCGTCTGGACGAAGCAGAGGTGAAGGACGGCACTCCCAAGGGGGCCCACAACTCCACGGCACGGCACTGGCAGGAGTTCGAGTACTGGTTCCCCCGGCCGTCCCCGGTCACCCGCCAGTTGGAGTGCGTCTTCGTGGCCCGCCGGGATTCCCTCGATCTGATTCTCGGCTCCACGGGCCCCTTCCCGTTCTCCTACGAACAGTTGGGCAGCCAGCCGGACGTGACCGCTTGGCTGGAAGCACAACTGCGCAGCCAGTCCTTCCTCTGACCGGTCGGCCGCGCTCGTTCCGGGCCGGCCCTCACCACGGGCGGGAGGAGAGGGGAGTCCCGCATCTCGTCACACCGGGTTCGGACGGAGTTCCGATGGTGCGGTCCGTTCGGTCACGGCGGTAAGGAGCCGGTCGATGCGCAGTGCGGCGGCCGTGGGGTCCACACCGGTCACGGCCATCATTCCCCAGCGTTCCGGCACACAGGCAACAGCCCTCGCCAGACTGCCGGGCGAGGTCATCGCGGCGGCTGCCGCTTCTAGTTGGGCGAGTGTTCGATCAGCCGACGGCCTGAAGACCCTGGTGGCTGCGTACCGTTCGGTGATGCCCTGGCGGCGTGCGACGTCCTGGAAGGCGCGCAGGTACTCGGCCCCGTGTGAGGAGAGGTTGAAGTCGATCGCCCCCACGACCAGTCGATCACCGAAACGGCCGCCCAACCGGCCGACGGCGAAGTCGACACCTCCCGTGGCCAGTCCTTCATGGCTGCCGTCCAGGACACTCTGCGGCCCCAGGAAGGCCGCTCTGATGGCTTCCAACGCACCACGGATGGTCCGGTACGCCTCGTCCGGCAGGCCGAGGGATGTCCAGGCCCCCTCGTCGAGGTAGCTGTTGCCCATCCACGAGTATCCGTCCAGGACCTGGAGGGTGACACCGTCCGCGACGCGTCCATGGCGGAAGTGCCCCGAGGGGATGACCGGCAGCACCGTGTCCCCGAGCCGAACGGAGAGGAAGTCGACCCATGCCTCCAGCAGGTAGTCATCGCCGAGGGGATGGGCGGCGCGTGCTTCCGCGGTGAGGCGTTCTGCGTCGCTGAGGTCCAGGTTGCCGACGATCCGGGCTCCGTCCCCCGCCTCGCTCGGCTTGAGCGCCGCCCTGCTCAGGCCGTAGCGGGTGCGCAGCAGCGCAGCGGCGTCGAGCACGCCGGAGACAAAGGCGTTCACGCCGACGTTGGTGCGCAGCACGGTGTATCCCGGGAGGACGGGCAGTTCCAGTCCGAGTCGGACGTGTGCCTCGCCGAGGCGTTGCTCGGCCCTGAGCAGTGCGTCGGCCGGCAGCGCGTCCGCATCGAGGGTCCGAGCGGCCTCGACGGTGGGGTGGAGGTGGCGCTTGCGGTTCCACCGGGTGGCGACGGCCGGACTGTTGGCGTCCGTGAGCAAGCGGGTGAGCCCGGTCCTGCGGCGCAACCACAAGAGGAAGACCTGCATCTCCACGTCGAGTGCGTAGAGCCGGATCAATGCGTCAGGCCGGTCGCGCAACCAGCTGATGATTCGGTCGAGTGGTGTGTCGACGCCCCGTTCGTGGGCGTCGGCCAGCAGGAGGAGTCCGTGGGAGAGGTAGTAGTGGTCCCGGTCGCCCACGTCGACGGCGGGAACGTTCCAGTGGCCGACCGCCTCCGCCCAGGGAGCGGTCCTGCCGACGGTCAGGTCCGTCGGTGCTCCGAGGAAGACGGATCGGGCCTCCACATAGGTCGCCACGTCGTGGGGGACGCGGCTGCTCCGGAGTGCTGCCAGGTCGCCGGCGAGCGCACGCAGCGTGGGAGTCGCGGAGTGGAGGAGCAGCGCGGGACGGTCTTCGCCGGCGTCCGCGTAGTACGGAGCCAACTCGCTCCGCGCCAACTCCGCGACGGCCGTGTGGTCCACTCCCAGGAGTCGCCTGGCCAACTCGGCCACCTGTTCCTCGTCGAGGACGCGATGGCCGGTGAAGAAGCCCTCCCAGCGGGTCTCGCTGCCGTCCCCTGACCTGTACGTGGACGGTGGGACGGGAGTGAGCACGGGGGGCTCCTTCGCTGGCGGGCGGATACCGCTAGGACGTGAGACCGGCTTTGAAGACGACCGTCACATACGGTAGGTCAAACTCCCGTTGCCCTGCGAGGTCCGGGTGCGTGGCGGCGAGTTGCCTGATCTGCTGCTTCAGTTCTTCCTGCCGCTCGGCGGTGGCGTTCAGATAGTAGGAACGTGAGGTGACGAGCCCGATGAGGGTCTCCACCGTCTGGGGCGAGGCGTGCTCGAAGTACCCGCGTTCGATGGCGCCGAACCGGGCGCCGAAACTAGGGTTCCGTAGCCATCCCGACAACCGGCCCGGATCGTCGGCGCGCAGTGCGGCGAGCGTGCCGTGCAGGAGGATCGCCGCGGACGTCTCCGGGTCCGTTCCGGTGTCCTCGTCGGCCAGGATCCGGGACAGCTCGGCCGACCAGGGGACCTCTTCGTCGCGGAGGTTCCACAGGGCCGCGAGGGTTCCGCCCGGGCGGAGCACCCGGGCCATCTCGGCGTGCGCCGAGTCGGGGTCGAACCAGTGGTAGGCATGGCTGACCAGGATCGTATCGACGCTTGCCGATGCCAGGGGAATCGCTTCCGCGTTGCCACCGAGCACGGTCGCCGATGGCGCCGTGTCACTGATCACCTTCCGCATCTCGTCGTCCGGTTCGACGGCCGTCACCCGGTGGCCGTCCGCGAGGAGGGCCCGGGTGAGGATGCCCGTCCCGGCGCCGAGATCGAGCACGGTCCGTGGTTTCTCGCCCAGGACCCATCGAAAGCTGGACGTCGGGTAGTGGGGGCGCGTCCTGTCGTACTGTTCGGCGCCCCGGCCGAAGGAGGTGCCGCGCTTGTGCCAGTCGTCCGTACCGGTCATGAGTGATGCCTCTTCCTCATCGCTGGCGATGGAACATGCGGAGTCGATCGGGGTGGTAGCGGATGTGGACGGGGTGCGGTTCACCGCGCAGTGCGGCGGCCACGGCCTCGGCGGCCACGGGGGCTTGGGCGAACCCCCCGGTGTTGTGACCGCCGCTCACCACCACCAGACCGCCGTGGGCATTCGGTGCGATCTCCAGGACCGGCACGCTGGATGCGGTCCACGGGCGTACGCAGTGCCTTCTGCTCTCCTTCAACACTCCGGTCGTGCGTGCCTCCTCGTACGCGTCGGGAAAGAAGGACGCGGCGGTGTCCTCGACCGCGGTGTGGAGGGCGTCGAGTTGGGTGGGGTCGATGTGCGCGGGGTCTGCTCCCGTCCATCCGTAGCCCGAACCCACCACGAGCAGCGGTTCGCCGTCGGGTCCGGTGGTGACGGTGACGTTGGAGTCCTCCGCGAGGTGGCCGGATCTGCTGATCTTCAGCGAGTTCGCCAGTTGGGGCGCGGTGTTCGGCAGGGTGAGCCAGACCCCGATGACTCCGTGGATGAGTCCGTGGCTGGCGGTGCCGCGGAGCAGTTCGCCGCCGTGGGCGCCGGGGGAGAGCACGTAGTGGTCGGAGCGGATGACCTCTCCCGCACACCGCAGGCCGTTCGGGATTCCGTGTGTGTCGGTGTGCAGGCCCTCGACGGGCATCTCCCAGTGGAACAAGACGCCCGCCTCCTCCAGGAGGTCGGCCAGCCGGGTGAGGAAGCCGTGTATCTGGACGGTGAAGCCGGCCACTTCGATGCCACCTGCCAGAGCTCCCGCGGTGTGAGCGCCGGCCAGAGCCGGATGTCGCTTGGCCACCTCCGCGGGGGAGAGCACGGTGCGCACCGCTCCGAGCGCCTGCTGCCGCGCGATCTGGGCTGACAGCCGGACGGGGTCGCTGTAGAGCCGAAGGATGCCGTCCCGTAAGCCAACGTCCTGGGAGAGCACCGGTTCCGTGCCGAGGAGTTCCGTCCACGACCTCTGGGCGAACTGATTGAAGAGCAGTACGTCGTCGGTGTAGGCGCGAGCGAGCCAGGGGGGTATCCGGGCGTTGTCGTGAACCCAGTCGAGTTCTTCCGTGCGCAGCGCGGACGGCTCCGCCAGGCACCAGCCGTTCTCGACCAGCGGTATCAGGAAGGGGACCGGCCCTGTCCGGGCATTGCCGTGGTAACCGTCGGTCTCGGTGAGGGTGAACATACGCCCGTCCCCGCCCCCACGGCTGGTTCCGTACACGGTCCAGTGGGCCTCTGCCCTCGGGTCCGGTGCGCGGTCGTACACGGTGACCTCGTGCCCCGCGCGCACCAGCCGTAGGGCGGTGATCAGGTTCACCACTCCCGCGCCGACCAGCGCCACCGAGCCGCGACGGGGCCGAACCGCTGCCAGCCGGGCGGCGAGTGTCGGGCCCGTCACCGCCGTGAGCCACAGGCGCTCCGCGAGTGCCAGGGCCCGTGCGTACAGCTCGTGTTCCGTGTCGTCGTGGTCCTTCAGACGGTGAACGGTCAGCCGTGGACGTCCTGCTCGCCGCGGTGACGGCCCGCCCTCCTCCGGCGCGCCCCCGCCACCGGCGCCGATGAGGACGACCACGAGCGGTGCGTCGGCTTCGGTCGCCCGGCACCAGGCCTTCGCTTCGGCCGCATCGAGGGTGGTGCGGGTCAGCAGGACGTCCGGGCGATGGCAGCCGAGTGCGGCGGCTCGCTCTCCGCTCGGTGCGGTGGACAGTCCGGGGCGGTGGATCAGTCCCGGACCGCGGACGAGGGGCAGTACGTCGGCGGGCAGCGCGTGGTCCAGAAGTGTCAACAACAGCCGCTCCCGATGGTGTGGGGGCGAGACAGGGGCGTCCTGGCGGCCCCGTCCCGTACCGCCGTGCGCGTGCGGGCTGATTTGCCGGAGGAGTTCGGCAACTTGGTCTGCTGTCGGTGTCTGTCCGGACCCGAGCGTGAGGAAACGGCGACATTCGGCCCAAGGTGTTGGGTTCGGGTCGGGGATCGATCGGGTTGGCGGGTGTCGTCCCCGTCAGTTGGGTTGCGCTTGCGGTTCGGCGGCACGGTGGTTGCGGGTGTTCTTCGACGCCGTCTCTGCACTCCGCCGTCCGTGATTTAGACGACCTCATACGGATGATGTAGGCGTGTGCACGATCGACGGTGTTCCGCCCACCGTCTGCTCACCCGGACATGCAGTCGAGGGTCTCCCTTCCGGCTCTCCTGGGGCGTTTGGCTCCTCGGCCACCATGCAAGACCAACCGGGCGGAGGTAAGGGAGCGTTCCGGCCGTACCGACACTGGCCGGATCGAGCGCCCGACGGCGTTCGTCGCCGAGACTCCCGGCCCGGTGAGCGCGTACGCGTGACGGGGTTCGCGGTCGGACCCCGGACCGGGCCCTGCGGAGGGTGTGTCTCCCCGCTCCGATGGTGTTGAGCAGCAAGCCGGGGCCCTGCGTGGTGGAGGAGGGCGGCGTGGGGGTCAAGGGGTACGCGGGGACGCACGGATGAGTTGGGCGAGATGCACCGCGGCGTCCTGGAGGGGAGTGTCGTCGGCGGTCACGCGGCTCAGCAGTTCGGCCCCTTCCAGGGTGCTGACGACCGTACCGGCGAGGGAGCGGGCCGCGGACGGCGCGATGCCACTGGCTTCGAGTTTGGCGGCCACGAGGTCCTGCCAGTGGGTGAGGGCCTGGATGGCTGCTTCTTGGAGGCCGGGGACGCGACCGACGGTCTCCAGCGCGGTGACGGCCACGGGGCAGCCGTCGGCCCAGTCCGACTGCTTCAGGCTGTCGGCGATGATCAGGGCACACGAGGCCGTCGCTTCGGCGGGGTCCGCGGAGGAGGCGAGCCCCTCCGTGAGCAGGTCGGCGAACTCCTGCGCGCCGTGACGCATCGCCTCGATCGCCAGTTGCTGCTTGCCGCCGGGGAAGAAGTGGTAGACGGAGCTCGGTGAGGCCGCCGCGGCAGCGGCAATGCTCTTGACCGATGTGCTCTCGTACCCCTGCTGCTGGAGCAGCCCTGCCGTGGCACTGATGATCCTGCGGCGGGTGTCCGCTTCGGAGCGGTCGGCAGGTCGTGGTCTCGATTCCCGGGCGTTCATGACACTCACCCTACCTGGTTGGAACGTTCGATCCAATGTGCCTATAGTCTGGACTGAACGTTCCAACCAGAGAGCGGATGAGAGATCGATGACCAGCACACCAACGGCTTCCCCATGGGTGGGTCACCCCGGATACGGGCGCATGTTCGCGCCCGGAGAGCTCACAGTGGGCCTGTTCCTGCCCGTGCGGCCGTACGCGGGGGACATGGCGGCGATGCGTGGCCACACCGCGGTCGTCCAACAGGCGGACCGGGCGGGATTCGCGGCGGCCTGGGTGCGCGACGTACCCCTTGCCGATCCCGCCTTCGGTGACGTAGGGCAGGTGTACGACCCGTGGACGGCACTGACCTGGCTCGCAGCGCACACCTCTCGGATAGCCCTCGCGACCGGCAGCGTCGTCTTTCCGCTACGACACCCCATCGATCTGGCCAAGCAGGCCGCGTCGCTCGACCACCTCAGCGGCGGGCGGCTCGTACTCGGAGCCGCCTCGGGTGACCGCCCGACCGAGTTCCCGGCGTACGGCATCGATCACGCCACGCGCGGAGCACGGTATCGCGAGACGGTCGACGCCTTTCGTGACCTGCTCGGGCCCGATGGCCCCAAGGAGCGGGCCCATGACGCGGACCTCCTGCCCAAGCCCGTGCACGGACGGATCCCCCTGCTGGTCACCGGCTCCTCCCAGCAGTCCCCCGAGTGGATAGCGGAGAACGCCGACGGATGGCTCGTCTATCCGATGGCGACCGCCACCGCCGAAGGCCCCCGCGCTCTGGGGCGCAAGATCGCCACCTGGCGGAAACTGCTGCCCGAAGGCGCCTTCAGCCCGGTGGCGACCAACGAGTGGATCGATCTGGTGGAGGACCCCCGACACCCGCCGACCCCGCTGCGCGGCGGCTTCGTCCTGCGTACCGGTACGGAGGGACTCCTCGAACTCCTCGGTCGCTGGAGGGACGCCGGCGTCAACCACGGCGCGCTCGGCGTCCAGCACGGCAGTCGGCCGGCCGCCGAGGTGGTGGCACAGCTCGGCGAAGAGGTCGTGCCCCACTTCCCCGCCCTGTCGGGCCCCGAGCCGCTGGCGCCCTCGTGGTGACCCCTTCGCCCGCGCGGAACCAGGCCGGTCGCCCGGCCGACGAGCGCTTCCAGGACGCCATGCGCCTCTGGGCGACGGGCGTCGCCGTCGTCACCACCGAAGGTCCCGACGGTCCGCACGGCAGTACCGTGAACTCCTTGCTCTCCGTATCGCTGGACCCGCCCACCCTGTTGATCTCCCTGAAGCAGGGAAGTCGCACCCGGCGCATCCTCGTCGAGCACACCAGCGCCTTCACCGTCAACGTCCTCGGCGGTGAACAGCGCTGGCTCGCCGACCGCTTCAGCGGGCGCCGTGACATGGGGGAAGGCCAGTTCGTCGGCCCTCGCCACAGCGCCTCACCACACGGGGGAGGCCCGGAGCTGGAAGGCAGCCTCGCCGTGCTGACGTGCCGTACGACCGAACGCATCGACATCGCCGATCACACACTGATCATCGCTTCGGTCACCGGCATCCGCCTGCCGGCCACCATCGGTCCGAACAGCCCGCTGATCTACACGGGCCGCCGCTATCACACCGTCCCCGGCTCCCCGGAGCCGTCCCGACGGCCGTAGGGCGCGATACCGCTGGGCCTCAGTCCGTGTCCGAGGTGGGCTCGGTGGCGGTCTGCTTGAGTGCCATCCGAGCCTGGACCAGGTCGGGTCCGCGTAGTGCGTCCCAGTGGGGGTGCGTCGACACGGTGATCGAGAGTTCGAGGAGAAGGCTGCGGAGCCTTTCCTCCTCCCGTCTCTGATGTTCCGTGTAGCCGGGGCTGGCCGGCATACCCGACACCCGGTCGCTGTGGAGTTGCTTGTCGCCTTCCCAGCCCGGTGCGGGCTCGACCGACCACGGCAGTTGTCGGCACAGGGCCGCATAGGCGACTCGGGTTTGGTGGAGTCGCAGCTGCGCGTCACGAAGGTCGGCGGGGAAGTCGTATTCGGCCATGGCTGAAATGATACGCCTGTTCGATTTTCGGCTTCGGAGGGAAACCCCGGAGGTGCCGTCGATGCAGAACGCGCGCTTGAAGCACGCCAACGGCGGGTGGACGGGCTCGCTGAGCGAACCGGCGCCGTTGGAGGTCGAGCCCGCGCCCCCATCCGTGCGGGCATGCGGCCAACCGGCTGACGACCGTCCCGCTGCATCATCAGGGGCAGCACCGCTCCGGCCCGGGGCTCCACGTGCAGGCGAGCAGCCGGACGAGCCAGGCGCTCCGCGGGGAGACGCACGTCACATCCAGCCCTGTCACATCCTGCCGGGCTGTTCCGTCAGAGAGGTGTAACCACCCACCACGGCAATGGAGTGCACGATGGACGCTCGCATGAATCTTCTCGGAAACCCGGTCGCGGCCAAGGTCCTGAGGCACGTGATCTCGGCGGGAAAGGTCGTATCGGACTCGACACTGCCGGCCGCCACCCAGGAGTTGGTGAAGATCCGCGCCAGCCAGATCAACGGCTGTGGCTTCTGCACCGACATGCATACCAAGGAGGCCGCGCACGCCGGGGAGACCTCGACGCGTCTGCATCTGATCGCGGCCTGGCGGGAGGCGAAGGTGTTCACCGATGCCGAACGCGCTGCTCTGGAGTTGACCGAGCAGGGCACCCGCATCGCCGATGCGGCCGGAGGCGTCACGGACCAGGCTTGGGCGGATGCGGCCAAGCACTATGACGAGGACCAACTCGCAGCCCTGCTGTCGCTCATCGCCCTGATCAACGCATTCAACCGGGTCAACGTCATCATTCAGCAGCCCGCCGGCGACTACCAGCCCGGTCAGTTCGGATAGCGAGAGCGGCAGCCGATTCCCTCGGTGCCCTCTTCCCTGGCACCACACGCCTCGGGCGCTCCGCAGCGGAGCGCCCGAGGCGTACGTGTGGCGTGACGTACTGCTGCAACCCGGGAGGGGCGTGCCCTGTGTGGGGTGCCACCGGATCCGTGCGTGGTGCCACCGGACATCGAAGTCGGCGGGGGGCGATGGTGTCGATCGGAGCCGGACGGGGCAGGGCTGAGGGGGACGCCGTAAGGGGGACGATGAAACTCGCGTCGGGTGCGCTGTTCGTCTTCTGCTTCCTTGACGTGTTCGTCGTGCTCTCGATGATGGACGTGGTCCAGGATGCCTGGCCGGCTGCCTTCGTCGGGAGTCTCATCGCCTTCGCCCTGGGTCTGTGCGCGCCGACGGTGCATTCCTTCGTCGTACGGAAGGACCAACAGTGAAATCCTCTTCCCCGCAGTGAGGTGCACCACCCCTCACAACGACGCATCGATGGCCGGCAGCCGTCGTCAGACCAGACGGGGAAGCAGGCGGTCAACGTCCTCGTCATCGGCGCCTTGCACATCGACATCGCCGTTCACCTGCAGATCGAGATGCGCGAACCCGGGCGCCAGGCCGGCCAGCGCGGCGAGCGGCTCTCCCTCGCAGTCCCCCTCGGCGATCGTCAGGTCCCTGATGGACAGGGAACTGAGCTGGGGCAGGACCGAAGAAGCCGCGAGGGCCGACAGCACATCGAAAGAAGTGGCGTCCCACTCCGCCTTGCTGAGGTCAAGATGTCGCAGATGGGGGTACCGGGACGCCTGGAGCTCGTCGAGTTGTTCGACCGGGCAGCAACAACCGAAGATGTCACTGCCGATCGTCAACTCCAAGGAGACCACGCCGGGGGTCAACCCGAGGTCCAGGAGTGAGCCGTCGGAGATGACCGGGCCCCGTACCCGCACATGCTCCAACCCGTCGTGGTTCACGCAGTGGAACAGAAACGCACCTTCGGCTTCCAGAGTGCGCAGGGCCGGGAGCGAGCCCCACACATCGGTCTGCACGAGCCCTCGATCATGGAACTCCAACGGATTGATGCGACCGCCCGTCGACGTCTGGCTGGGTTCGTAGAGGTACTGGAAGTCGTAGCCGAAGTACAGGTGCTCCAGCCGGGTGCGTTGCCGGCCGGCCAGTGATATCGCCGAGTGCTCGGCGGAGTGGTGGTAGTCGGTGAGGTGCAGTTCGAGTGCGCGCAGCCGGTGGGCTGCGGGGTGGGAGAGAAGGACGTCGATCAGTGCGCCTTCCCATTGTTCGGGGTCGGCCAGGTCGACGGGCGCGGTGTGCGGCTGCTCTTTCAGTAGCCGTTCCACGAGGTGCCCGCGTGGTGATCCGGTGTCCTTGACCAGATGAAAGCGTGCCTCGTCGAGGAAGCCGCGGATCCAGGTGAACTGCCAGGAGCCGTCCTTGCGCAGCCCGTCCAGTCCCGCTTCCCGCTCCACTTCTTCATAGGCCGCTGCCAGCCGCACTGGGTCTTCGCCCGAGACCTCGTAGTCGTGCTCCAGCCGGATCGCCTGCCCCCTGGCATCGCCCGCTGCGGTCAACACGTCCGCGTAGGCGAGCCACGCCTCCCAGTCGTCCGTCTCCGGAACGGCTGCCATTGCAGTAGCGGAGGAATCCATCTGTCACTCTCCAGGTGCTCGGAACGCCCGCACGGACCCGCGCGTCATGATCGACCGCACTGTAGTGGCCGACTCCGACAGCCGGGACCGACCTCCCTCCACGAGGGCGCCGATCGCCCCGCACGACGGCATCACACCCTCCGTACGCACTGAGCGTTTCGACCGATCAGTGTGAACAGTCGGTTCATCTACCTGGAATGACACCGGCTGGATCGACGAGCGGGCGGTTCGCAGCGAATGGAGTGCTTGGTCGGCCGCGCCTCCCCCCTCCTGTCTTCCGGGTGGGCCACCATGAGGCCCCGATGCCGTCGTCGGTCCTGTGGGCGTCGGCTCGCTGGCGTAAGAGCGTGACGGCCGAAGAGAGCTGGAGTGTCGGTGTGTTGACTGCATGGCCGCCGATTCTGTTGCTCCTCGGGGTGGCATTGGCCGGGCTCGCAGTGGTCTATGCACTGTCCATGTGGCTTGCGCCCGCCCGCTCCACGCCGGAGGCCGAACCGTTCAGCGGAGGCTGCCCTCCCTACCAACACGCCTTCTCACGGTTTCATGTGCGCTGGTATCCGATCACCATGATCTTTCTCGCGTTCGACATGGAAATGCTCTTCATGTACCCGTGGGTGACGGTGGTCTCGGAGATCGGGGTCGCCGCGGTCGTTGAGATGTTCCTGTTCCTCGGGATCCTGTTCGCCGGTGTCCTGTACGCGGCGCGTGAGGGGGCGTTTCGGTGGACCTGAGGGATCGACTGTGGCGTACGGCGGTGAAGGTCCCGGTCGTCCTGGTGGCGGCCCTGCCCGGCGCGACGGAAGTGCGCCTCGAAGCCGAGGCGGAGCTGCGCCGACGGGGCTGGCCCAGCGCGGACGCCCCTGCGGGCGCGAACCTGCTGGTGGTGTGCGGAAACCCATTCCCGGACCGGGATCGACAACTGGACACCGTACAGAGGAACATGCCGCAACCCGCGGTCCGAGTCGTCGTACCGCGGCCGGGCGACACCCCGCAGGCGTTGGACGCCGGTCTCGCCCGGCTCCGAGCGTCAGGAAACGTACCCTCCGGCGGTGAGCCCAGGCACGGAGATGGCGGTGGGCACGGAAGTCCCTCCGGGCACCGTGGTGCGGGCGATGCAGCGTCCGAAGGACCCTCAGACAGCGGGTCCACCCCCGCTGCGCACGATCACTCGCCACACCACGACGGCGAGCACACTGAACACGACGCACACGGTGGCCATGCCGACCACCACGCCCATGCGATGTCAACCGTGGCAGGTCTGCCCATGGCCGATCGCGCTGACGACCGCGACGGACTTCGACTCGATCAACTGCACCTCCCCATCGGCCCGATGCTGGCCGACTGGCCCGCCGGGCTGATCCTGCGCTGCGCCTTGCAGGGCGACATCGTGCAAGAAGTCCACGTGGACCGCCTTCCCCCACCACCGGGCACGACCTCCTTCTGGAACGAACCGTGGCTGCGCGCCTCACACGGCGAGCCGGTCACCCTCGGCATCGGATCACGCCGGCGCTGCGCGGCTCATCTGGACAGTCTCGGCCGGCTGCTCGCGGTCGCGGGCTGGGCCGATCCGGCAGTGCGACTACGACGGCTACGGGACGACGTGCTCGCCGGCGCCCCCGGTGTGCCGTGCGGTGAACGCCTACGGGCCCTCGCACGTCGGATCCAACGTTCGCGCACCCTGCACTGGAGTCTCACGGGTCTCGGAAGGCTGCCTGCGGAACGGGCCCGCCCGTGGGGGGTGACCGGGCCCGCACTGGTGGCGGACGGTGATGTCCACGACCGCCTCCTCGTGTGGTTGCGGGAGGCCGAACGGGCGACCCGAGACTTCGACGACGTGCGACTGATGGAAGCCGGGCAGTCGATGGGACCCCGAGGCGCGGTCGGGGGAGCGGGGCTTCCGTCACAGGCCCTGCTCGACGTGCTTCCCGGACTGTTGACCGGCGCTGAGTTCGGCGGTGCGCGACTCGTCGTGGCCAGCTTGGACCCCGATCTCGACGAACCCGTCGCCGTATCCGCTGCGGAGGGTGCACATGGCTGAGGCCGCACCCCTGTGGGCCACGGTGGTCCTGCCGATCGCCCTCCTTTTCGTCGCGGCCGTCGCGGCCGGCTTCGACGCGGTGCTCTCCGCCGCAGCCGCCCGAGGCCCCTCGGGATCGGTGCGCGAACTGGGCGCACGGGCGACGGCTCCGCTGCGCGAGGTGCTGCGGCTGCTCGTGCAACAGCCCCGCAGAACCATTGCGGCCGACACCGGGTTGGGCCGGACCGGAGTGGTGCTGGTCCCCGTTGCGGCCGTACTGGCGGGAGCCGTACTGCCGTTGGGGTTCAGCTCCGTCAGCGACCCCGTCGTCGGCATCGTGTGGTTCAACGCCATGGAGGCGTTGGCCTGGGCGGCGGTGTGGCTCACGGGATGGGGGCCGAACTCGGCACTGTCGCTGATCGGCGGCTACCGGTTCCTCGCGCAGGGACTCGCCTACGAACTGCCGCACATGTTCGCGATCACCACCGCGGCCCTGGGGGCCGAGTCGCTCCGGGTCGGGGAAGTCGTCGCCGCGCAGGACGGACTGTGGTTCGCCGTGTGGATGCCGGTCGCGTTCGTCGTCTATCTGCTCAGCGCGATGGCCATGTCCTTCTGGGGGCCGTTCGACCATCCCGTGGGTCGCGATGCAGCCGGCGGTGCGACCGCGGAACTGTCCGGTGTCGACCGGCTGGTGTTCCTGGGCGGCCGATGGCTGTTGATGGTCGTGACCGCCGGCGTCAGCGTGCCGCTGTTCCTCGGCGGTGGCCACGGTCCGCTCCTGCCCGCCTGGGCCTGGACCTTGGTGAAGACCGCACTGGTCCTGGCGGCGCTGGTCGCCGGGCGCAGACTCCTCCCCACCCTGCGGATGGAGCGCTACACGGAGTTCGCCTGGCTGGTACTGGTGCCGGCGACGCTGTTGCAGGCCCTCGTCGTCGCCGTCGTCGTACTGAATCGCTGAGAGGAAGTGTCACCGGTGTCCGAGGACATCGTCTTCTGGGTGCTGGCGGTCCTGGCTGTGACCGCCGGTGTCATGGTGTTCCGGTTCGACTCGATGGCTCGTGCCACCTACGCGCTGCTGTTGTCGCTGCTCTGCGTCGGTGGCGAAGTCCTGCTGCTCGGACTCGACTACCTCGGTGTCGTCGTCGTGCTGATGATGACCATCGAAATGGCCATCATGGCCGTTTTCATGGTGATGTACATGATGAATCCGGCCGGTCTGATGCCGATGTCGATGTTGCACAACAAGAAGGGCGCGGCCGTCATCTGCGCCGTGGTGTTCGCCGCACTCGCCACCGGGGTCCTCCTCGCCCGGTGGCCGGCCCGGCGCGGCAGACCGCCCACCGACCCCACGATGTCGCTCGGTCTCTCCCTCATGGGGCCGCAGATGCTCACGATGGTGACCCTGGGCATGGCACTCTTCGCCACCATCGTTTCGACCGTCGTCCTCGCCACCCGCCGCGGCCGATACGACCGGTTCGGAGACGATCTGCGCACCCGCCCCGCCGACGACCCCGTCCCGGGAGGTGGCGGCCGATGAGCCTGGACCTGCTTCTGCTGCTTGCCGCGGCCCTGTTCAGCATCGGGTTGTTCGGAGCGCTGACCCAGCAGTCCATCGTGATGCTAATGATGGGACTGGAGTTGATGTTGGGCGGAATCATCGTCGGTGCGTCCGCGGTCTGGCACTACATCGCTCCCGACACCGCCGACGCCCAGGTCCTGGTGGTCCTGGCGGTGACCGTGATGGCAGTGGAAATGGCCGTCGGCTTCGCAGTGGTCACCGCGCTGTTCCGGACACGCGAGGTCGACATGACCGACATGGCGGCGGAGCTCAAGGAGTGAGCGTGCTGCTGTGGGCCCTGATCGCCCTGCCCCTGACGGTCGGGGTACTGCTGACCGCAGCGGGACGGTACGCCGATTGCGCCGCCCCGGCGGTCGCCGTCGGCTGCGCCACCACGACCCTCGGCCTCGCGGTCACCGCTGCCTTCCAGCACCCGACCGCCGAAGCGCCCCTGCTGGCCGACCTACCCGTACGGCTGGCAGTGGACGGCTTGTCCGGCCTGATGGCGGTGACCGTGGCGGCCATCACCACGGTCGTCCTGCTCTACAGCGTCGGGGACATCGGCCGTGGGGAATCCCGTGGCCGGTTCTTCGGACTGATGCTCCTCTTCAGCGGCTCGATGCTCACCACCGTCACGGCCGCCACCCTGCCCGTCCTCCTGATGGCATGGGAGGTGATGGGAGCGACCTCCTGGGCCCTCATCGGCTACTGGTGGCGGGACCCGGCGCGCGGACGCGCCGCCAACACCGCCTTCCTCACCACGCGTGCGACCGATCTCGGCCTCTATCTGGCCGCAGGCGCCGCCCTGGCGAGCGGACAGGCCAACAACCTCTCCCTCGACGAACTCGCCGACACCGCCGACCCCTGGCTCTCCACCATCACCGCAGGAGTGATCCTGGCGGCACTGGGCAAGTCCGCACAACTTCCCTTCAGCTTCTGGCTCTCGCGCGCCATGCAAGGCCCCACCCCGGTCTCGGCGCTCTTGCACTCGGCGACCATGGTGGTCGCCGGGGCCTACCTGTTGCTGCGCCTGCAACCGCTGCTCGCCGAATCGGGCTGGGGCGGCCCGGTCCTCGCCTGGACCGGCGCCGTCACGGCAGTGCTGCTCGGGCTGGTCGCCGTGGCACAGACCGACCTCAAACAGCTCCTCGCCGCCTCCAGCTGCGCCCAGATCGGCTTCATGGTGCTGGCCGCAGGGGCGGGGGCGGTGACCGGCGGGACCGCGCAACTCATGGCCCACGCCGCAGCCAAGAGCCTGGCGTTCCTCGTGGCCGGCACCTGGCTGAACACCCTCGACGCCAAGACCCTGCCGGCCCTGCGCGGTGCCGCCCATCGATACCGCACCGTCGGCATCGCCTTCACCGTGTCCGCGCTGACGCTCGCCGGGGTCCCCCCGCTCTCCCTCTGGGCGGCCAAGGACCTCCTCCTGGCCGGTGCGCTGAAGGAGGGCGTCTGGCTGTACGCGGTGGGACTGGCCGCCGGGGTGATCTCCGCGGTCTACGCGGTGAAGGCGCTGCGGTTCGCCTGGCTTCCGGCCGCGTTGTCCGGCGGAGGCCGCCCACCGTCCGCAGCGACACCGCCACTGGTTCTGCTCGCAGCGGCGTGTGTCGGCCTCGCGGTCCCGGCCGTCCCTCCGGTCCGGGAAGCGCTCGCCCGAGTCCTCGGAACCAGCGCGGAACCGGCGCCCGTCGCCTGGGAGTTCATCCTCTCCGCCGCCCTTGCCCTCATGGCCTCGGCCGTGGTCTGGGTCTGCGGTGCGCCCACCGTCGGAGCCCTCTGGACCGACTGGCTCCGTCTGGAAGCAGGGGTACGACTGCTCCTCGTACACCCGACGTACCAGGTCGCCCGTGTGTTGGCCGTCTTCGACGACCGGGTGGTGGACCGGGCCGTCGACAGCGCGGCGCACGGCGTCCTCGCTGTCGCCCGCTGGACCGGTCGCCGCATCGAAACGAGGGTCGACGGGGCGGTCGAAGGCATCGCGTCCACCGCACGCACGCTGGGCCGATGGTCCCGCCGACCACAGAGCGGACAGCTCCACCAGTACCTCGCCCAGGCGGTCGCCGCCTTCACCGCCCTCGCCATCGCACTCGTCTTCGTGAGGTAACCGCATTGCTCACGGCCCTGATCCTGCTGCCCACCGCCGTCGCGGCGCTGCTGCTGTGCCTGCCGCGCACTGTTCCGCGCCAACTGTTCCTCGCCCTGTGGGTGGTGACGACGGTGATCGAACTCGTTCTCACCATGACCATGTGGTCGGGATACCGGCCTGACGACGGAATGCAGTACGAGACGCACGTCGAGTGGATCCCCAGTGCCGGGGTGAGCTACCACATCGGCCTCGATGGACTCTCCCTGCCCCTCCTGGCCATGACCTGCGTGCTGTTCCTCGCATGTGCCGTCTACGCCCTGCGGGAGACCCGACGGGTACGCGAGTTCGCCGCGCTCTTCCTCTTCCTCCAGACGACCTGCGTCGGTCTGTTCGCCGCCCTCGACCTGATCCTCTTCTTCGTCTTCTTTGACCTGTCCATCGTGGCGATGTACTTCATCATCGCCGGCTGGGGCCACGCCGCGGCGTCCAGAGCCGCCCTCAAGTTCTTCCTCTACACCTTCCTCGGTTCCCTCGCCCTACTGCTCGGATTCATCGGCCTCTACCTCGCCGCCGATCCGCACACCTTCGACATCGTCGAGCTGACCGAGAGCAACCCCCTTGCGAACCGCACCTTGTACGGCGCCCTGGTGCTGCTCGCCATCTGCGTGGGCCTGGCGGTGAAGACCCCCACCGTCCCCTTCCACACCTGGCTACCGCCCGCACACACCGAGGCCCCCACCGCCGGATCGGTCGTCCTCGCCGGCGTACTGCTGAAGATGGGCACCTACGGGTTCCTACGGATCGCGATGCCCGTACTCCCCGGCGCCTGGCGGCAGTACGCCCTGGTCTTCGTCGTCGTCGGCGTGGTCTCCGTCGTGTACGGGGCACTGGTCGCCATGGCCCAGACCGACTTCAAACGGATGGTCGCCTACACCTCCGTCAACCACATGGGCTACATCCTTCTTGCGATCGGTGCGGCAGCCGCCCTGGGCGCAGGTGAACAGGCCCGCCAACTCGCTTTGACCGGAGCCGTGTTCCAAATGGTTAGCCACGGCCTGCTCACGGGAGCGCTCTTCCTGCTCTCCGGAGTTCTGTACGAACGCGGGCGCACCTACGAGATGTCCCAGTACTCCGGAGTCGCGGATCGCGCACCCGCCTTCGCCGCACTGACCGGAGTGGCCGCGTTCGCATCACTGGGACTGCCCGGCTTCTCCGGATTCATCGCCGAGTTCCAGATCCTTGCGGGAAGCCTCGGCCCGCGCCCCGTGGCGACCGGGCTGGCGCTCCTGGGCATCCTGATCACCGCCGCACTCCTTCTGCGCGCGGTGCAACAGATCTTCCTCGGCCCGACACGACTGCCCGCACTCGCCCCCGGCGCCGCCAGAGCCTTCCCCGACCTCCGCCCGCACGAGAGCACCGCCATCGTCCCCCTTCTCGTCCTGGCCATTGTTCTGGGCCTCATGCCCCGATTCGTCCTGGACGTCATCGAACCCACCTCCCGCACCCTGCTGGAGCTGCTGGCGCGATGAACGAGATGACCGGCATGAACGAGAACCCCCTCGATCTCCTCCCCGAGGTGTTGCTCGCCGCGTCCGCAGTCATCGGCCTGCTCATCGGAGCCTGGCTGCCCCGACAACGACAGTGGATGATCGGCGCCCTCGCCGCCGCGGCCTGTACGGCTGGCATCGCGGCAGCCGCGGTGGCCGCGGCCGACCCGATCACCACCGCGTTCGGCGACTCGTTCACCATCGACCCCGTCACCGGTGCGAGCAGGATCATCATCCTCGCCGGCACCCTCCTCGTGCTCGCCCTGGCCGGCGGGCCGCTCAGAGCGAACCCTCGCGAGTGCGAGTTCTACGTCCTCGTCCAACTCGCCGCGCTCGGAACCCTCATGCTCGCGGGAGCCCAGGACCTGCTGCTCGTCGCGGCCGGCTATCTGCTGGCGAGCGTCCCCGCCTACACGCTCGCGGGATTCCGCAAGGACGCCGCGGGGACCGAAGCAGCCCTCAAGTACTACGTCGTGGGCGCCCTCCTCGGAGTGGTGATGCTCGGTGGAATCACCGTGCTGCTCGCTGCCGGTCGCACCACCGCGTACCCCATGCTGCGCATGGAACTGCCGGGGGCATCCACCGGACTCGTGATGGCCGGAACGGTCGCTCTGGTGGCCGGCATCCTCTTCAAGATCGGGGGAGTGCCGGCCCACTTCTGGGTTCCCGACGCAGTACAGGGCAGCACGGCAACCGTGGCGGCGTTCCTGACCACCGTGCCCAAGATCGGTGCACTCGCAGCCCTCTACCGACTCGTGGCGGTTCCACTTGCCGATACGTCGATTCCCTGGCCGGAGTTGACCGCGGTGATCTCAGCTGCGTCGATGACCCTCGGAAACCTGGCGGCGTTCTTCCAGAAGGACGTCACACGCCTGCTCGCGTACTCGACCATCAGCCAGGTCGGGTACCTCCTGATGCCCATCGTGGTCGTCGGCGCCACGGACCTCGACCAGCGGGCGCTCCTCTTCTACCTGGCCGGATACACCGTCACCAACCTCGGCGCGTTCGCCGTCGTCTGCGCCCTTCCCCACGCACCCGACATCGACGACTACCGAGGGCTGGCCCGAGAAAGGCCCGTGCTCATCGCCTCCCTCGTCGTCTGCCTGCTCGGACTGGTCGGTACGCCCCCCACCGCCGTGTTCCTCGGCAAGCTCCAGGTGTTCAGTGCGGCATTCGACGGCGGGTACGCATGGCTCGTGGTCCTCGCCGCCGTCAACACGGTCGCCTCACTCTTCTACTACCTGCGCTGGATCGCCCCGACCGTCTCCCACCGATCTCCCCGACCCACCGCCGCCGGCCCCAGGACGGCTGCTGGCGTCGCCTGCGTGGCGGCTGTCTCCTCCATCGCCCTCGGCGTACTGGCCGACCCCCTCCTGGACGTCCTCGGCACACCCATCGCACCCTGACACCACACACCGACGCTCAGCTGAATCGGCAGGTCCGCTTTCGCCTGTGGCCCGGATGGCCCGTCCTGCGACCGTCGGATCTTTGCGAAGTGCGGTGAATCGCGAATGAACCGGGCGTATGGTCGGTCCGCGGTGCTTCCGCGGGCGGGTCGCCCGGAGGAGCGGCCCGTGTTGACCGTTGTGTCGGCCTGGGTGCGAGAGGGCCAACCGAAACCGTGGCGGCACTGAGTGGGAGGCGACGCCGGTGGAAGGTCTGCTGACGGACATTGCGGTTGTGCTGGCACTGATGCTGCTGATCGCCGTACCCATTGCCTTCGTCTACGGAGCGCGGCGGCTGATCGAGGCAGGCCGCCGTAGGGGCGAACTCCCCGTTCGTCCACCTGAGTTACCCCTCTCCCACCCCTGGCCGGGCGAGATCTGGTGGGCGATGGTCCCCTTCGCCGATGGCTCCGGCGCCAAGGACCGCCCCTGTCTGGTGCTTTCCGTCACCGACCGTTCGGCAGTGGTCGTACAGATCACCAGCAAGTACCACCCCCGAGCCCAGGACGCGATCGAGTTGCCACCGGGCAGTGTGGACGATCGACAGGGCCGCGTGAGCTACGTCCGGGCCGCACAACGCCGGGAAATCCACCCCACTGCGTTTCGGCGCAGGGTCGGACCGGTGGATCCGTACGTGTGGCACGTGATGCGCTGGCGATCGCCCTGACCCATGACTTGCGCAGTCGTTCCTCGCTCGGCGTTCCGCAGATCCCGGCCTCATCTGGCCCTTGCGTTCACTCCCGGACCGTCGCCGATCCAGGCCCCCGGCCGCATTGTCATACCTCCGTCGTACGCTTCCGTCATGAGCGTCTCTCTCTACTACAGCGCGCACCGCACGACACCGCTGACCGAGGTCGAGGCGGCCTTCGTCGCGCGCATCGTCACAGCGCACACGACGTCCTTCCCATACGACGACGAGGAAAGCCTGTATCTGTACGACCGGGGTGACGTCGATCCGCAGGAGGTCGTTGCGGGGTCCACCAAAATGCCGTTCCAGCCGGATCGATTGATGCCGGTGGTCGTCCACGTACTGGACTCCGTCACGGAGCTGCGCCGGGCCGTGCCGGATGCCGAATGGCGCGTGCACATGGATGACCTCGACATACCGTGGGACGACACCGAGGGGTACGCACTGCCCGGAATGCGCGATGCGGGCCTGATCCACGGCTTCTAGTCGGGGGAGACACCCCCCGGCTCGGTCGACAGTCAGTCGAGGCAGAACTCGTTGCCCTCGATGTCCTGCATCACAATGCACGAATCGCTGCCGTCATACAGCAGTCGCAGGCGTACGGCACCGAGCGCCACGAGTCGTGTGCACTCGGCTTCGAGCGTGGCCAGGCGCTCCTCACCGACGAGCCCGGTGCCGACCCTGACGTCAAGGTGCACCCGATTCTTGGCGACCTTGCCTTCGGGAACGCGCTGGAAGAACAGCCGTGGACCCACACCTGTGGGATCACTACAGGCGAACCATGACCCCTGCTCCTCAGCCGACCGGGTGCGGTCGAAGTCGCCCCACGTGGCGAACCCGTTCGGCGGCGGGGCGACGACATACCCCAACACCTCGCACCAGAAGCGAGCGACGCGCTCGGGTTCGGCGCAGTCGAAGGTGACTTGGAACTGCTTGATCGATGTCACAGGCGCACCATAACAGGGGGTCTCACCGGCCTCATTCACGCTGGGGGACGGAACGTTGACAGGGCGCGCGGGAGGAGGGTGCTTGCGAGCCGGGGTGGTGGGGCCGCCTCGGGGCGGCGGCGACGCACGGCCGTCAGCGGATGGGGCAACCCACGGCGCCCGGTCGTGGGTCCGCGCCTGCGGATGAGCGGACCCGACGGCGCGCGCCCTTCATGAGGGATCATGCACCCCATGGCACTCATGGACACGCTCGCTCGCGTCAACGCAGACCTGGCCGCAGGTCGGGTCCCCATCGCGCGGCAGCGTCTGCGGGGTCTGGTGAGTTCCTTCCCCGAGGATCTGGCACTCCGCCGGCGATTGGGCGAGGTCTATCGCCTGTACGGCGAGCCGGCGGAAGCCGGTCGGTGGATGTATCTCGAAGAGGATCGGGACCCGGCGGAGACAGCGGCATTTGAGAAGCGGTACTCCACTCCGCTCGTACGCATGAGGGCGTTGGCTTGGCGCGCGCCCGAGTCCCTCGCTGACACCGCATTCGCGGTAGGTCAGTTGACCGCCGTCCGGGAAGCCGGCTCGGGGCAAGCCGGCCGCGCGGTCGAATGGACCGCGATACCCCTCCACCGCGACGAGCACCCAGAGGCCGAGGAGAGCTCGACCACAGATGCGCTGATCAGCATCGGTCTGCTTCTGATGGTCCTGGGGTTCTTCGCGATCTGGGCGATCGGCTTCATCGCCTTCGTCCGCTGGCTCTGGGCGTAGAGAGGACGAACGCCAGATGACATGGCTTCACCACGGGCACCCCTCCACAACGGTGCCCTGGGCGACTTCGACTCCCTACCCGGCTCTGTCCACACGGAAAGCTCGCCGGTAGGCAGCAGGGGTCGTCCGAAGGGCCTCGTGAAAACGGCGCCGCAGGTTGACGGCCGACGAAAGGCCGACCCGGTGAGCGATGGTCTCCACCGGCAAATCGGTTTCCTCCAACAACGCCCGGGTGGCGGCGAGGCGTCGGTCCAACAGCCAGCGGCCGGGACTGATGCCCAGTTGTTCGGTGAAACGCCGTGTCAGCGTGCGGGGCGAGACCTGGGAACGGGCCGCCATCTCGGCGACGCTGATCGGCTGGTCCAACCGGCCGGACGCCCACTCCAACAGGGGGGCCAGCGAATCCGGGACCGGCCCTGACGTGGGCAACTCGGCGTACTGCAACTGGCAGCCCTCGCGGTGCGGCGGCATCACCATCTGCCGGGCGATCCGCATCGCGTACGCGGCACCCTGGTCGGCCCGCACGAGGTGCAGGCAGAGGTCCACGCCGGCCGCCGAGCCGGCGCTGGTGGCAACGTCACCGTGGTCCACATAGAGCACCGCGGGATCGACATGGACCCGTGGGAACCGTCCGGACAACTCGGCGGCCTGGGCCCAGTGGGTGGCTGCCCGTCGCCCGTCCAACAGTCCGGCGGCGGCGAGCACGAAGGCGCCCGAGCAGATGCCGACGATCCGCGCGCCGCGCTGGTGCGCCCGACTGATCCCAGCCACCACTGCCGGTGGTATCTCGGTGTCGGACGCCTGCTGCCAGCCGGGCACCAGTACGGTGTCCGCCCGCTCCAATGCATCCAGGCCCGCCGAGACCAACAGGTCGTAGCCGGCCCGGGTGCGCACCGGGCCGGGGTACTCGGTGCAGACTTCGAAGGAGTAGCGCGCGGGTATCGCGGGGCCGTGGTCGGCGAACACCTCGGCCGCACACGCCAGCGTGAAGGTCGACTGCGGGGGCTGCACCAGGGCCACCACCCGGTGGAGCGCGGGAGGACTCGGCAGTGAACGGAGTGTCATGGCGCGAAAGTACCCCATCATGTCATTCAGGACACTGGGTTGACCGATGGGGCCAAACCAGTATCGGGGAGGTGACCACCTCGCAGACACAGCCGCACACCCGAACCACCCCATCCGATCCGCCGGCCTCCCGGCCGCCGGCCCGTCCTCCTCTGTGGGACCGGCGCTTCACGCTCTTCTTCGCCGCCCGCACGGTCTCGCTGTTCGGCGACGCGATGATGCCCGTGGCCGCCGCGCTCGCAGTCGGCGCGCTGTACGGAATCTCCGGAGTCGGCTTCGTCCTCGGCACCTGGACGGGGACGTTCGTCCTCCTGGTCCTGTTCGGCGGGGTGCTCGCCGACCGGTTCGGCGCACGCCGGATGATGGTCATCGCGGATGTCGTCCGAGTGATCACCCAGGGGGTGCTGGCGGCTGCCTTCTTCGCCGGACCACCGCCGTTCTGGCTGCTGGTGACCATGGCGGCACTGGCCGGTGCGGCCGTTGCGATGTTCCTGCCGGGGGCGAACGGAATGGTCCCGCTGGTCGCACGCGAGCCGCAGCGCGCCAACGCCACGCTCAAGGTGGCCGACGCGCTCGCCCATCTGCTCGGCCCCGCCTTCGCCGGGCTGCTGATGGCACTGACCAATGCCGGGACCCTGTACGCGCTGGACGCCGGCACCTTCCTCCTCAGCGCCCTGTGCCTGGCGCTCATTCGCCTCGCTCCGGCCGTCGGGTCCACGGACAGCACGCCCGACACCCCCGCCCGCACCGCTGGTTCACTCCGTCATGACCTGCGCCAGGGCTGGCAGGAGTTCCGCGCACGCACCTGGATGTGGGCGGTGATCCTGATCTGGATGGGCTACGGCGTACTCGTCTTCGGCCCGTTGGTACCGCTCAGTTCCGCGCTGGTCGGCACACGTCTCGGCCCGCACGCCTACGGTCTGACGGTCTCCTTCCTCGGCCTCGGAGCGGTGCTCGGCGGTCTGCTGGCGCTGCGGCTGCGCCCGGTCCGCCCACTGGCCGCGGGTGCGGTGGCGATGGCCCTGTACACCGTGTTGCCGCTCTGCGTGGCACTGGGCGCCGGATTGCCGGTGTTGCTGGCGTGCCATGTCCTCGGTGGTGGAGCCTTGGCGTTCTGGTCGGTGATGTGGGCGACCAGCGTGCAGACCCACACTCCGCCCGCGGTGCTCAACCGGGTCTCCGCGTACGAGTTGGCCGGCTCGGTGTCCGGCATCGCACTCGGCCAGATACTGGCGGGCCCGGCCCTCACACTGGCCTCCGCGGACCGGCTGCTCCTGGTGTCGGCGGGTACCTGCCTGGTGGGCTGCGTGGTGCTGTTCGCGATTCCTGCGATCCGCACGTTGCGCCGTGCCGCCTCCACCGAAGGAGACAAGCGGGTGGCACCGAGTACTCCGTAGGAAGGACAAGCGGACGGACGGCCGTACCGTCACCTCACGGGAGCTCCACACCGTGCGCCCCCATCGGCTGGAACGCGAAGACCACCACGTACGTCCTGAACCGAGCCGCCGGCCGAATCGCCGGTTGGGCGGCGGAGCCGGGCGAGTCAGAGCTTGCCCGGCCCGGCGCCGATTCCCAGGGTTCCGGAGCGGTCAGAACGGCTTGGTGGGAAGGTACTTGCCGTCCATCGTGATCACTGCGCGCTCGCCGCCGTCCGGGTCGGCCACCTTGCGGACATCGAGCTTGAAGTTGATGGCACTGATGATCCCGTCGCCGAACTGCTCGTGGACCAGGGCTTTGAGGGTGGTCCCGTAGACCTGGAGCATCTCGTAGAAGCGGTAGATCGTGGGGTCCGTCGGTATGCCACCGTCGATGGAACCACGCATCGGGATGGTCTGGAGCAGGAGTACCGCATCGTCGTCCAGATCCAACGCTTCGCCGACGGAGAGCGCGGCGTCCTTGGGCAGGGGGTGCTGGCCGAGCAACGCGGCCGTAACGAAGGCGACCGACAGACCAGTGGTGTCAGCGATCTGCTGCCAGGAGAGGTCCTTGCGGGTCTTCGCCTCGACGGCGGAGATCGTGAGCTGCTGACGAGCGGTGGGGTCGAACTGTGCGTGGATCATGGAAGGCTCCTTCGGAGGGTGGTCCGTTCCGGGATGCCCGGGACGGAACGGGGTGAACGGCCAGCTGGCCGGGGGCCAGGCAGGCGGGATCGTCAGACGGCTGCGAGGGCGGTGGGGAGTCGCACGCCGGGGGAGAGTTCGTCGACGGTGCCGGTGGCGATGTCGAAGCTCCAGCCGTGCAGGCGGATGGTCCCCCGAGCCAGCGCACTCGCCACCGATGGGTGCGTGGCGAGGTTCGCCAGCTGGGCGAGGACGTTTTCATGTATCAGCGCGGTGACATCGCCCTGTGCGTCCGTGGTGCCCACGCGGGCCCGGGATGCGTCGGCGTGCCGCAGCCAGCCGGCCACGGAGGGCAGTGCGGTGAGGTCGTGGCGCTCGGCAAGGGCGGTCATGGCACCGCAGGCGGAGTGACCGCAGACGATGATGTCGCTGACCGCCAGCACGGCGACGGCGTACTCGATGCTTGCCGCGACACCGTCCGCACCGGAGGCGTACGCGGGCACCAGGTTGCCGGCGGTGCGGATGACGAACAGTTCCCCCGGATCCTGCTGCGTGATCAGCTCCGGTACGACCCGGGCATCGGAGCATCCGATGAACAGCGTGCTGGGCCGATGGGTGGTGGCAAGGTGTCGGAACAGTTCTGCGTGGGTGGGAAAGACATCGTGGTGAAAGCGGCGGATTCCTTCGGCGAGATGGCGCATGGCCCTTTCTTCCTTCGGTCGGTGTGTCGACGGGCTTCGACGTGTTCAACCATGCGTGGCCTGCACCTATAGTGTCCAATATGTACAATGGATATCTTCTATAGATGTCATCTATGGGAAATCTCCGGAGGGGCTCGCATGGGTCCTGAACTGCGTCACCTTCGCTATCTCCTGGCCGTCGCCGAACAGGGCAGCTTCACTCGCGCCGCCGAGGAGCTGCATGTCTCGCAGCCCACCCTGTCCCAGCAGATCAAGCAGTTGGAGAAGGCGCTGGGTGCCCAACTCCTCGACCGCACCGGGCGGACCGTGCGACTGACCGATGCCGGAGAGACCTACCTCCGGTACGCGCGCAGCGCCCTGCGTGACCTCGCTGCCGGCAGCCGGGCCGTGCTCGACGTCCAGGACCTCACCCGCGGTCGGCTACGCCTGGCGATGACCCCCACCTTCACGGCGTACCTCATCGGTCCGCTCGTCGCCGCGTTCCACACCCAACACCCGTCGCTCACCATCGAGGTGCGAGAGATGGCCCAGGACCGCATCGAAAGCGGACTGCTGGCCGATGACATCGACCTCGGTATCGCCTTCGGCACCGACCATCCCCCGGGCATCGAGAGCACGGTGCTGTTCACCGAGAGGCTCAGTCTGGTGGTCGGACCCGACTACCTCGACACGGGCCGCACCGAGCCCTTGCCCGTCGTGGCGCTGGCCGGCCGACCGCTCGCCCTCCTGAGTGGCGACTTCGCCACCCGTGGACACATCGACGGCCATTTCGGTGCAGCGGGCGTCCACCCGGTGATCTCGGTGGAGGCGAACTCCATCAGTGCACTCACCGAGATCGTGCGGCGAACCGACCTGGCGACCGTCCTGCCCGACGCGATCACGCGCGATCACCCCGCCCTTCATCCGATCGCTCTGACTCCGCCCCTTCCGGAGCGCACGGTCAGCCTTCTGCACCGCGAGAGCGCGTACATCAGCGCCGCCGCACGCGCCTTCACCACTCTGACCCGCCGATGGACCGCGAAACACTACCCACAGATACGCACCCAGATCGGCGACTGAACAGGAGCGAGGGGCACGAGAACGCAACCATCGGCGTAGGTACGGCCACGAGCGGTCGGCGTCCTTGACCTGGGGTTCCGGGTGAACGATGTTCGGTGCATATCTCGTGCCCTGGCTGAACCAGCCGCGCGGTCCCGGCGCATCTGCATCGGTCCGTACCGCCTCCGGCCGTCACTCCTCCAACTCGCCGGATTCCTCGGCTTCCCAACGCAGCAGGTCTCCGGGCTGGCATTCGAGCACCTCGCAGAGCGCGGCGAGCGTGGTGAAGCGCACGGCCTTGGCGCGGCCGTTCTTGAGCACTGCCAGATTGGCGGGCGTGATGCCGACGCGCTCCGCGAGTTCGCCCACGGACATCTTCCGTTTGGCCAACATCACATCGATGTCAACGGCGATCGGCATCAGATCACCTCGGACAGTTCGGCCTGCAACTGGGCTGCCTCGACGTCACGTGCGACGGCTTGGGCGAGCAGCATCCGTAGGACGAGCACGATCAGTGCGATCCCTTGGAGCGCCAAGGCGGCTCCGCACACCAGGAGAACCATGCCAGGGGGGACGGCCTCGCCCGGTGCCAAGAGGACCGCGAGCGCACACAGCAGGAGGGAGGCCATCACGAACGCGCCGATCACCCCGTGTACGTAGCGGAAAGCGGCGGGGGAGAAGACGGTGCCATGGCGCACCATCGTCACCAGTCGCCACACGCAGACGATGACGACTTGGACGGTCGTCACACCGAGGACGGCGATCACCAGGCACGGGATGCGCAGATGGGCGAGATCGGCATCGAGTTCCTCCAGATCAACGGCCAACAGCGGCACCATCACCGTTTCCACGAACACTGAGCCGGCGAGCAGCGTCACGAGCACGACGCGCAGCGCAAGCACGGTCAGCTTCCCCATCGTCTCTCCTTCAATTGAGCAACGATAGAAATCTATCGATTAACGATATGCATGGCAAGGGGGGGCGGAGCCATCGCTCCGGGCCAGCTACGGGGTGGCACGACCTGCCGTGCGTCACGCTGCGGGAGCCCCCGCAATGCCCTTCTTCGTAGACGAGGGCCTCCAACCAGCTGGGGGGCCCGAGCCTTCCCACGCGCCGGACTGGCCTGTCATGCCGGGTTGGCGGATCGAGCCGGGGGATGTTGTTCCCAAGGTGAAAAGACCGTGCCGCGCGAGGTTGACGATTCTGACTTGTCAGTGGCGGAGCCTAGGGTCGTTCCATGAGTTCCTCTTTGAGTGTCTACCTCCTCGATGTGGCTGCGACGCGCGCACTGGTCGGATCGTGCGACGAGCAGTTGCTTGAGACCGTCCGCAGGAGTTTCGGGGACGATCTGGCCCGCGACGACGACTACTTCAGCAGCGAGATCGAGCAGGGCGCTCCGACGGCGTACGAGGCACTGAGGGCGGTCGTCCACGGCGGCCCGTTCAGCGACGACAAGAACCATGCGTTCCAGTACGGCTACGCCTATCGGCGGCTGTGTGAACTCACCGGCTCCTTCCTGGACAACTCATCGTTCACACCGCACCGCGGCGATTGGCTCTCGACGGTTGACCAGGGCCTGGCGGCCCTCGGGGTCACCGCCGTTTCCGTGGAAGAATTCAGCTACGGCAGCGGTCTCCCGACACCCGTTCCCCGTGCGTACACACCGGGCTGTGGTGAATGGACTCCTGATCGCATCGCAGAGGCACTGGGGCAGTTCGATGCCACCAAGCGTGCGGTCGACGCATCGGGGCAGGCCCCGCCGCTGGAGCCCGAGGTCGTTGACGCGGTGATGATGTGCTTCGCATGGATGCGGCGCGCGCAAGCACGGTCCGGGTTCGGAGTCATAGGGTTCCGTTCCTGACACCACATGGCTGTGGATCGCAGGAAGCTCTGCGGGTCGGCGTCTACGATCTCAAGGCGATGTGGGGCATGGGCCTTGCTTTGACGCAGTGCATGGATGACACCGTGTCAGCGGCTCGTGAGAGATGCCATGCGTCACCAACACCGCGGGTCCGGGCGACGACTCGGTCCGGACCCGCCTGCGCGTCGATCAGTACCGGTAGTTGTTCGCATTGCTGAACGAGAAGCCGAGCGCACTGAGTGGAGCCGCGGACGTCCCGAGGGAACCGTGGCCGAACGACGTCGCCCCGCGTGCGGTGGGACCGGACTTCGTCCCCTTCAGCACCCAGACCGATCCTGCGCCCTGGTCCTCACCCGTCCCGCCGACGACCAGCTCGGGGCGGGCGTCTCCGTTCAGGTCGACCAACGCGGTGGCGAAGCCGAAGGTGTCCTTCGTCTCCGAGGTCCCCGGCACCCCCGTAGTGCTCTGGGTGAAGAGCTTCGCCCCCGTGGAGCGGGGGCCCGTTGCGCCACCGCGCAGGACCACGACGGCTCCTGCTTCCCGAACGGTACCCACCTTCTTGCCCGGAAGGCCCGTTGCGATGTCCGCGTAGCCGTCACCGTCGACATCGGACACGGACACCCCGGAGCCGAAGTAGTCACCGTACTCGGCCGTACCGGGCACCCCCTTGCTCCCCTGGTTGAGGACCACGACCTTCGACACGACCGGGCCGTTCTTCGAGCCGGGGAAGAAGACGATCCTGCCTCCCTTGCCCGCGCCCATGTCGGTCTCTCGGAAGTCGTCCCGTCCAACGACGATGTCCGCGTAGCCATCCCGGTTCACGTCTCCGACGTCGACGTTGTCGCCGCCCGGTGTGGTTCGGTCGTTCACATCCTTCCTGAGGACCCGGGCGACGGGGGCGAGCCCCCTGGTCGTGCCCGTCCACACGGCCGTCTCCGGGTGCTCGTACAGATCGGGGTTGTAGCGTGCGGCAACGAGGTCCGTGCGGCCGTCGCGGTTGAGGTCCCCGGCGGCCAGATCAGTGATCCGCTCGCCGTCGTTCACGATGTTCGTGCTCGCCGTGGGGGAGCCGTTCCTCGTGAACGGCCCCGAGAGCAGGCGCAGTTCGCTCTGGCCACTGGTGGTGGCCACGTCCGGGTCACCGTCCCCGTCGAAGTCGGCCACCGCCAGCGACTTGCCGAGCAGGGCATGGGACTCGGACCCGTTCAGCAGGGTGGCACCGCCGGACAGGCCCTTTGGTCCACCCCAGATCACGGAGAGCGAACCGGCCTCCTTCTGTCCCGCGCCCAGGCTGTCCTTGAAGGCTCCCACCAGGAGGTCGGCATGACCGTCCCGGTCGAGGTCTCCGCTCGCCAACGCCGCACCGAACTGGTCACCAGACGCAGCGGTACCGGGGATGCCGGGCGAGTCCTGGTGGACCACCTGCCGGTGTGCCGTCAGCGGCTTGGTCTTCGATCCGTACAGCACCGCCACAAGACCGGCCTTGGCCCGCTTGCCCGCGGTTCCGCCGGGTGCTGCGACGGCGAGGTCACGGATGCCGTCGCCGTTGAAGTCGTTCGCGCCGACCTTCTTCGCGGTCACCCTCTCCGGTGCCGCAGATCGGGCTTCGGTGGGAGCGGCGATCACCAGCGGCGCGGTCAGGGCCGCGACGGCCATGACCGCGGCGGCGAGCACCGGGCCACGGCTGAGTCGATGGGGGGTCATGATCAACCTCTCGGACGTGCGGTCCGGCAAGCGTGGAGCGGCCGGCGCGTCCGACGGGATCCGCCGGCGCAATCGGTGGGACTCGTGGACCATAGAAAGGGTTGTGCTCCGACGCGAGCCGAACGGCGTTAAGAGAAGCAGGAGTTCGGTGCACGAAGCCATCGACCTGCTCGGGAGCGACCCGGGGCTCAGCCGGGGTCCGCGCTCTCCGCATGCGTGTGCAGGAGCGATCGACAAGGCTCGTACGTGGTGTTCAGCACGCCTGCCAGCATGGGCCAAGCCAGTGATGCCGTGGGATCCCTACTGGCCCGGGGTGTCGCGTGGGTTTCCAGCGGCGTCGATGACCTCGTTCAGGACGCCCCGGGACAACGCCAACTCGGCGATCAGACGGTCGATACGGTCCCGTTCCGCGACCAGTTCGCTGACCAGACGGTTTGTCGCGTGTTCGTTGGGACCGCCGTCGACATCCCGCATGCACGGCAACAGTTGCGCGATCTTCTTGCTGTTCAGGCCCGCGGCGTACAGCGCCTGGATGCGCACGACGCGGTCGACAGCACCATCGTCGTACTCCCGGTGGCCACCCGGCGTCCGCTCCGCGCGGAGCAGCCCCTGTTGTTCGTAGTAGCGCAGAGAGCGCTCGCTCACACCGCTTCGGCGCGCCAACTCACCGATCCGCATCCCGCCCCCATCGCACCGGGCTTGAACCTGACACCGGTGTCACTTTCTACCGTACCGGCATGACTCATGCACCCGTGCCTTCCGGGCTCTTCGAACCGGTCCGACTCGGCCGGCTGGACCTCCCGAACCGTCTGGTGATGGCGCCGTTGACGCGCAACCGGGCCGGTGCCGACGGGGTTCCCGGCACCCTCATGTCCACGTACTACGCGCAGCGCGCCACCGCCGGACTGATCATTGCCGAGGCTGCCGCCCCGAACCCCGTCGGCCAGACCTACCCGAACATCCCCGCGATCCACAACGCCGCCCAAGTCGCCGGGTGGCAGCGCGTCACCGAGGCGGTCCGGGACGCCGGTGGCCGGATGTTCCTCCAACTCCAACACGGTGGGCGAGTGGGACATCCTCACACCAGCGGACTGATCCCCATCGCTCCGTCCCCGATCCCACTGCCCGATACCATTCACACCCCGAGCGGCCGACGGCCGTCGGTAGCGCCGCGCGAAATGACCGCGCACGACATCAGGACGACCGTCGCTGACTTTGCCGCCGCCGCACGCAACGCCCTGGCCGCGGGGTTCGAAGGGGTCGAGGTCCACGCGGCCAACGGGCACTTGTTGCACCAGTTCATGGCGTCCAACAGCAACCGGCGCACGGACCTGTACGGCGGCCCTGTTGAGAATCGCGTACGCTTCGCCGTCGAGGTGGTCAGGGCGGTCGCCCAGGCCATCGGGCCGGAGCGAGTAGGGGTGCGGATCTCTCCCGGAGGCATCTTCAACGGTGTGCGGGAGGACGACACCGAGACGCTCTACCCGGCCCTGGTCCACGCGCTGGCCGGAATCGGTTGGGAGTTGGGTGGCCCCGCCCGGACCGGGGGCCGCCCGGGTGACGCCGGGACCGGCCTCGCTTATCTGCACATCGTGTTCGCCGATCCGGACCAGCCCCTGTTCTCGCAGATACGGGCAGCCTGGCCTGGCAGGTTGATCGCCAACCCGAAGCTCGGCTGGGGTGGGCCGCTCCCGGCGGACGGCGGTCGCGCATCGGGCGAACGCCTTCTGGCGGCAGGCGCGGACATCATTGCGCTGGGCCGCGCCTTCCTCGCCAATCCCGACCTGGTCGAGCGACTGCGATCCGGGGCGCCACTGAATCCGCCGCGCGACGAGTACTTCATGTACACGGGTGGGGCAACCGGGTACATCGACTATCCGACTTTGAAGGCCGCTGCACAGCACGGGCAGGCATTGGAGGCCTTCCGACGGCCGTACACCAGTGGGCACACCGGGCAGCAGGCCGGCTGACCGCGTGAGGCCCCTCGACCGTCGTTCGACGTGGCACCAGCAGAGCAAGACCCGTTCACCGGATCCGGCACTCCCCACCACCTCGCTTGTGGTGCAGTGTCACTCAGATGTCGAGGGGACGGGCTGGGCGGCCGAGGCGGACGGGAACGCCCGGGGAGTAGAGCACGCTGACGGGCTCTTCGCGCGGTGCGGGCAGTCCCGCCGCCGCGACCAGTTCATCCCGGCATTCGATGAGCTCCGCTCGGTACAGCGGCCAGCGCGGATGGTCGTTCGGTAGAAAGGCGACGCCGCCGGGAAAGGGGTTGTGCATCCCCCATCGAGCGGTCAGGAACTGCTCCAGTTCCGTTGGCTCCTCGATGCGTTCGCCCTTGCGTATCGTCATGCTGCTGCTCGTACCGCGAGGTCCGGGCCAACGCCGACGACTGGTGTAGGCGAGGGTGTCACCTTCGGAGCGGACCGACATGCGTGACCAGAGATAGGGCAGTCGGAAGCCGATCCGCCCCATGACCACGGGGACCAGCCTGGACGCGTCCATCGAGCGGAACACCACTCCGCGCCGGCCGTGTGCGTCGACCGAGTACAGGCGCACGTTCGTTTCCGGGAAGGCGCCGAAGTAGGGGATGCCGGGCAGTCGGAACCAGCCCACTCGATCCATGCGAAAGGCCACCAATCCGACGTACGTGGTCCCGTGGAGCGTGTCGGGCACGGTGCCGGTCGGCATCAGCCCGGCAACGAGCGCCGGATCCACCGCCCAATGGACGAAGGCGAGGTCCAGCCACGACTGGGTGAGCAGTGGCTTCGTTATGACCGCGGGGGCGTCCGGGCTGACGGGATCTGGGCGGCGCTCTGTGCTCGGCATGGGCTCAGCATCGCAGAGCAGCGAGCCCGGCATCGCAGAGCAACGGCGCCGCCCGGGGAGCAGCGCGACCCTTGCTCGTACGACGGAGGAAGGACGGTCGCCCGTCTTGGTCGTGGTCCCTTGGGTGCTCAGGAACAGAAGGATCAATGACCATTTGGTGTGAAGTAGTGGGTGGATATGCGGCGGGTGGGAAAGCCGAACTGGACATCGGTGAGCATTCGCACAAGGAACTCGCCCATGCCGCAGTCGTACCGCTCCCATTCATCGAAGTGGAACTCCACCAACACCCGCCAGTCGTCCGGATCGGGCGCGCCCGTCTGCCAGACGAAGGTGATCTCCTGCTCCGATGCTCCCCAGCGCAGCAACCCACCGGGAGTCGGGTAGACCGAGTACGGCTCCCACAGTTCAGCGGCGTGCACTGCATCGTTCTGGAACCATAGGAGGATGTTGCTGCTGCGGGTGCCGGGGACGAGGAGGTCGAGGTAGTCGTCGAAGCAGCCCGGGCCGAACACCTCGACGATCTCCTTGTAGTCGCTCGGCAGCGGTGTCCCGAGGGCGGCCTCGGTAGCCGGCCAGTCGACGACGGTTCGGTCCGTCGATTCCCAGCCGACGAGGATGCGCAGCTTCTCGGCCCAAGAAGCGCCTTCGGGGAAGCCGACGACCGCAGGGTCACGGCGATCGGCGACCACGACGATCGTGCGCGCCTCCCCTGAGCGGGCTATCCGCCCGCATCCGATCCAGTGTGACTTGTACGCCCACCCCCGCATCTCTTCCAGTTCCCCACCGAACTGCTCGACGAGCGGTGCCCCGGTGCTCTCGACGAGCGATGGGTCGGTGAATCCCCCCATGGCGAGGTTTCGGGGCTGCCCGGCCCAGAGACGAACTGCGGTAATGAGCTCCGCCAGGCTCGTCCCGTCCGGGAGTTCGTAGACGATCGGTGCATCGAGGGCGGATGATGGCTGCTCAACCATCTTCCGTACTCTGGCGACGAGTTCGACGTGGCTCATGGTCGGTAGTCAATCCCATGGCACTGACAGCGCCGGACCCCGCGTTGTGGAGCAACGCGGGGTCCGGGTGTCCTGGGGCACGACAGGCCGGCGGGACGTTGGAGACACGACCTATCCCGCAGCCTTCTTCAGTGCGGGTCCCAGCTTCGCCAGGAGGGCATCCGTGACTGCCGGGTTGGGGCCCAGCAGCATGCCGGACTCATTGAAGTCGAGGAAGTGGAGATTGCCGCCGGTCGTCAGCTTGAGGGAGGACACCACGGGCCGCTTGACGAAGTCCTCCCGCGCCTTCTGACCTGCGACACCGAAGAAGGCGACGTTCGCACTGTCCAGCAGGTCCAGGTTCTCTTGGGAGAGCTGTGTGGTTCCGGCGGACTCGATCCGCAGCTTCGTCAGCGGTCCCGGCAGCCGCATGCCGAGCGTTCCGAAGAAGCGGGCGGTGGGCCCGTCCGTCGCAATGACCGTGTGCACCGTACCGGCGGACTCCTGCCCGAACGCGTACGTCTTGCCCTTCAGCCCCGGATGTGCGGCGGCGAAGTCGGCGAGCGTCTTGTGCGACTTCTCGATGAGTTGCTCAGCCTTCGCTTCCTCACCGAGCGCCTGCCCGATGAGCCTGGTCAACTCGTCGCCCGAGTCCTGGAGCAGCTTCGTCTTGTAGGAGATCACGGGCGCGACGGCCGACAGCTTCGCGTAGGCGTTGCCGTACGAGGGTTGTGCGGTGGTCATCAGGATGAGATCCGGCTTCAGCGCAAGGATCTTCTCCAGGTTCGGGTTCAGTGCGTCGAGCGTCAGCACCTTCTGTGAGAAGGCGGGTGAGACACCCAGCCAGTTTCCGTCGGACGAGGAGGTGTTGCGGGATGCACCGACCACCGGGGCTCCCAGGGCTGCGGCTATTTGGGCGTCGGCGAACCCCAGCACCACGACGCGCTGGGGCTTGCGAGGGATGGTGGCCTTGCCCTGGCCATGGGTCAGGGTCAACGGGAATGCACCCTGCTGGCCCGGGGAGTTCGAGGCACCCGTCTCCCGGGGGCTGGCGTTGTCGCTGTCGGAACAGCCAGTGAGGACGAGCCCTGCCACGGCGAAGGCCATGGCAGCGCGCAGCATGCGGGGGAGTGGGGACATGGAAGTGCCTCGTTTCGTGCGAATGGTGGTTCCCGGTGGTACCGGTGGTGATGTGGAATGTCTCGGTGACCGGCGATTCGGACCGGGGCTATGTGCGCTGGCGCGGTCCGGGTGGCACGACAGCCAGGGTCGTTGTGTTGCCGGGGTGCGGCGGACGGTAGGTGGGCGTTGACGGGGCTGCGGCGTACGGCGACTCTCGCGACGGCCTTGCGTCGGCGTCGGGCACATCTTGGGAGGAGTGGACGGCGAGATTCGGAGTCGGCGGTCGACCTCCGGAGTGCCGCGTGCCGACCCGAGCCGGCCGGTGGAACCACCGTCCCGCGCGGGCAACTCCCAAGGAGCCGCCGCGTCCGCCGCGAGGGAGGAGCGGCCTCCCGTGCCGCTCGGGAGCAGCCGGAAGCAGGTCGAGCGGTGAGTTGCCGTCGAAGGTGATCTGCCGCAGGCCCAGCGTGACGTCGCGTACGGTGCCGACGCACAACTCGCCGTAGATCATGGTCGTGCACCTTCCTGTTCGCGGCACGCACGATGCGCTCGTGGTCGCAGCGGATTCCGTTCTCCAGCCACTGCTCGCGGGGTTGGACAGATACGGATCCGGCCAACAAACTTAGGCACACCTTACTTAATAGTGAACTCGATTCGCAATTGCTCGTCTTCGCCGGATCGGCGACGGGGACCGCGGTTCGTCCGGGCCGCGCATGACATCCGGCGTGTCCCTGTACCTGGCCGAGACCATCTGGTCAGACGTTCCGGGTTGGTGCTGTTGGCCGTGCTCACACCGGCCGACTCGAGCCGCTCTGCGGCCGAAGGATCCCTCTGCCGACTCCGGCTCCTGCACGGCGAGATGGCCGCCGTCTGGCGCGAAACCCTGGTGCACCGCCGGCAATGCGCGACCCAGGGGGAGGCACGCTGAAATCCAACCACCGAAGCTGATCGACCCTAATGAACTGCGTTTTTCCATGGCAGCGGATGGCTCTCGCACGGCTTTGACGTACGGCGAAGTTCAGCACGCTCGCCTTGAGGGGCACCTGTGCCGCGCTTCGATCCCCGTATCCGACTCGCAGGCCGTGGGGACCATCGGCCTCGTGCGTGGGGATGCGCCAAGCGTCGGGTTCAGCCGTGGGGGAGGATGACTGCGCGGCCCGTGATGTCGCCGGCGTGCAGTCGTCTGTAAGCAAGTGGCGCCTCGTCGATGCTGAATGTTTCGGTGTGTACGGAGAGCACATCGGCCTGGGCGAGGGCGACGACGTCGGCCAGTTCGGTACGACCGCCCCAGTAGGGTGCCGTGACGGACGTGCCGTACGGAACCCGAGCAAATCCCACCGGGAGGGTGCCGCCCCCGAGACCGACGAGTTGGATGTCGGAATCCATGCCGGCCATGTCGGCGGCCATGCGACCGGTGAGGTCGATTCCGACGAAGTCGAAGACGGCCTGGGCGCCATGACCGTCGGTGAGTTCACGCACCCGTGGGGCGGCGTTCGCATCCGAAGGGAGAGCCTCGTGCGCACCGACGCTGAGGGCCAGTTGCCGTTTGTCCTCGGACACGTCGAGGGCGACGACCCGGGCCGGGGTGAGGACTCTCAGCAGTTGGATGGCGAGGTGACCGAGTCCGCCCGTGCCGATGACGACGGCCGTGGACCCCGGCACAAGTTTCGGCAGTGCACGACGGATCGCATGGTAGGGCGTCAGGCCGGCATCGGTGAGCGGCACCGTGGCCACCGGATCCAATCCGCCGATCGGCACCAGATGACGTACGTCGTCGACCACCATGTACTCCGCCATCGCGCCCGGTGTGCCGAGACCCGGAGGGTGGATGCCGAGGGTGCGTGCATGGGGACAGTAGTTCTCCCGGCCGGAAGCACAGACCGGACAGACACCGCACCCCCATGGTCCGTACACCACGACGGCATCCCCGATCGCCACACCGGACACCCCGCTGCCGAGCCCGGTGACCACACCCGCGCCCTCGTGCCCGAGGGTGAGCGGTAGCGGGAAGACGATCTGCTCCGCGGGCAATGCCATCACCGCGATATCGGAGTGGCACACACCGGCTGCGGTGACCTTCAACAGAATCTGACCGGGGCCCGGCTCGGGGGCCGGAATGTCGACGACCTCCGGATCCGAGCCGATGGCACGGTACTGGACTGCCTTCACGACGGTTCTCCCCTGCTCGGGGGCAGATCTCAGGCCGATGACCGGGTGCAAGACGTCCGTGCCCCGTGCCGGTGGCCCGTACCGAACGACGGTACGCCGGCTCCCGCCCACCGGCCATCGGAGCCGGCACCCTCACAATGCCACTGCCCGAGGCGTAGCGTGCCGTCCAATGGGTTGCCGAACCATCCGGACCGGCGACCAGCGATGAGTTTCTCCCCTGGTACGAGTCTCAGCTCGCGGGCCATGGGGCCTGCGAGAAGGAGGAGCCGTGAAGAACGACGTCTGGTCGATGGTGCATGCGGAGCGTGCGGCGCTGATCGATGACCTCAGCAACCTCGACGACGAGCAGTGGGAGGAGCCGTCCCTGTGTGACGGGTGGACCGTGCATGACGTGGTCGCGCATCTCGTCGACTCCGCTCGAACGACGCGCCTCGGCTTCGTCACGGGCCTTGCCCGGGCGCGGTTCGACTTCGACCGGCAGAACGCACGCGGTGTGCAACGCGAGCGCGGTGCTTCACCACGGGAGACCTTGGAACGACTTCGCCAGGTTGCCTCCCGGAAGTCGTCCCCGCCTGCGCCGCTCGACAGCCGACTCGTCGAAGAGGTCGTCCACGGCGAGGACATTCGCCGACCCCTGGGCATCGCTCATGCCTATGCGCAGGAGGCCGTGGTCAGATCGCTCCACCTGCAGACTCGCACCCCGGCTTCCTTCGGCGGAGCCAAGGAACTCGTGACGCGCGTTCGCCTCACGGCTGTGGACGTCGATGTGTCGATCGGAGATGGTCCGGACGTGAGCGGAACCGCGCTTTCACTCCTTCTGTCCGTCTCCGGGCGACGGATCGAACCGGACGAGCTCACCGGACCTGGAGCCTCCCTCTTGGTCACTCCTGTCTGACGAACCTCCGCCGAAGCGGCTGTGGCGGTTCAATCGCACTGGCACCGAACGTGTGTGCCACACGCCCGGGACAAACGGAGCCGCTCGCCCGGCTCACCGAGGCCGGTCGGGCGGAGTGTGCCCGTGCTCAACGGCACCGGCGATGCTTGGGCGGCTTCGCTCGCGGAGCACTGAACCCATCGACACCGCTTGCCCCACGGCCTCAGTTCCTGACCGCCCGCTGCCACGGAGAGCCGGTCGGCTGTGCCGGTCTGAAGTCGTTGGGCACACTCACCAGAACGCACGGGGCGGGGCGCGAATCCTCGCCCCCTCGTACCGGATCTGGCCTATGGGAGGTGCGGGGGCCCGAGGGGGAGTGTGGTCGCATGCGAACTCGTCCTCGCCTACGTGCGAGCCTGCAACGCCGACCAAAACAGAGCCCTCGACCTCTGGAAGCAAGCACGCTGTACCGAAGAAGAACACCAACGCGGAGAAGACACCCTCAAGACCTCCACGATCTCGCCGCCAACGCCGGCCGCGCCCTCACCCCCATTACCTTTTTGGTGGTCCCGCAATGGGGCTCCCGGCCTCCGGGCCCGGCATGACTGCTCCCCCCTGTTGAAGGTATGGCCCGGGGGGTG